>JAQWYA010000209.1 GCA_029254215.1 Pseudorhodobacter sp. | reverse complement strand
TTGAGACGCAGATTCCTTGAGATAATTCAATGCCTGTACCATGGTCAGTTCCCCTCCGGCCGGTTTTCAAAGAAGGTCGAGCGATGCCCGCGCAGTACGATGTCGAACTTGTAGGCGATACTGTCGAGCGGAATGGTTGAATTCAGATCGAGAGTCGCAACAAGCTGGTCGATGGCCCGCTGGTCGGGGATGGTTTTGATGATCGGGCATTTCGCTATGAGCGGGTCGCCTTCAAAATACATCTGCGTAATCAGCCGCTGCGCGAAGGCAGTGCCGAATACCGACACGTGGATATGTGCAGGGCGCCAGTTGTTGACCCAGTTGCGCCACGGGTATGCGCCGGGTTTGACGGTGCGAAAGACATAATAGCCGTTGTCGTCCGTCAGCGTGCGCCCGCAACCGCCAAAATTCGGATCGATCGGAGCCAAGTAGCTGTCTTTCTTGTGCCGGTAGCGGCCACCTGCGTTCGCCTGCCAGATTTCGACGAGCGTCTTTGGGACGGGACGGCCGTTTTCATCCAGCACCCGCCCATGAACAATGGTCCGCTCACCGATCGGATCACCCGATTTCGCATAGTTGCGGATCAGATCGTTATCCAGCGGATCGAAATCAGAGTGGCCGAACGTCGGGCCCGTCAATTCGCTGTCTGAGGACTGAAGCGACAGGAGCGCGTTGCGAGGGGAACGGGCAATGCTGGTCTTGTAGTCCTTCGTGAAGGCCGGGGGATGCCATTCGCGATCCCGTTGCATGAGGTCCCTGATTGTCATTGGTCTTGCTCCTCCATCTCGGCATAGGTTTGTTTGGCCAGCTTGATTGCGTGATTGGCGGCAGGAACGCCTGCGTAGATCGCGACATGTTGAAAGGCTTCGATGACATCCTGCTTTGATGCGCCCGTTCTGGCGGTTGCGCGAATGTGCATCGGGATTTCGTCAAAATTCTTGGTGGCCGCGAGCAAGGCCAGGGTGATCATTGATCGCTCGCGTTTCGTGATCGCGTCCGAGGCCCAGACCGTCCCCCATGCCCCTTCCGTGATCAGAGTTTGAAATGCGCTGTCGAAATCGGTTTTCGAGGCTTCGGCTTTGTTTACATGCGCATCGCCGAGCACAGAGCGGCGCGTTCGCATCCCTTGGTCAAAGCGGTCGTCCAACATGGAGAGCTCCTGATGGTTTGTGGTCTGGCGGACCCTATCTGTTCGTTTTTCCTCTGAATATTGATGTTTATGGGAAAACTGATAACCTATCAGTTATGAATTGGGATGCTCAACTCCGCCTCCGGCACCTGCGGTGCTTTCTTGAAATCGCGCGCGTTGAAAGCGTGTCGATTGCCGCCGGCCGGCTCCATGTGACGCAGCCTGCGGTGTCGCGCAGCCTGAAGGAATTGGAGGAGATGCTGGGCACGGCGCTTTTCGACCGGGTTGGGCGCGGCTTGAGGCTGAACGAAGCAGGCCGAATATTTCAAAGCCATGCCGCCGCCTCGATGACCGAGCTTATGCGCGGGCATGACCGCTTGGCCAAGGATGGGGGCGCGTCGGTTCGCTTGTCAGTCGGTGCCCTGCCGACAGCTTCTACCGATCTTTTGCCCCGCGCTGCCTTGCTGTTTCGCCGCGAGGCGCCGCGCGTGCGACTGCATATCTTGACCGGCCCGAACTGGCTGCTTTTCAACCAGCTTCGCGATGGCTCGCTTGATCTGGTGGTCGGCCGGATGCCAGAGGGGAAAACCGCTTCCGGGGTGACGTTTCAACAGCTTTACATCGAAGATGTCGTGGTGGTTTGCCGCCCCGACCATCCGATCTTGGCAACCCCGTTGCCCGAACAGGGGATCGGTCGCTTTCCGCTTGTCTTGCCACCGAAAGGGGCCGTCATTTTCGCGACGGTGGACCGATACCTGTCCAGCATCGGGCTGCCCGAAATGCGCGGCGATTTCGAAACTGTCGCCCTCCCGGTTGGGCGAAAGATCGTGCAGTCTTCGGATATGCTTTGGTTTATCTCTCGCGGAGTAGTCGCCGAGGAATTACGGCTCGGAACCTTGGTTGCTGTCAATCTCGCCTCGCCCCTTCTGTCGGGGCCAGTTGGTATCAGCGTGTCACGCTCCGCCCCGCTGAGTGTGGAGAGAAGCCTGCTGTCGGACTGCCTACGGTCTTGTGCGGGTGAATTGGCGTAGCCGTTACTCCCTTGGCATTCCTTTTTGGCGCATCAGACGTTTTTGCGCGGCGATCCGGAATGGTGCGTTTGGGGCGCCATAACCAGAGTAGCCATCCTTCCGCTGCACGATTTCAACGAACATGCCGCCTGCGTAGGGTCTGGAGTAGAATTGGTAGAAAGACCCGTTGGCATCCTCATCATAAAGAATATTGCCAGCTTTCAGCCGCGCCAGAATCTCCGGATCAAGATCGAAACGGGCGGCGAGGTCGGCATAATAATTGTCCGAAAGCGGCAAGGGTTTGAAGCCCTTCGCGGCCATCGCGGCGCTGCTGGTGAAGATATCGTCGCTGGCCAATGCGATGTGCTGGACGGATGCGCCAAAGCTGTCGGCCAGAAACCCTCCTGCCATCGTACGGTGCGTTTCAGGGCCGTTCAGGGTGATGCGAAACGCGCCATCTGGCGTTTCAAGGGCTTGGCTTCGCACAAGACCATCCGGATCGACCACATCGACCATCGGTGATTTCTGCGTATTAAACAATGTCGTATAGAACAGCGACCAACTGAGCATTTCGTCATAGCTCATGGTTTGGGCCAAGTGGTCGATCCGCTTCAGGCCGGCATCTGAAGCCTCATCGGCGTTTTGCGTGAATTCGACCTCCCAGACGTTCTTCAGTCCCGAGGTTTCATCGACGAAGTGCAAAACGCTGCCGCTGAGGCCCCGGATCGCAGGAATATCAAGTTCGCCGGGGCCGATCGGCTGTTTGAAGGGGGCAGCGCCAAGATGTTGGGCACGATCCACGGCTTTGCCGGCATCACCCACGGAAAGGCCAATATCGCAAACGGTCGTGCCATGCATCGCGTAGGCGCTGCTGGCATAGCCGGTCGTTTCCCGGTTCACGACGATCCGAATATCCCCTTGGGTCCAGAGCGCCAGTTTCTTAGCGATGTGGTTGCCGGAATGCCGGAAGCCGAGGGTCTTGAGCATGGCCTCGAACGTGTCGGCTTCGGTGCCCTGGGTCGCGAATTCCACGAAGGAAACCCCGCCGACCGTGGCCCGCGCGGGCATCTCTGGCCCAGTCTGGGCCGCGGCGGGTTCAGCGCGCCAGACATCATCCATCAAAGCCACAAGCGAACGGTGACCATCTTTTGCGATCGTCTTGGGTTGCCCTCCGCGAAACTGATCGTTGAAGATTTCAAGCGAAATGGGGCCTGCATAGCCCGTGGCCATAACGGCCCGCATGAAATCGGTCAGCGCCAGATCGCCTTCGCCGGGCATATTTCGGAAATGACGCGACCAATACAGAAGATCCATGTCGATCTTCGGGGCATCTGCCAGTTGCACGAAGAAGATCTTGTCGCCGGGAATACGCCGGATCGTTTCGGGGTCGATCTTGCGGGCGAGCGTGTGGAAACTGTCGAGGATCAGGCCGACATTTGCGTGGTCGGCGCGTCGGACAATTTCCCAGGCGTCGCGGTGGTCGTTGACATGCTTACCCCAGGCAAGGGCCTCGTATCCGACGCGCAGACCCCGCTTGGCGGCGCGGTCGCCCAGTTCTGCAAAATCAGCAGCCGCGCGGTCAATCCCGCCAAGCGCTTGCGGGTGGCAGCTGGAACAGACCAGAACAAGATCGGTGCCCAGTTCTTGCATCAGATCGAATTTGCGTTCCGCGCGATCAAAAGCCTTGGCCCGCAGCGGAGGGGGCAACCCCTCAAAATCCCGAAACGGTTGAAAAAGCGTGATCTCCAACCCCATGGAGCGGATCAGATCGCCAACCTCGCGCGGGTTGCCATCATGGGCAATGAAATCTTGCTCGAAAATCTCGATACCGTCAAAGCCAGCGACGGCGATGGCTTCCAGCTTCTCCAAAAGATTGCCCGAGATGGACACCGTCGCGATGGAGGTTTTCATATCTCATCCCCTTGAATAGCGGCGCGAAGTGCTGCGCTGTCAATTTCGATCCCGGTGAAGATCCTCCAGGCACCAACGCCTTGGCCGAAAAACAACTCATAGCCCGAAATCACAGTGAGGCCCTCGCGGGCGGCATCCTGCAAAAACGGCGTGTCGACGGGCGTATAGACCGCATCAAAGACCCAAGCGGCGCCCCGCATTGCTTCAGCGGCCAAGGGCGTTCCGCCGATGCCAACCATGCCCAGCGGCGTGCAATTGATGATCCCGTCCGCACCTGCCGCGGCGGTTGCTGCGTCGTCGAAGACTTCGATCTTCGTTTCGGACCCGAGGGCCGCCAAGGCGTCGGCAAGACTGTTCGCCTTTGCAGGGTCGAGGTCAACGCATCGAATGGTCTGCGCGCCCAACCCAATCAGGCCAAAGGCAACGGCTTTGCCGACACCACCCGTCCCGATCAAGCAGACCACACCGGGTGACTTGGCCGGACGCACCGACCGATAGGCATTCATGAAGCCGCTATAGTCGGTATTGAAGCCCTTGGGGCCGTCGGCATCGAACACAACCGTATTCACCGCGCCAATTGCCCGCACTAACGGGTCCGCCACGGTCACCCTTGATGTCACGATTTCTTTGTAGGGGTAGGTAATGTTGATGCCGCGATAGCCCGAAACGCGCGCCTGTTCAAAAACCTCGTCGAACGACAGCCCCATGTCTTTCGGGATCAGGCGGTCATAGGTGACGTCCAGTCCCACCAGCCGACCCGCCGTCCGGTGAAGGCGCGGAGACTTTGACCGGGTGATGTTGTCTCCGATAAGGCCAAGTTTCACGATCTTGGGTGCCGCGACGTTCATAATGTTTCCCCTCCAAAAAGGCGACGTTTTAGGGCCGTCCAGATCGGCGTCTGGCTGACAAAGATCAAAATGACCGATACGAATAGAACCAGAGACAGCGGGCTGGTGAAAATGCCTTCGAAGAAGCGCCCGAGGTCTTCGCGCTCGGAAATGATCGCCCGGCGCCAGTTGTCGTCCAGCAGGCGCGACAGGATCACACCCAGAATGACGGGCCCAAGCGGGTAACCGTAGTGGCGCATGAAGTAGCCAAAGACACCAAAGCCGAGCATCCAGTAGACATCGGTGATTGAGGTGTTCACCGCATAGGCCCCGACAATCGACAACAGCAGGATCAGCGGAATGATGATCGAGCGGGGCATTTCCACGATCTTTGTAAAGGTCTTGATGCCCGTCAGTCCAAAGATCAGCATGAAGAAGTTTGCCGTCAGCAGCGCGCCGACGATGAACCAGAACATGTCGGGTTGATCGATCATCAGCATTGGTCCGGGGTTCAGCCCGTGAATGAACAGCGCGCCAATCATGATCGCTGTTACCGCATCCCCCGGAATGCCAAGCGTCATCATGGGGATGAAAGCCCCGCCCACGGCGGCGTTATTGGCGGTTTCTGGGGCGACGAGGCCTTCCATAGCACCCTGACCGAAGGGCACTTTTGGGTTTTTTGTCACGCGTTTTGCATGATCATAGGCCATCAGGGCTGCGATATCGCCGCCAGTGCCGGGCAATGCGCCGATGATCACTCCGATCGAAGAGGTTTGCAGCGAGAGCGGCAGGTACTTCTTGATCGTGCCGAACGATGGCACGATGCGATCAATCTTTTGCCGGACGGATTTCATATTGACGTTCTGAAGCTGTTGAAGCGCTTCCGAGACGCCGAACATGCCGATCATAACAGCGATAAAGGAAATTCCGCCTTCCATGAGTTTGAAATCAAAGGTGAAGCGTTCCGTGAACGTCAGAGGGTCGCGACCGACGGACCCTATGGCAATGCCGAGGGCACCCGCAAATATTCCCTTGACCAGAGAGCCGGTTGAGAGAGAACCGACGAGCAGAATGCCGAGCACGGCCAGCAACATGTAGTCACGCGGTTGGAACGTAAGCGCAAATTCCGAAACGAAGGGCGCGGCCAATGCCAGCACCAGAATGCCGATCAGACCGCCAAAGAACGACATGACAGTGGTAACGCCGATGGCTTGGCCCGCTTCGCCCTTTTGCGCCATCGGGTAGCCATCCATCGCGGTGGCGATCGCAGAAGGTGCGCCGGGGATGTTGAGCAGAATTGCCGTGCGTGAGCCGCCATAGACGCCGCCCATGTAAATACCAACCATCAACGAGATTGCTGGCAGCACTTCCCATGAAAAGGTGAAGGAAATCAGGATGGAGACGGCCATTGTGACCGACAGACCGGGGATTGCGCCAATATAGATGCCTGCGAAGGTGCCGATGCCGACCAAGATCAGAAGTTGCGGCTGGGTGAAGACCGTCAGGATTGCAATGAGGATCTCCATGATCAGCCCTTTCCCGAAAGAAGATTTCGGAAAAACTGGATGAATTCCGCCTCAGGGACGATCCCTGCCGGCAGCAGGACGGTGAAGACGATGCGGAACACCAGCCAAATCACGAACAAGGACAAAAAGGCGATCGTCAGCGAATAACCCCAGCCTTTACGGGACAAAAGTTTGATGGCTGCGACAAGAAACAGGGCTGAGGTGGGCAGGAACCCCAATGGTTTCAATAACACGCCAAACAGGATGAGAAATCCTACGAAGATGATGACCATCACCGGCAGGATGTCTTTCGAAAGGGTTTCTCCCGCGACTTTGGGGAGTTTCGCGGTGCGCCATGCGACAACAAGCGCAGAGATCAGCATAACGGTAGTAGTCGCCATCGGAACTGACCCCGGCGAAGACAACGCTTCGAACCCGGAAATCCCATAGGCACTGTAGAGCAGGCCGAGGCTTGCCAAGGTCAGAAAGATCGCAAAGCCAAGTTCGCCTGGTCGGCGCTTTTCGACATAGCCGCCCGGAAGCGCGTCCGATGTGCCGTCGTGGTGATCTATGTCGCCTCTGAATTCGGGATCCATGATCCGCTTCCTCCCTGTGTGAAATCCCGGCTCCCCCCGGGAAAGAAAAGACGCCGCCCCGCGGTGGGCTGGGCGGCGTCCTTGGTCGGGCGCCCCAAAGGGTGACCCTTTCAGTCTGATGTCGATTAGTTGCTTGGGCGCGCAATTCCGAAATCTGCGGGCGATGCTTTGGTCAAACCAGCGTCATCGAGAAGCCAAGCCGTACCCTGCTGCCACTTCGAGAGGAAGTCAGTGGCCTCCTCGCCGCTGATATTCATCATGGTGAAACCGCGACCGTTCATCAGGTCAACGAACTCCGGGTTTTCCGCAGCCGTTGCATAGGCACTGGTCAATGCTGCGATCACGTTATCTGGTGTGCCATTCTTGGCAAATACGCCGAAGAAGGGACCCCAAGGCAGGTAGGTCGCGTAGCCAGCATTTGCGTCAGTTGCGATCTGTACGTCAGGAAGCGTCGCGTTGGTCTTTGTATCAAACACCAGAAGCGGCTTCATGTTGCCAGCGCGAACGCCTTCAATGGCGGCCCCCAAAACGGCGGGCATCACGTCGATAGCACCACCCTGAAGGGCGGTCAGCGCAGGGCCATCGCCATCGTAAGGAACTGCGATCACGTCCAGTTTCCCTTCGACAGTGTTCATCATGGCAGTGATGACCGACGGAAGGCCGCCCGGACCTGTCGCCCCCATCTTCAACTCGCCGGGGTTCGCGGCGATGTAGGCCAACATGCCTGCATAGTCATCAAACGGCGCGTTGACATTGGCGACCAGCAAAGGTGTGCCGCGGGCCAACAGGTTGATAGGGGTGAAGGCAGAGTAATCTTCGTCGCCAAGGCCCATAATCTTATAGAGCATCGGGTTTTCGGCGCCCATCAGCAGGGTGTAGCCGTCAGCCTCGGCATCGACAACATAGTTCAACGCGATTGCCCCAACGGCGCCGGTCATGTTCTGCATGACGACAGTTCCACCCAGAGCCGCCTCAGCATGGGGGGTAACGGACCGCATGACGGTATCAGTCGAGCCACCGGCACCCCATTGGATGATGCCTTGAATTTCTTTTGTCGGGTAGTCCTGCGCGGTTGCAACGGTCGCGCTTAGGCCAAGCGCAACAATCGCGCCAATCAGTTTCCGAGACATCTCTGCCCTCCCTAGGTGTTCTCTAGCCAACGATTCGCTCCTCGTTTCGTTGGTCGTGTCCCTTTATGTACCTCTGGGTTAATTTGTCAAATTAAATGTACCCAGCGGTTAAATTCATGCTATCCCAAGATCAGAATCGAGAACCACAGAAGGCAGGCACCATGGATGGAGGCGCGGAAAACACGGATAACAAACGCAGGACATCGTGGAAAAAGGACCCTGAGGCCGTCAAAGAGAACATCCTAGCGATAGCGACCGAGGAGTTTGCCGCACATGGTTTGTCTGGTGCGAACATCAACGAGATTGCGCGCAAGACCTCAACGTCCAAGCGGATGATCTATTACTACTTCGGGGATAAGGAGGGTCTGTATTGTAAGGTCCTTGAAGGCGTTTACAGCTCCTTGCGCCGCAGCGAAGATCTTTTGGACGTGGGAGGGCTGGAACCAGAGCAGGCTTTGCGACGGCTGGTCGAAGCAACTTTTGACGCGCATGCGAATGCGCCGCACTTCATTCGCCTCGTCATGATCGAAAACATCCATAACGGCGACTACCTGCGCAAGTCGGAGATCGTTCCCAAGTTGAACCGATCCATCATCGACAAGCTTGAAGAGGTTTGCGCCCGTGGAAAGGCTAAAGGGGTGTTTCGAAAAGGCGTGGATGCGCTTGAACTTCATTGGCTGATCAGTTCGTTCAGCTTTTACAACGTGTCAAACAGGGCTACCTTCTCTGCCTCATTTGGAGCCTCTATCTTCGCGCAGCCTCGTCAGGCCATTCTGAAACAGCGGGTAACGGACATGATTTTGGCCGCCGTCGTCATTGGCTATCAACCGGACTCATGGAGCTAACATGCGCCAACAAGAGGAGTTTGACCTTGTGGTGATCGGCTCCGGCGCTGCGGGTCTTTCGGCGGCGGTTACTGCAGCACACAACGGCTTGAAGGTTGTTGTCCTCGAAAAAGCGCGGGTGCTTGGAGGCACGACCGCATGGTCGGGCGGATGGATGTGGGCGCCGCGAAATCCGTTGGCTATCCGGGACGGCGGGATCGAGGATTTGGACGCGCCACGCCGCTATCTTGCCGCAGTTTTGGGCAATAATTTCGATGCAGAGAAAATCGACGCGTTTCTGAGGACCGCCCCCGAGATGGTAGGTTTTTTTCAACAGCGAACGGACCTTCAATTCGAGAGCGGAACGCAGATCCCCGACACATACAGCCAGCTTGAGGGCGCAGGGCAAGGTGGGCGGTCAGTGATTGCCGCGCCTTTTGACGGGCGGCGTCTGGGCAAAGACATCACCTTGCTTCGGCAGCCTTTGCCGGAAACGGCGTTCATGGGAATGACCATTCAGGCGGGCGCGGATCTGCGTGCCTTTATGACCATGACGCGTTCGGCACGGGCCTTCGCCTATGTCACCAAACGGTTCGCGCGCCATCTCTTTGATCTGGTGCGGCATGGGCGTGGAATGCAACTTCGTAACGGCAATGCTCTGGTCGCACGCTTGATCGCTTCGGCTCGATCGGCGGGAGTCGAATTACGCACGGGCGTAACTGTCACCGCGCTTGAACAGGAAGGGACGAGAGTGACAGGCGTGACCTCTGATGGCGTTCGGATTGCGGGGCGGCGGGGGGTGGTTTTGGCGACGGGGGGCGCACCGCATGACGCCGCTCGGTTGGACCCACTTTCACATAGCGCGACCGCTCCACGCACGCTTGCAACGCCTTTTAGCTCAGGAGGCGGGGCGTCTTTGGCAGAATCCGTTGGCGCCGTTTTCGACACCTCGCTTGCCTCTGCTTCGGCTTATTGCCCCGTGTCCGAAGTGCCTCAACCCGATGGCACGACCCGCCTGTTCCCACATATTATTGAACGCGGCAAACCGGGGATCATCGGTGTGTTGCAAAACGGACGGCGATTTTGCAACGAAGGCAATGGCTACCACGACTACGTCACTGCCATGCTGGAGGCCACGCCCGAAGGCCAAGTGCCGCAGTCATGGCTGATCTGCACCAGAGAGTTCCAGCGCCGCTATGGCTTGGGCATATCACGACCCAGTCCTTTGCCTGTGCGGCCCTATCTGCGATCTGGTTATATCAAGTCGGGGGCTACGATTTCCGAACTGGCGACTGCTTGCGGGATTGATCCTGCCGGGTTGCAGGCAACGCTCGCCACTTACAATGCCGCGGCCAATCACGGTGAAGATCCAGCTTTTCGGCGGGGCAGCACAGCGTATAACCGCCTTCAGGGTGATAGCGAAAATCGCCCTAATCCCTGCGTGACCCCCATCGAAAAGGGTCCGTTCTTTGCGGTGAGGGTTCTTGCCGGGAGTTTTGGCACCTTTGCGGGCCTCAAGACCAACGGGAATGCACAAGCGCTGCGCGCCGACGGAACCGTGATTGACGGATTATATGCAGCAGGCGCCGATATGGCGAGCGTGATGGGCGGGCACTACCCGGCAGGGGGGATCAACCTTGGCCCTGCTATGACATTCGGCTTCATAGCGGGTCGCCACGCGGCCAAGAGGGTGTAATGCGACCTATTTCACTGGCACATCTGACATTCGTGAACTTGCCACCGCCGGACATGATCAACCTCGCAGCGGATGCAGGTTTCGCCTCTGTCGGGCTACGGTTGATTGCGGTCACACCAACCACGCCGGGCTACCCGCTGATGGACGACCCGGACATGATGCGCGATACATTGGCGGCGATGCGCGCTACGGGTGTTACGGTCAATGACATCGAATTCGTGCGGATGACGCCAGAATTTGACGTCGCTGAACTGGATCCGTTTCTGGCGGCGGGGGCCGAACTTGGTGCCAAGCATATCGTGACGGCCCCCTATGATCCTGACATCAATCGGCTCGCTGATAATCTGGCGCAATTCGCTGATAACGCCGCGCGTTTCAATATGTCGCCAGTGCTTGAGTTCTTTCCTTGGACAAATGTGCCAAACCTCAACACGGCGCTTGATATTGTCACGCGAACGCATAATCCGCAGATCGGTGTTCTGCTTGATACATTGCACTTTGATCGTTCTGCCAGCTGTCTGAGTGACATTTCAAATGCCGAGCAGAGCCGCTTTCCGTTTATCCATCTATGTGATGCGATGGTAATGCCAGAGTATTCCAACGAAACGTTGTTGCACACCGCGCGCGAAGCACGGCTAATCCCGGGGCAGGGTCAGATCAGACTTGGTGATATTCTTGCACAATTGCCCACCGAAATTCCAATCGCTTTGGAAATTCCAATGCGCGCCATGCCCGGACCTGAAAATAAAATTTACTTAGCTAAGATGATGCTAGCCGCAACGCGCGTAATTTTAGCGGAGCACCCTGGACAATAAATCAATGGGTTA
>JAQWYA010000203.1 GCA_029254215.1 Pseudorhodobacter sp. | reverse complement strand
GGCACCGACCCCAAGCGCGGCGCGGAAGTCGTGGAAAAGCTCGCCTCTCAGGCCGGATGTGACGCGATCTTCGGGCCGCTTTTCTCGCATGTGGTCATCGGCTCCGCCCCCCGCGCGGGCGAGTTGAAAGTCCCCTATCTCGTCTGCTCCGAAGGCTATCACGTCGCCTCGGGCAAGCTGAACCGCTGGACGATGCAGCCGGGCATCACCGATGTGCGCGCGCAGGTGTCGTCGATGGCGCCTTGGGTCACGCAGAACCTTGGCAAGAAAGTCACGATGGTCTTCCCCGATTACGCCTTCGGCCATGATCACCGCGATTACTTCACCGCCGCCGTCGAGGCGCAGGGCGGTCAGGTCATCAAGCATATCGCCATTCCCCCGACCGAGACTTCGTTCACCCGCTACCTGCCGCAGATCCCACGCGATACCGAAGTGCTTTATCACGTCATGGTCGGCCCCGCCGTCCTGACCTTCGTCAAGGAGTTGGGGGAGTTCTACGGCTCCGGCGCGCGGCCTGAGATCTTTGGCTTCATCGACAGTCTTGAGGCCGTTGACACCGCCTCTCCGGGGCTGGAGTTCCTCGAAGGGACCCATTTCTGGGAAGGCCATTGCCGCGTGAAACAAGCCGATGCGTCAGAGCATGAAACCTTCTACCGCGCCGCGGTCGGGGTGGATGACAACGGCGCGTCCCTGTCGGATGCGCGCGATGTGGCAACCTATGCGCATATGTTCTCAACCTGGGAGACGCTGTTCACGATCAAGGCCGGGATGGAGGCCGCAGGCTATCAATCCACCGCCGACCGCCAGAAACTGGTCGAGGCCATCGAGGCGATGACCGAGATGGGCGAAAGTCAGGCCCACCCGCAAGGCTCCAAGATCTTCAACGGCAAGACCCATCAGGTCTTTGGCCGCCAGAATATCTCCAAGGTCGAAGGCGGCAAGCTGATGCGCGTTCATCAAACCACCATCGACGAGACGATGTACGAAAGCGACGTGGATTACACCACGATGTCTTTCTAAGCCCCCAACAAGGCTGACACCCCAACCGGGGGCGGCGCAAACCCGCCCCCGACCCACCCCCCGAAAAGGCGCAGCGCATCTATGGATTTCGGCCCGTTCCTCCTTTTGGCCCTGATGGAAGGCACCGTCATGGCCGCCGTTCTGGCCCTGACCGCCGTCGGCCTCAGCCTTGTGTTCGGCGTCATGCGCGTCGTCAACGTCGCGCATGGAGAGTTCTTCATGCTCGGCGCAGTCGCCGCTTGGTTCGTGACCCAGGCAATCCCCGGCCCGCCCGCCCTTGGCTTTGCCGCAGCCCTGATCCTTTGCCCGCTGATCGTGGGCGGGGTCGCGGCCCTGTCGGATACGCTGATCCTCAAACGGCTGAACTACGACCCGGAGGCCACGATCGTCGCCACCATCGGGCTGTCCTACATCTTCCAGCAGGCGGCCCTCACTTTCTACGGCCCCGATGCACGCCCGGTTCTCGCCCCCTTCGATCTGCGCCTGCAACTGCCGTGGTTCGGCTATTCGGGCTATAAGGTCGCGGTGGTGCTAGCGGCGATTGTGCTGTTGCTCGGCATCTGGCTTTTGATGACGCGCAGCCGCGCCGGGCTGGTGATGCGCGCCACCCAGCTAGACCGCGACACCGCCCGCGCCTTCGGCATCGACGTAGACCGCGTCTATGCGGGCGTTTTCGCGCTTGGCGCGGGGCTTGCGGCCATTGCCGCCGTGCTGATCGTCCCGATCCAGCAGGCCCATTACCTGATGGGGCATGACCCGCTTTTGCTCTCTTTCATCGTGGTGATCATCGGCGGGCTTGGATCCCTGCGCGGCACGCTTGTGGCGGCACTGGTGATCGGACTGTCTGATGGGGTGATCTCGGTCTTCTTCTCGCCCACGCTGGCGAAAATCCTCGCCACGCTCTTCGTGGCGATGGTCCTAGTGTTCCGCCCGCAGGGCCTCTTCGGGGCGAAACCATGACAAAAAGCCTCACCCTTCACCTCGCCGTTCTGGCGCTGCTTTTCGTAGCACAATTCATTCTGCCGCCCTATCACCAGACCAATATCGCCCGGATCATGGTGCTGGCGGTCTTTGCCATGGGCTACAATATCGCCTTTGGCTACACCGGCCTTCTCAGCCTTGGCCACGCGCTGTTCTTTGCCGCTGGCCTTTACGCCACGGGCCTCGGGATCGAGCAATTCGGCCTCTCCGCCGCCCCCGCGCTGGTGCTTGGCCTTCTGGCAGGCGGGGTCGTGGCCCTGTCCACCGGGGTTCTGGCTCTGCGCACAGGCGGCGTGTCCTTCATGATCGTCACACTGATGTTCGCGCAGGCAGGCTACCTGACGATCCTTTATTTCGGGGCCTATACGCGCGGGGATGAGGGCTTTGTGATCACCCGCGCCGCCCGTGCCATCGGCAGCGTTGATTTCTCGGCCGACACGCCGCGCTATTTCGCCGCCTTCACCCTGTTCGCGGTGGGCCTTCTGATCAACCTCGCCCTCACCCGCGCGCCGCTTGGCCGCGTCATGATCGCCATGCGCGAGAATGAAGAGCGCGCGCGGATGCTCGGCTACAACCCCTTCCGCATCAA
>JAQWYA010000199.1 GCA_029254215.1 Pseudorhodobacter sp. | reverse complement strand
ATCAGCGAGAAAACCCGCGGTGTATTCAACTGCGAGGCCGCAACACGGATCAGTTCGCCAAAGCCTTTGCCGCCGCCCAGAAACTCTGCCGTAATCGCACCGGCCATCACGCCAACGGCTCCGATCTTCAGCCCTGTGAAGATCTGCGGCAGGCCCATCGGCAGTTTCATCTTGAACAGTGTCTGCATACGGCTGGCGCCCATGGTCTTGAACAGCATCCGCGAATTTTCGTCGGCAGCATGCAAACCTGCGGCGGTGCCGACAACAATCGGAAAGGTCGCGATAAAGGCCGCAAGCGCCACTTTGGATTCGATACCAAAGCCCAGCCACGCGATGAACAAGGGCGCAAAGGCAACCTTGGGCATCGTGTCCAGTGCGACGAGATAGGGCATGATTGCCCGCTCACCAAAGGCCGTTTCGCCCACCAGTATTCCCAAGGTGAACCCAAGGAACATGGCAAGGGCAAAGCCGTAGACAACCTCTTTGCTGGTGATCCACAGCGCGTAAAGCATGTAATCGCCGGTCAAAAGGTTCTTGCCGACAAAGATCATGTCGCGAAACGTCTCGCCGGGGGTGGGCAACACGATGCTTGAGACAAGATTGAAGGCCGTGGCGAATTGCCAAAGGCCCACGACCACGGCCAGAACGAAAAGCATCAGGATGCTGCGCGGGATTTGGTCAAGCAGCGGGACCTTTTCTACCCAAACGGTATCCGGTGTGATTTTCTCTTCAGAGTTTCCAGTGGCGTCGGTCACATCTCTTCTCCCTTGTCCAATAGGCTCCGGATGTAATCTACGGTTTGCCCAAACTTGGGCGTGGTCATCATGTCGAGTGTGCGAGGACGGGGCAAATCGACCGTCACAACTTCGGCAACGCGACCTGGGCGCGGTTTCATGACATAGACATGATCCGAAAGGATCACTGCCTCTTGAATGGAATGGGTGACCAGAAATGCCGTGGCATGTTGCTCCATGCAAATGCGTTGCAGTTCCATGTTCATCATGTCCCGCGACAATTCATCCAAGGCGCTGAACGGTTCATCCAGCAGCAGAACCGCCGGTTCGGTGATGAGCATCCGGCAAATCGAGGCCCGCTGCGCCATGCCGCCAGACAACTCGTTTGGAAAGACGTCCTCAAACCCTTTGAGGCCAACCACATCAAGCAGATCGCGGGCCTTTTCTTTGGCCTTTTCTGCCGCTGCACGGCCGTCACGAATTTCAATGGGCAGGACGATGTTTTCAATCGTCGTGCGCCAGGGGAACAGCGTCGCCTGCTGGAACATCATGCCAATGTCGCGGCGTGTGCCGGTCACTGGTTTGTTCTGCAAGACGACGCGCCCTTTGGATGGCGGGATCAGCCCCGCCATGATCTTGAGAAGGGTAGATTTCCCGCAGCCACTCGAACCGATCACAGACGAGAAGCTCCCCTTGCGTAGGGTGAGGCTGACATCGTCGAGTGCGATCACCCTATTGCGTGCATAGGTTTTGCTGACATGCGTCAACTCATAGACAGGGGCGCCAAGTTGCGCTTTCCCGTCAGGTGTGGCTGCGGAAAGTGTCATTACTTCATTGCCTCATTGGCCATTGCGCTGAAGTCATTGGTGTAAGCCGCGGTGAGGTCATCAAGCGGGGCAGCCAGATCACCACTCGCGACAAGGCTGTCCTGCCACTCTACCCAAACTTCGGGCGGCAGATAGCCGAGGCCATTGGTCATATCCACCGGGATGGTTTTGGACCGCACAGCATCAAAGAGGGCGGATTGGAAAACCGGGTCTTCCCCTTCCTGACGGTTGCCTTCCTTCAGGTGGGCAAGCACGGTCTCACGGTTTGCGTCGTCCAGCGCAAAGGCATGGCCGCGTGCAAATGCCCGAATGAACTTTTCAACCAGTTCCGGGTCATTGGCGATGGTGTCGCCCATTGTGGCAATACCGTTCCCGAAGAAGCGCGCAAATTCCGGCGGTGTGATGTCGCGCACTTTCATGCCGCGCTGATTCAGGATTGCCGCATCCGCAGTGGACGATGAGTAGGCATCAATCGCGCCAGACGTAAAGCCTACGGTTGCCGGGCCACCATCCCCAACGGTCAGAAACTGATAGTCGGTGCCAGCCGTCATACCCGCACCCAACATCACGTTGCTGGCAAAGCCGACTTCGGCGCCGTCAGCCGTGCCGGTCCCGATGACCTTGCCACGCAACCCTTCCGGGCCTTGAATGTCGGAGCCTTCCTGCACGACGATGCCAAAGTTGCTGCGCGCGGCCACGTTGTAAATGAACACCGCATTTTCACCCCGCGCGCGCGCTGCGAGCACAGGGCCAGGGCCAGGACGTCCGAACTGCGCCTGACCAGCGGCAAGCGCCTGCAGAACTGCACCCGAACCGTTGATCGCCTCAACCGTGACGTTAAGGCCTTCCTCTGCAAAATAGCCTTCGCCAATTGCCACAAAGACGGGGAATGAGTTGATCGCCGATGGGCTGGGCTGCACAAAGGTGACGTTGCGCAGATCCTGGGCAAACGCTGCGGTACTCATGAAACCGACCACAGGAATCGCGGCCAGCAGTTTGGTAAACGTTCTTCTGGTAGTCATTTTGGGTCTCCTCCCGTTACGTATTGTCAATTTGGCGTCCGATTTACGGATCAGCGCCGCACGTCATGCGTTGCGTACGGTATTCGTCAATTGCCCGACCTCTGCGATGTCACAAACAACTGTGTCCCCCGCTTTCAGGAAGCGGGGTGGGTCCATCGCATAGCCCACGCCTGAGGGTGTTCCGGTCGCGATGATATCTCCGGGTTCCAGCGTCAGCCCTTCTGACAAGGATGCGATAAGCGTTGGAATATCGAAGATCATATCGGCGGTCGTGCCGTTCTGGCGTTGCTCGCCGTTGACGGTCAGGCCGATCGCCAGTTTGTGCGGGTCGCTGATCGCATCGGCCGTCACAATCCACGGACCAAGCGGGCATGATCCATCGAGGCCCTTGCCCTTGAAATACTGTCCGCCATGGCGCCGCTGGATATCGCGGGCACTGATATCATTCAGGATTGTATAGCCAAAGACATGATCAAAAGCCTCTTCCTTCGCGATATTGCGTCCGCCTTTTCCGATCACGACGGCCAGCTCGACCTCATAGTCAATGGCCTCCGACACGGTCGGGAAAATGAGGATGTCGCCGTTTGGTGGGACGATGGAGGTCGGTGGCTTCGTGAAAAAAACGGGGTGTTCAGTCACGCCGAGTTTGATGTTCTGCGCCCTATTTCCTTCGGCAATATGTTCCGCGTAGTTGCGTCCAACGCAAAAGAAGTTCTTGCGCGGGGTGGGAAGCGGCGCCATCAGCGTCACGTCAGAAACAATGGCGCCTGCATGCTGTCCCTTATCGGCATCGGCGACGATTGCCGCCAAGGCCTCCATCGCCGCGGGTCCGTGGCCGATCAAGGTTTGCAGACAGCCAGAGGCCAACGCATCGTGCTTTTGACCTGCTGTCGCAATATCAAGCCACGCGCCGTTTGCCAGCTGAACCGCTGCAGATGGTTTGCCGTTGATGGATAATGTGGCAAGTCTCATAACAATCCCCTTAAAAATACGGGGCTTTGCCAACTGCCGCGTGTCCCAAGCCGAATGCCATTCGCAGGCTGACCGGAGCAACCGCAGGTAAAAACCCTCTTGACCATAAGAAGAGGCGTAAGTACCGATGAAATCAATGAACCAATGTGCGGATTGGGTTGTAACCAATGTCAAAGACTGAAGCGCTGGTGCAGTCTGTCAGACGAATGATTGACAATGATGGGTATGCCCACAGCGACCGCTTACCGCCAGAGCGGGTGATGTGCGCGACACTGGGTGTGACACGCAATCAGTTGCGCAGGGCGTTGTCAGAACTCGAAGAGCAGGGGTTGATTTGGCGGCATGTCGGACGCGGCACCTTTGTGGGCGCGCGGCCGGTCCTCAACCTTGAAGACGTGACATATTTGCGGGATCAGGTGAAACCCGAGCAGGTTGTGTCTGTGCGCTTTACCATAGAACCTGAAATGGCGCGGCTTGCTGCGATCTATGGTAAGAAGGCCGATCATATCCAAATCAAAGCTTGTGCCGACAACTGCCGCAATGCGCAGGATTGGCGCAGCTATGAGGCATGGGACAACAAACTGCATCACGCAATTGCACGCGCGACGCAAAACCAGTTGCACCTTTATTACTACGAAACACTGAATGTCGTGCGTAGATCGGTGGTCTGGGGGCAACCACGTAAAAGTAGCAAGCCCCCAGCAGATTATTCGAGTTTCGTGGAACACGATGTCATTGTTCAGGCCATCCTGAGCCATGATGCCGATCTTGCGACGCAGTCCATGATGGACCACCTCAAGTCGGTTTACGGCCGAATACTGCCCTCAATGGGTCTCGCATTGCCTAAGGAATTCGTTGGCGGTTAGATGACCGTCACCGTCAGGCTCCCCAGTCCCGCGACTTCCATTTCCATCACGTCGCCCTTGACCACAGGCCCAACACCCGATGGTGTCCCGGTCATGATGACATCGCCAGCCGCAAGTTCGAAATACTCCGAAAGATAAGAAATCATTTCAGGGGTTTTCCAGATCAACTGGTTCAGATCGCCTTCCTGACGCAGATCGCCGTTCACTTTAAGCGTGATGGCGCCGCTGCCCAGATGTCCAACTTCGCTGACGGTATGGATTGGCCCGATCGGGGCGGAGCGTTCAAACGCCTTGCCGATTTCCCAAGGACGCCCGGCCTTTTTCATTTCGCCCTGAAGATCACGGCGGGTCATATCCAAAGACAGCGCATAGCCATAAACATGGTCCAGCGCCTTCTCGACAGGGATATTCGTGCCACCCGATTTCAAGACGACAGTCAGTTCGGCTTCGTGATGCACGTCTGATGTGTGGGGCGGGTAGGGAAACTGCCCTGATGCGTCAAGGTTATTGGGGTTTTTCTGGAAAAAGAAGGGTGCCTCACGATCCGGATCATGGCCCATTTCAATCGCATGCGCTGCATAATTGCGTCCGATGCAATACACACGGCGAACAGGAAAAGAACCACCCGACGCGACCGGGATTGTTGCCACAGCAGGTACTGGGATGACATAGTCGGACATTAGGCTTCTCCACGTTTTGAATTTCTCAACACTAGTACATATGGGCCCGCGTCAGATCAATTGAACCAATAGTGCAATTGGTGCATTGCGCGCGGCATCGGGCCGGTGATGGGTGCTGAGGGTAGGCGCTGCCCTAGCCTGCAAGAACCGCCATGGCATCCTCGGTGCCGCCTTTTGAATGCGGGATTTGCGCCTTGGACAAAGCCATTTCGATCCCGGACAGAGTACCCATGAGCATGGCGTCGTTGAAATCGCCCAAATGCCCGATCCGGAAAACCCGGTCGGCGACCTTGGAAAGGCCATTGCCCAGCGAAATGTCGAAGCCTTCCAGAACTGTCTTCCTGAATTGATCGGCGCTATGACCCTCCGGCATCATGACGGCTGTCAGAACGCCGCTTTCCTGCCCTTGCCGGTTGCACAAAATGTCGAGTCCCCATGCCCGCACGGCAGCTCGCGTTGCGCGGCCATGCCGAATGTGGCGTGCAAATACATTATCCAGCCCCTCTTCGTGGAGCATGGCAACCGCTTCATTGAGGCCGTAAAGCATATTGGTGGCGGGGGTATAAGGGAAATAGCCGCTGGCGTTCATCGCGGCCATTTCCTGCCAATCCCAATAGGATCTGCGCATGCCCCCTTTGCGCGCCACCTCCATCGCCCGTTTGCTGGCGCAATTGAAGGAAATGCCGGGCGGCAACATCAGCCCCTTCTGCGAGCCTGATACGCAGACATCGACGCCCCATTCATCAAACCGGAAGTCAATGGACGCGAGGCCCGAGATGGAGTCGACCATCAAGAGCGCAGGGTGAGAAACTGCATCGATGGCTGCCCGCACCTCTGCTACCGAAGACACAGACCCGCTCGACGTCTCGTTATGGACGATACAGACCGCTTTGATGCTGTGGTGGGTGTCTGCGCGCAGGTGACCGGCGATGGCATTCGCGTCTGCGCCACCGCGCCAGTCGCCCGCAATGAATTCGGGCTGCAAGCCAAGGCGTTTCGCCAGTTTCATCCACAACATGGAAAAGTGGCCGGTCTCATACATCAACACCCTGTCCCCTTCGGAGAGGGTGTTGACCAAAGCGGCTTCCCAAGCGCCGGTGCCTGAGGCGGGGTAGATGATGACCTGACCCTCGTCGGTCTTGAAGATGGATTTCATTCCCTCGATTGCGGCCCTGCCGACGGCTGCAAACTCCGGGCCGCGATGGTCAATCGTCTGCATGCTGATGGCGCGCAAAATGCGATCGGGGACAGCGCTTGGCCCAGGGATCTGAAGGAAATGCCGACCGGCTTTGCGCGATGTCATGAATGATCCCCCACGGTGCAGCAGCGTTCAGAATATGGATGATTGCTGCAATTTAAATTATGAATTATGAATACAATTTGGGATTATCCGCTGTCAAGTCGGCGCGCCGGGTGGAGGGAACGATGCTGCAAGATCTGTTAAAGCACCAATTTTCGGGAGAAATTCTGGAGGACGCGTTCTCGCGCGGGCGCTACGCGACGGATGCGTCCATTTATCAGATGATGCCTGCGGCGGTTGCCTTTCCCCAATCATCTGAAGACATTTCAGCCGCCCTCGCAGCGGCACGGGAAACGGGAATCCCCGTGACAGGGCGCGGTGGCGGCACGTCGCAATGCGGCCAGACGGTCAATTCGGGGCTCATTCTTGATAATTCGCGGCACCTAAACAGGATCTTGGAGATTGATGTCGCAGGCCAGCGTGCGGTCGTACAGCCGGGCGTCGTGCTGGATGAGTTGAACAAAGCGCTAAAGCCGCACGGGCTGTGGTTTCCGGTGGATATCTCGACCGCGTCGCGGGCAACGATCGGCGGAATGGCCGCCAATAATTCTTGCGGCGGCCGGTCTTTGCGCTATAGCACGATGCGCACGAATGTCATCGCGATCGAGGCGATCTTGGCCGATGGCACCAAGGCCCGCTATGGCGAAATCCCCGACCAGACACAGACACGGCATCCAGCGCAGGCGATCATCGACCGGATGCTTGCGATTGGATCCAGCCATGCAGACCTGATTGACGCGCGGTTTCCAAAGCTGAACCGTAGGGTCGGGGGCTATAACCTCGACGCATTGGTGCCGGGGCAAAACCCGATCAACCTGTCCCATCTGTTGGTTGGATCAGAGGGAACGCTGGCCTATTTTACCGAAATCGAGTTGAAACTCGCCCCATTGGTGGGCGAGCGGGTGCTGGCCGTTTGCCATTTCCCCGATTTCTATCAGGCTATGAACGCCACACAGCATCTTGTGGCGCTGAACCCATTATCTGTCGAACTGGTTGACAACACGATGATCGGCCTGTCCCGGCAAATTCCGCTGTTCCGCCGAACGATCGAAGCTTTTGTCGAGGGCGCGCCAGCGGCCATTTTGCTTGTCGAATTCGACGAAGGGACGGCCGAGGCCAATGCGCGCAAGCTGCGTGAGGTCGAAGATTGCATGGGTGGTCTGGGATTCGCATGGAGTGGCGCGGGCCCCCGTTGGGGTGGCGTCAAAGCCATTACAGATCAACGTCTTCAGGGGCAGATCGCCGAAGTGCGCAAATCCGGCCTCAATATCATGATGTCGATGAAACAGGACGGCAAGCCCGTGTCTTTTGTCGAGGATTGCGCCGTCCCGCTGGCGGATCTGGCGGACTATACCAAACGTCTGTCGGATGTTTTTGCGCGTCACGGCACCCAAGGCACATGGTATGCCCATGCCTCTGTCGGGTGCCTGCATGTGCGGCCCGTGCTGAACCTTAAGCAGGACACTGACGTCAAGAAAATGCGGGCCATCGCCGAAGAGGCCTTTGCCCTCGTGGCCGATTACAAAGGGTCACATTCCGGTGAACACGGCGACGGGATCGTGCGCTCGGAGTTTCATGAACGGATGTTCGGAACAGAAATCACCACCCTTTTTCGGGATGTGAAACACAGCTTTGATCCAAACAGGATCATGAACCCCGGCAAGATCGTTGACGCGCCGAAGATGGATGACCGCAGCTTGTTTCGCTATAGCGACACCTATCAGGTCGCGCCGCTCAGGGCCGCTTTTGACTGGTCTGACTGGACCGGGGCCGGGGGCGGTTTTCAAGGCGCGGTTGAGATGTGCAACAACAATGGCGCCTGTCGGAAGCTCAGCGGCGGGTCCATGTGCCCCTCTTACCGCGCGACCCGCAATGAACGGGATTCGACGCGGGGGCGGGCCAACAGCCTGCGTTTGGCGATCTCTGGTCAGCTTGGCGCGGATGCCTTGACGTCGCCCGATATGGCCGAGACCCTGAAGCTTTGCGTCTCGTGCAAGGCCTGCAAACGGGAATGCCCTACGGGGGTGGACATGGCGCGGATGAAAACCGAGGTTCAAGCGGCGCGCGTTGCGAAATACGGGCTGAGCTTGCACGACCGCCTTGTCGGTTACCTGCCACGCTACGCACCTTGGGCTGCACGGGTGCCTTGGCTTATGAACCTGCGCAACCGCGTGCCGGGATTGGCCAAGATCATGCAGCGCGGGACGGGTTTCGCAGCGTCGCGCCCCTTGCCTGTGTGGTCTTCCAAGCCCTTTCGGGATGCGGAATGCGATGATGCCAATCCGGATGTGGTGCTGCTTGCCGATCCGTTCAATCGGTACTTTGAGCCGGAAAACCTTAGATCCGCAGCGCGGCTTTTGCGGGCCGCTGGTCTGAAGGTGAAGGTGGCGACACCGATTGAGGGGCGCCGTCCTCTGGATTGCGGACGGACTTTCTTGTCAGTCGGGTTGATCGAGGAGGCGCGCAAAGAGGCGGAACGCCTCATTGCAGCCCTGTTGCCTTATGCGCGGGCGGGAATTCCGATTGTAGGCTTGGAGCCATCCTCGCTGCTGACGCTGCGTGATGAAATTCCGGCGCTGATCACCGATGAGCGCGCCAAGATTGTTTCTGTCAGTAGCTTCCTGCTTGAAGAATATTTGGTGAAATATCAGATTACCCTGCCGCTACGCGCCCTTAAGCAAAAGATCCTGCTGCATGGGCATTGCCACCAAAAGGCGCATCAAGTGATGCCCGACGTTCTGTCCGTCCTTGGCCTGATCCCCGAAAGTGACGTTGAAGTGATTGAGACCAGTTGTTGCGGTATGGCCGGGGCCTTCGGTTATGGCCATGATACCGCCGAGATATCGTTGAAAATGGCCGAGGCCAATTTGCTGCCAGCAGTGCGCGCCGCCACACAAGAGACGCTGATCGTGGCGGATGGCACGTCATGCCGGCACCAGATCGCAGATGGGAGTGGGCGCAAAGCCATCCACGTCGCGCGGGTGCTTGAAATGGCCCTGACCGAAAGCGGAGGATGACGATGCGCTTGACGGCACCCCTCGTGCGGCAATCGCTTCATGATGAACTGGTCACGCGACTGCGTCAGGCCATTGTCGACGGAACTTTGGAAGCTGACGCCAAGGTCCCCGAACGGGCTTTGTGTGAACAGCTTGGCGTGTCCCGGACGCCGCTGCGCGAAGCCCTGAAAGTGCTGGCAAGTGAAGGATTAATCACCCTTGAGCCCAACCGCGGCGCGCGCGTGTCCAGCGTGACCATGGAAGAACTTGAGGCGACGTTCCCCGTCATCGCGGTGTTAGAGGGTTTGGCAGGCAAACTCGCCTGTGCGCAGGCTTCTGATACTGAAATCGCACAGATTGTTACTCTTCACGATGAGATGTTCAAAAGCTTCGAGGCAGGCGATAGGGGCGCCTATTTCCGTGCAAACCGTGCTATTCACAGCGCGCTTTTCACAGCGGCTGGCAATCCGGTGCTGTCTCAGCAATATGCCACCCTATCATCACGCGTGGAACGAGCCAGACTTCTGGCCAATCTCTCTACAGAACGCTGGGCTGAGGCCGTGGCGGAACATCGGCAAATTGTAGAGGCTATCGTAAGACGTGATGGTGCGCTGCTGTGCAAGATTTTGGAAAGTCACCTCAATAACAAATTAGCAGCCCTGAGGCGTGTCTTGAAATGACCACCCAAAGAGCCGGCCACATGGTCAGAAAATGACAGTGGTCGCCCGCGCGCAGGCCAGAAAGACCAGGATCGGACTTCTTCAAGATCTGGGATCCATAACCCCCTTAAGTTCGGGGGGCTGAGTCACGCAGAAAGGGCGGCCTAAAGACGATTAATGGATCTGCACCCTAGGGCAAGACCATCTTTGCAGGGCTCGAAATGTCACGCCAGAACGCTTGGCTTTCATATTTTTGTGCAATCTGAGGGGGCAAAAGCATCTCGTTTCCGCGGGGGCGCAGGGGCCCCTCTATTTTATGCAAACCGGGCGTGTTGAGAAAGGCATCGAACTCTGGCGCATCGAAAGAGAAGTCTTCAAAATCATGACCAAACTCGGGTTCCCGCACGAACCTGTACAAAGCCTGCATGGTCCCAGCAGGCTGTTGGGCAAGACGTTCATAGTCGAGAACCAAACACCTTTCGGCATGTGGGCCTTCCAGAACATCCCTCACGAGCATCATGCTGGATCCAACCATTCCATCCGCAGCCATCAAGCGCAGCACACGCTGTTCAAGCGATTCGTGGGAGTGAAAGAGCCGACTTTGGCGCAGGACTGAGGCGCGCCTCGTTTTTTCCAAAGAGGACAAAATTTGTGCAGGATTTCGCACGCAAACGATAAATTGACAAAGCGGAAAGAGTTCGACCAGTTGGTCGATCCGAAACAGCCATTTGCGATTTGTATCGAAAACGACGGGTTTCGTTCCTTGTTTAGGATTGTGGACCGCGTGAATGACCGCCTTCAAAACGGATGCGCGTTGCGCATCATCCAAGAGCGATGCTGTTTCGCCCTCTTCAGACATTGCCGTGTAAAGATTTGAAAACAAGTGGTAAGCGGCACTCGGGCCCGTCGCACAAACGCGTGGGTTCTGGTTGAGCAAGGCCGCCAGCATGGTCGAGCCGGATCTGGGCAGCCCGACTATGAAGTGAACGCGGGTCGACTGCGCCAAGGATTCGAGGTTGGTCACCTGACTTCGTGAAACGGCTTTCCTCATTTTCACCTCATTTTTGCCCGATTTGGGCCCTTGGATTATCACCAATTTTAGATAACGCTTATGCAATTACCTGAATTGAAGCCATCTGCGAAGGAATGATGCGTTAGAAAAATAGGAAAGCGAAGGTGCCAAATGCCGGTCTTGAAGGAGTTACAAGAGGATATATTGATTGCCATTGGCCTGGAGGCGATGGAGGTGTCCCCTTGGTCGAGATCTGCCTCTAACGTTGTAGCCCTTCTTCAAGGTCCCGATGGGGAAGCGTTTTTCGCCAAGATTTTTGCCTTTGACGCCGCGGATGGGATGACGGCTGATGAAAGATATCGGCGGGAGAAGACGATCCTTGCCGCCATGGTGGGCCAGGGTGCCCCTCAGATGGTCTTTCACGCCGATGTTGAGCGGGTCATTGTAACGCGCGGTGTCGTCGGCCATGGTGTGAAGCATTTCATCGATAATGGCACGGGGCTGATTGCGCTGGCTTCGATTGCGCAATGGCTGGCTCGGTTTCACAACCGCTTTGACGGATGCTCCACATCCGATCAAACCATTCTTCAACATTTGGAGCAATACCGCCCCTTCACATCGTTGCAGGGGTTCGACGATTTGTCGGGTGCCATGAAGGCAATTCCGTTGGATGACCTTGTCATGAGCCGTGGCGATGGCTCGGCCTCCAATTTTCGGTTCACGGAAGAACGCGTCGTCGGTTTGGATTTTGAAGGCGCAGCCTATCGCGCGAAAGAGGTTGATATGATCTCAATCGCACAGGATTTTCATGTTCTTACAGACGAGACGCCGCAATCAATCGCGGAATGTGTCGTTGCGCATTATGCTTTGGTCCGTCCCATTGCCAATGTGGAAGCGACCGTTGAATTTATCGCTGGATTTTTACCCTTGTTGAATGCCGCGCAGGAGGCGGCCTGAAAGACCTTGCGGGGCTAAATTTTCGGCCTGCCCTTTTGTCGGCAACGCAATGAAAGACATAATTTTTCCCGAGAAAACGGTAACGCATCATGAGCTATGTCATTTATAATAACACTGGCCCAACCAATAATCTTTCGGCCAACCCAAACAGCCCGATCCCTTCGAACCAAGTGATCGGCAGCGTCGGGAACTGGACTAGTGGCAGCAATCCCGAACTTAGAGTCGGTTCACAGACCTTTGATGATTTCACTGCCGGTACAGGTCAGAACACTTACACCTTTATCAAAGGCACGACGGCCATCAGCAATGGCTCCGATGTAGAGATCAAATACGACAAGGATGACAAAGGCTCCAATCAGGATATCGATGTCGTAAGCCTTGATCTGTCTGGTTTTGATGCGAATTTCAATTTGAAGATCAAAAGCGCCCAGACGGCTGATCGCCTTTACCTATCGAACGTCTTGTCGTTCCGGGTCGGCAATGGTCCGGTTGTCAATGGATCGCTGAGCACCCCCGACACCAACGGCAACATCTTTGGCGAACGAACTTTCCGCATTCAAGATGGCTCCAATGCCGCGACCATTACCTACCTCGACGCCAACGGCGCGACACGCACAATCACCCTGTCGTTGGGGGGTGGTGGCGCCAGCAACATGCAGGTCATGGTCGACTTCATTTGTTTTACGAAGGGAACCTTAATCGATACGGAAGCCGGTCCGAGGGCGATCGAAGACCTGATGCCCGGCGACAAGGTCAGGACCAAGGACAATGGTTATCAGGCCATCGAGTGGATTTCCTCTCGTAAGTTGACCGAAACAGAATTGCGGCAAAACCCACATTTGCGGCCGATCCGGTTTTTTAAAGGCGCGTTTGGGCACAACTTGCCAAGCAAAGACTTGGTCGTTTCGCCTCAGCATCGAATGCTTTTGGCCGACTGGCGGTGTGAGTTGATGTTCGGCAGCCCAGAAATGTTGGCCCCGGCCAAAGCACTCCTTAACGATCATGATATCCTGATTGATCGCGGGGGGGAGGGCGTGGAATACTTCCACTTCATGTGCAAGCGGCATGAAATTGTCTATGCCAACGGTATAGAGAGCGAAAGTTTCCATCCCGGCGACTTCGGCACGTCCACCCTTGAAGATGCTCCGCGGCAGGAACTCTTTGAAGTGTTTCCGGAATTGCGTAGGGGCACGGAATCTTACGGTGAAACGGCCCGCCCAGTGCTCAAGACATTTGAGGCACGTCTACTTGCGCAACAGCGTTGAGCTAGGAAGAGGTCGGTGGATTGAACCCGCTTTGCTCCACACAGGCAGAGGGGGTTCGGTTTGCCTGAAAAAGCTCCCGGCGTTTTCTAAGTGGTTTTCCCTCGCGGTTACGCTGTGACCTGCTCCCCTGAGAGTCCTCGTTTATGAGTTAGCTCTGTTCAGGTTTTGGTCTTCCTCTGACCGGTTAGCATATTCCCATGGTGTCAGGCCAGCGAGGCTTGAGTGTGGGCGGT
>JAQWYA010000197.1 GCA_029254215.1 Pseudorhodobacter sp. | reverse complement strand
AGAACCGCGATGTGCTTGGGGCGTTTGAACCCCGCAAGGCTTTCCTTGACGCGGGCTTCAATGGCCACAAGATCCAGATCGACCCCCGGTTCGGGGACCAGAACAGCCACCACGCTTTCGCCGAAATCGGGATGCGGCGCGCCCACAACCGCGCTTTCCGCAACGCCGGGCTGATCGTCCAGCAAAAGCTCGATTTCCTTGGGGTAGATGTTGTAACCACCCGAAATAATAAGGTCTTTGCCCCGGCCAACAATGGTCACATAGCCATCCGCATCAATCCGGGCCAAGTCGCCGGTGATGAAGAACCCGTCGGCGCGCAACTCCGCCTTGGTTTTCTCGGGCATTTGCCAATAGCCTTTGAACACATTCGGGCCGCGCACTTCCAGCACGCCGATCTCTCCCTGTGGAAGTTCGGCCCCCGTTTCCGGATCGCAGACCTTCACCTCAACCCCCGGAAGCGGAAAGCCGACAGTTCCGGCCCGGCGGTCGCCCAGATAGGGGTTAGAGGTGTTCATGCTGGTTTCCGTCATCCCGTAGCGTTCCAGAATCCGGTGGCCCGTCCGCTCTTCGAACCGTTCATGCGTTTCGGCCAGAAGGGGGGCGGACCCCGATATGAACAGCCGCATATGTGCCGTCAGTTTGGCGTCGAAGCGGGGGTCATCCAGAAGGCGCGTGTAGAACGTGGGAACGCCCATCATGCTCGTGGCTTGCGGCAATTGCACCAGAACAGTCTCTTGATCGAATTTCGGAAGGAAGATCATCGCGCCGCCCGCCAGCAGCATCACATTTGTGGCCACAAACAGCCCGTGGCTGTGAAAGATCGGCAGAGCGTGCAACAGAACATCCTGATCCGTAAAGCGCCATTCCTGAACAAGGGCTTGGGCGTTGGACAAAAGGTTGCCATGAGTCAGCATCGCGCCCTTGGAGCGCCCCGTCGTCCCCGATGTGTACAGAAGGGCGGCCAGATCATCCGTAGCGCGATCGGCATTCGCAAAGGCGCTCGGCTGGCTGGCGACCAGATCTGCCAAGCTTCCGGCGCCATCCCCACCCAAAGACATCAGGCGGCAGCCCTTTGCCTCGGCGATCGGGGCCAGAGCCTCCACTTCCTTCGGGTCGCAGACAAACAGGGCCGCACCGCTGTCTCCGACGAAATAATCCAGTTCTGCGGGGGTGTAGGCAGTGTTCAGGGGCAGGAAAACGGCCCCTGCGCGAACACATCCGGCATAAAGGGCCAGTGCCTCGGGTGATTTCTGGATGTGAACTGCCACACGGTCGCCCACCCCAACGCCTGCCGCCCGCAGCGCGTTTGCATATTGCCCGGCCATTGCATGAAACGCGGAATGGCTGATCGGATCGCCCTTTGCAAGGATCAGAAAGGGGTCAGACCTCTCGGAATTTGGGGCAAAAAGAGCGTCATAAAGCGGGTTTGTCATGCTGCGTCCTTCATTCGTCAGTGCTGATCCGTGGGCCGGGTATGCGGCCCTCAGGCGGGGCCAGCGCCCGCTTCAGAGTCCGGTTCGTGGGTTTTGATATAGCGGGCAAACCCCGCCGTAATATGCTCATGCGCGGCCAGCCGGGCCGGTTCGGGTTGTCCTGCCAGCACGGCCTTTGCGATGTCTTCATGTTCAGCGAGGGATCGGGCCATGTTGGTGGGAACCGAGAGCCCGCGGCGGCGGAAAAGATGCATCTCTTTGACCAGATTGTCATAGACCGTCTTGGCCTTGGCATTGGCGGCCGCTTCCAGAAGCATGTCGTGAAATTCGATGTTCAACTGATAATACTTGGCCGTATCGGCCTTGTCAGTCGCTTGCCGCATCTGCTGCAGGTTGCGTTCCAGCTTCTTTGGAAACTCGCGCTCCAGCCCTTCCGCCACGCGGCGCGCCGAGGTAGCACAGGCCATCGCAAAGACCGCACCGCGCAGATCATAAAGGTTGCGGACATCGGCCAATGTCATTTCATGCACAAATGCCCCGCGATTGGCGATCAGCTCGATCAGCCCGCTATCCGCCAGCGACCGGATCGCCTCGCGCACTGTGCCGCGGCTGACGCCCATGGCATTGGACAGCTGAACCTCGTTCATCTTCTGGCCCCCGGCCAGATCGCCATCCAAGATCATACGCTCAATCTCGGCGCGGACTTCTCCGGCGAGAGTGGCACGTCTGGGGCCGATGGGTTTTGCGCTCATGATCATGCCTTCTCTTGCTACGGAACTTTGTTTTTTGTCAACATTTAACATTTTTATTGTCATCTGCTGACGCTTGGCCTAATTCATGTATCAGGAACAGGTCCATGAGGGGAACCATATGGCACAGCCCGCGAACACTGATCACGACGCTGCATCTAAGCCGACACAATCCGCTGGCGCCCCAATGGGCAGCACCGCGCTGAAAGGGCTTCGCGTGCTGGATCTGACGCGCGTTCGGTCTGGTCCGACCTGTGTGCGACAATTGGCTGATTGGGGCGCTGATGTCATCAAGATCGAAGAGCCTGATGACAAGGCGCAATTCGGGGGGCCGCGCTCTGGCCCGGATTTCCAGAACCTGCATCGCAACAAGCGCAGCCTGACGCTGGATCTCAAGAAACCAGCCGCTGTCGCTGCGTTCCGCAAGCTGGCCGATACGGCCGATATCATTGTCGAGAATTTCCGCCCCGGCGTGAAGAAACGTTTGGGCATTGACTATGAAACGCTGTCGAAAACGAATCCCCGGCTGATCTATGCGTCGATCTCGGGCTTCGGGCAGGATGGGCCGATGGCCGACCGCCCCGGCTTTGACCAGATCGCGCAGGGTATGGGCGGGCTGATGTCGATCACCGGAAATCCCGGCGATGGCCCGATGCGCGTGGGCATTCCGATTGCGGATCTTTGTGCAGGCCTGTTTGCCGCCCAAGGCATCCTGATTGCCTTGTTTGAGCGGAGCCATTCCGGCAAGGGTCAATGGATCCAGACCTCTTTGTTGCAAGCGCAGGTCTTCATGCTGGATTTCCAGGCGGCGCGGTTCCTGATGGATGGCGATATTCCAAAGCAGGCAGGAAATAACCACCCGACCTCGATCCCGACTGGTGTTTTCAAAACCAGCGATGGGCATATGAATATCGCGGTCACCGGCAACAATATCTGGACAAAATTTGCCGAAACCATGGGCCGGACGGATTGGCTGACGGATGAGAACTATGCCACCGCCCCGGCCCGATCCAAGAACCGGGATGCCTTGGGGGCCGAGATTGAAGCCATCACCCAGACCCGCAGCACCGCCGAATGGATTGCGCTTTACACCGAAGCAGGCGTTCCCGCCGGGGAAATCAACGATATCGGGCAGGTTTTCGCGAACGAGCAAGTACGCCATCTTGGCCTTGCTCAGCCTGTTGTCAGTCAGGAACGTGGCGCGACCGAACTTGTCGGCCAGCCCATTCTGATGAGCCGCACGCCCAGCCATATCGTGGCCCCGCCGCCCTTGGCCGGACAGCACAACACCGACATCCTGACCGAGATCGGGTTTTCAGAAGCCGAAATCACGGCCATGAAAGACTCGGGCGCCATCTAATCCAGACGAAAGACAGGCAAGACCATGACCGACAAGATCCTCACCGAACAGAACGGCGAAATCGCCCGCATCATCTTTAACCAGCCCGAAAAGCGCAATGCCGTCTCGCTGGAGATGTGGGAGGCCGTGGAGGCCGCTGCCACACGTTTTGCCGCCGACCCGACGGTTCGCATCCTGATCCTGTCGGGGGCAGGGGGCAAAGCCTTTGTCTCGGGGGCTGACATCTCCAAGTTTGAAACCGAACGCGCCAGCGCCGAGGCTGTGGCCCATTACAACGCGACCACCAAGCGCGTCTATGACATGATCGAGGCGTTTCCAAAGCCGACCATCGCCCAGATTGACGGGTTCTGCATCGGCGGCGGCGTTGCGCTGTCGCTGTGCTGCGATTTGCGGATTTGCGGCGAAAGCTCCAATTTCGCGGTTCCAGCTGCCAAGCTTGGCCTTGGCTATGGGTTTCCGGGCATCAAGCGGTTAGTCGATGTGGTCGGGCCGTCCTTTGCCAAGGAAATCTTCTTTACCGCACGTCGCTTTAACGCCGAAGAAGCGCGGGTCATGGGCCTTGTGAACCGGGTTGTTCCTGATGATCAGGTTGGCAAGATTGCCGAAGAGACCGCCCAGATGATTGCGGCGAATGCGCCGATGACGGTTGAGTCTGTCAAGTACATCGTCAGCCAGGCGGTCGCGCCGGAAAGCGCGCGGGATCTGGCGGAATGCGATGCGCGCGTGCTCGCCTGCTTTGAAAGCGCGGATTACATCGAAGGCCGCCGCGCCTTCCTTGAAAAGCGCAAACCGAATTTCGTGGGCGCGTGATGGCTGATACGTCCCCGAAGCGGGTCGATGAAACGGCGGCGCGCGCGCATTTCGATGCCGCGCTTCGCGATCACGAACAGGCCTTTGAAAGCTTTTTCTTCGCGCGCTTTCTGGGCCTGTCCTTTGAATACCTGCCGCTGGAAGCCCCCGACGCAGACAAAGAGATTTGCCGCGTCAGCTTTGAGATGAGCGACCTTTTGCGCAACCCGCAGGGGTCGCTGCATGGGGGGGCGATGGCCTCGGCCATGGATATCTCGATGGGGCATCTGGTGAACAAGGTTGCGGGGCCGGGGGCCACGATCGAGATGAAGGTCCAGTTCATGCGCCCCGTGATGGAGGGCCGTGTCACGGTCGAGGGCAGCTTTACCCGGCGCGGCAGGTCGATGTCCTTCATGGAAAGCCGGCTGTTCGACGCCGAGGGCAAGCTTTCGGCCCTCGCGACGGCGACATGGAAGATGCCGCGGGTCTAGGGCTTAGCCTTCGGGTTCCGCAAGCCGGCGCAGATCGGCCAGCATGGCGGCATTCGGGGTAAACCCCTGCTGCCGTGCAGACCAAAGGGCCGCCGCGGCCCGTGCACCGGGAAGCCGGGGCTGAATGCTTGGCACCACCGAAGGGCTTTGGGCTATCGCACTGCCTGCGGCCTCCATCCGGTCGTGCAACGCCGCATCGTCCAAAAGCATCTTGGTGTTGATCAACAAGAACATCTGGCCAAGCCCTTGCGGTTGGTCCGGCGTCTCATCTGCGTTGGGCAGAACCGCGCCCAGCATCCGCGCACCAGACAGACCAGCAGCCAGCAGATCAAGGCTTAGGGCCAGATTGGCCCCCTTTGCCCCGCCAATCGCCTGCAGAAGCCCGCGCATCGCGGCGGCCGGGTCTGTCGTGGGGGTGCCGTCGGCATCTGTGGCCCAGGTTTCGGGGATCGCGCGACCCTCTTTCAGCGCGGCCCGTACATGCGAGCGCGCAGCGACCGACAGCGCCATATCCAAAAACACCGGAACCCCGCCCGGATTGGGAATCCCGATACCGAGGGGATTGTTGCCGATCATCGGCGCGCGACCCCCCGTTGGGGCGATCATGGGCGATGTGTTGGTGGTGATGATGCAGGCAAAGCCCGCCTCTGCGGCTTGCCAAAGATAGGGGGCCAAAGCGCCAAGATGGTTGGCGTTGTGGCAAAACACCCCCGCCATGCCCGCGTGGCGCGCGGCCTCCATCCCGGTCAGAAGGGCGGTCTGGGCTATGGCAGGGCCAAGGCCGTTTGCGGCATCAAGATGCCTGAGGGCGGGGGCCGGGGCGCGGATTTTTGGACGAGCCGCAGGGTCAATCCCGCCTGCCCTGATCCGGTTCACATAAACCCGCACCCGTGACAGGCCGTGAGTGCTGATCCCCATCATCTCGGCCAGCACAAGGCCCGTTGCGGCGTGATCGGCGGCCTCGCTGGACACCCCCGCATTGCAGAAAGCGCGAGCCACAAGGGCCCGCGCTTCTGTTTCGGTCAGCAGGGTCATTCTCAGGCCCCGGCTTTGTCGCGTTTCTTGACGGATTTGCCGTAGCGGTTGATCAACGGCAGAACGCCGACCAGGCCAATCGTCACAACGATGATCCAGATCGACGCAGGCCGATCAATGAAAATCCCGAACGATCCCCGAGAGATGGTCAGCGTCTGGCGCAATGCCTCTTCCGCCAAGGGGCCAAGCACCAGCGCCAGAACCAGTGCCGCCGCCGAGAAGCCGTAAAGCCGCATGAAGAAGCCAACGATGCCTGCCGCAAACATCAGATAAGTCTCAATGAACGAGGCGTGGACGCTGAACGTGCCCAGCGTACAGATCACCACGATGGACGGCCCAAGGATCCGGTAGGGCACCTTGATCATTTGGACGAAAAGCGGGATCGCAAAGATGCTGATCGCCAGAAGAACCATGTTGCCCAGATACATCGAGGCGATAAGCCCCCAAGCGAGTTCGGGGTTCTGTTCCATGAACAATGGTCCGGGGCGTAGGCCCCAGAGAATGAACGCGCCCAGCAGCACAGCGGTCGAAGCTGAACCGGGGATCCCCAGCGTCAAAAGCGGGATCATCGCGCCAGAGGAGGCCGCGTTATTCGCGGTTTCCGGCGCAACCAGCCCGGCCATTTCGCCCTTGCCGAAATTCGCCTGATTCTTCGAGATGGAGCGTTCCACCGAATAGGCCATCAAAGACGCAATTGTGGCCCCCGCGCCGGGAATGACGCCGACGACAAAGCCAAGGATCGAATGGCGCACCATCGTCATGCGCGTTGAAATCCAGTCCTCAGCCGAGGGCCAGAACCGTTCTTCCTTGTCATATTGGACGATCCCGCCGGAGCTGGAATTGTGCATCCCCTGATAGAAGGCGTAGAACAGCTCTCCCAACCCGAAAAGGCCGATCGCGATCGGGATGAAGTAGATCCCGCCGATCAGTTCCGCCGACCCGAAGGTGTAACGGCCCTGCCCGGTTTCCAGATCGACGCCGACAGTGCCAAGTGCAAATCCGATCAGAGCCGAGATCACGCCCAGCTTCCAGTTCTCGCCGATCATGACGATCAGGGTCAGCATCCCCATCACGGCCAGCAGGAAATATTCCGGCGGGCCAAAGCTGCGCGACACTTGGGCAAACATCGGCGCGAGGATCGTGATCAGGATCACGCCCACAGTGCCCCCCACGAAAGAGGCCACCGCCTGCATGACAAGCGCCGGGCCCGCGCGGCCATTCTTGGCCAGCGGAAAGCCGTCAAACGTACTTGCCACGGTCGCGCTTTCTCCGGGGGTGTTGATCAGGATCGAGGTGATCGTGCCCCCATACATCGCCCCGTAGTAGATCGCGGCCAGCATCATGATGGCGCCGGTTGGGTCCATCCCGAAGGTCATGGGCAGCAAGATTGCAAGCCCGGCCGAAGGGCCAAAGCCCGGAATAACACCGACGATCATCCCGACCATCGCACCAACCAACAAATAGACCAGGTTGATCGGCGTAATCGCGATCGACAGGCCCATCATCAGATCGCCGAAAATATCCATCTCAGTCTCTCCAGTCCGCCAGATTTTGGGTGGCGCGGTTTAGAAGGGCAAATCAAACAGGGCGGGCGGCATGTTTGCGTTCAACGCTTTGTCGAACAGCAGATAGACGCAGCTTGGGATCACAAGGGACAGGATGCCGTTCTGGACATGCCGGCCCTGATTGAGAAGCGTCAGCGCGAGGCCCAAATAGATCACGGTTGCGATGAAGCCGCCGAACAGTCGCAGCAAAACGGCATAGCCAACAGCCAGCACAATCAGGATCAACACATCACGCCAGACAGTTGCAGACATATCGTCCTTGACGCGCGCGCGCAGGGTCTCAAGCAACACCCAAGCCGAAAAGAAGACCAGACCAATGCCGACAAGACGCGGGAAAAAGCCGGGGCCAAGCCGTCCGGTCCGGGTCAGGAAGTTGAGGTCCGAGAAGGCGATGTAGGAGTAGAAGATAGATCCTGCAAGCAGGACGAGAAGGAAGACAATGCGCATCTGCGTGATCCTGTAGAGGGAAAACTGGCCGCGTCAGGGCGCGGCCAGTCTTGTTTCACATATCCATGCGTTACTGGATCGCGCCGACCGAGCGCAGAACTTCCTCAAACCCGTTCTTGGTGTTCACAAGGAAGGTCCGGAAGTCTTCGCCATAGATCACCGTCGGGGTCAGGGTGTTGCGCTCGATGTAGTCTTTCCACTCGGGCGTTTCGACGACTTGCTTCATCGTCGCAATCCACCAGTCCTGCGCTTCGGCAGGGGCGTCCGGCGGCAGGATCAGGCCGCGCGGCATCGACACGCCGATGTCATAGCCCAGATCACCCATGGTCGGCACGCCTTTCAGCGCGTCCGGTGTGGATTGGCCGGAATAGACCAATGCGCGCAGCTCACCCGAGTCGATCAGGCCGAGGATCTCGCCGGGGTTGCCGACCATTGCGTCAACTGCGTTGGACAGCAAAGCGGTCGTCTGGTCAGCCATCGAGTTGAACGAGACATAATCAAACTCGAACCCGGCCTTGTTGGCGAAGAGCGTGGGAACGATGAAGTCCACGTTCACGGTGCCGGTGCCTGCGATGTTCATCGGCGTGGATTTCGCCTTTTCGATGAACTGCTCGATGTTCTGGACGTCAGAGCTGCCGTTCACAACCAGCACAAGGTCATCGGTGGCCAGAAGCGCAACCGGGGTAAAGCTTTCCGGCTCCCACGGGGTGTCGGCCTGCAGCGGGGTTGTCACGAAGCTTCCCGAAGTGGTCGAGATGCCGTACCCGTTCCCCGCCTGATTGAACAGGTAGCCCCAACCAACGGCACCCGAACCACCGGCGCGGTTTTCGGCCGAGATGGAGCCGGGATAGAGGCTGTATTTCGTCAGGATGTCGATGATCGTGCGGGCCATGATGTCATTGCCGCCACCGGGGCCGAACGCAATTGTCCAATCCAGCGTTTCATCAGCCGATGGATAGCTTTGTGCCATCGCAGGGGCACTTGCCATCATCGGCAGGGCAAAGGCGGCGGCCAATGCTCCGGCGCGCAGCCAGGATCCGTCTGTCTTAAAGGTAATCGCCATGGTTTCCTCCCTTTTTGGCCTTTACGACTGTGGGCAAGCCCCCCTCCGGGAATGAGCCGCAGCCGTGATTTGATCGCCCCTCCCGCCAGCTGCGGTCAGAGCGTTTCGAGCAGTCGTTTCTTTCCGTTCAGATGGTGCTGGGCACCGGCTGATCTTGCTGTTTCCACATCCCCGTTTTCGATCGCGGTCACGATCTGGTCATGTTCGATATTCGAGCGCTTCAAAGCGCTCTCTCCGCTCAGGACACGCAAGCGCATCAGGCGCACTTCCTTGCCCAAAGATCCATAAAGCGCCGTCGCCCGCACAGAGCCGGAGGCAGCAGCCACGCAATCATGGAAATCGAGGTTGAGCGTGAAGTAAGCCTGCTCATCCCCGGTTTTGATCGCATCGTCCATCTGTAGCACAAAGGTCCGCATGTCTGCTTTCGCTTCAGCACTGGCGGTTTCAGCGGCGGCGGCACAAAGGTAGCCCGCGATCATCGCCCGCAGATCGTAAAGCTCCAGCGCATCCTCGACCGACAGTTTGCGGACATAGACGCCTTGGTTGGCGACCGTCACCACAAGCCCTTCGCGTTCCAATGATCGGGCCGCCTCCCGCACGGGGCCGCGGCTGACGCCCAGCTTTTCGGCCAAGCTAATCTCGTTCAGCCGCTCACCCTGCGCGACTTCCCCCAGCAAAATCATCCGTTCCAGCTCGTCCCGTACCTCAAGCACGAGAGACCGCTGTTGCAGCCGCTGAATCGATTGCCGGATGTTGTTGCTCATTTCCATGCCCGCATCACGCTTCGGAAATTACAGAATGTCAACATTATTCTGTTGATTGACAATTGAGCGAGAACGGCAAATGGTCTGGGTCACGCCGCAGAAAGCCGGATGGCGCGCGGATAATTGTAGCGAAATTCGCTGCTACATGCCTGTAATTCATACTGAAATCCTGAAGGAGCCTTCGAATGACTGACCGTCCTCTTGCTGGAAAGACAGCTTTTGTGTCTGGCTCGGGCCAGAATATCGGCCGCGCAATTGCCGTTCATTTGGCCAGCAGTGGCTGCAATGTCGTGGTGAACGGCTCTCATAATCAAGAGGCCGCAGACGAAACGGCGGCTTTGGTGACAGCGGCGGGCGCGCGGGCATTGGTCACGATGGGCGATGTTGGCAGCGCGGCATCGGTGGCTGAAATGGCAAAACGGGCGTTGGAGGAATTCGGCACGATCGACATTCTGGTCAACAATGCTGCCCGCCGCCCGCATAAGCCCTTTCTGGAAATGACCGATGAAGACTGGCACGGCGTTCTGAATACGGCCTTGTCGGGGGCTTTCTACACCAGCCGGGCATTCCTGCCGGGGATGGTTGACAAGGGCTGGGGCCGGATCATCAATTTCGCGGGCATGAAGGCGATCAAAGGCTATTTCGAGGGCGCGCCGATCTCGGCTGCCAAACACGGGGTTTGGGGGCTGACCAAGGCGCTGTCGACCGAGTTTGCAAGCAAGGGGATCACCGCCAACGTGATTTCTCCCGGTCAGATCCGGGCCGAAACCGAAACGGCGGATGATCCGGCCCGCGCGGCGCGTATCCCCACCGGGTTCATGGGCCAGCCCGATGACATCGCGGCCATGGTCAGCTTTCTGGCACAGCCCGCCGCGCGGTTCGTGACGGGGCAGATGATTGCGGTGAACGGCGGCGAGACGACCTGAGCGCCGCAAAACCTTGCGAAGGCCGCAGCCTTGGCCCAAGAGGCCCTAGCGTTCGCGTAGGGCCTCTTGTGATTTGTACAGCGGCTTGGTCAGGTAGGTCAGGATGGTTTTGCCGCCGGTTTGCAATTCGACCTCTGCCTGCATACCGGGGCGGATCTCCAGATTGCGCTGCCGTTCGGTCAGCGCGTTGCGATCCACCGCAAGGGTCACCTTGTAATGGGCATCCTGTTCGGGATTGCGGGCGCGTTCATCCTTGAAAGTATCGGCGGAGACCAGAACAACATGCCCCGAAAGCGTGCCGTAAATCGTGTAGTCATAGGCGGAAAGTTTGATCGTCGCCTCTTGCCCCTCCCGGACGGAGGCGATGTTCTTGGGTGAGACCTTGGCCTGAATGAACAACTCTTCATCCAAGGGCACGATCTGCATGATTTCCTCGCCCGAGCGCACAACCCCGCCGATCGTCGTGATCGACAGCTTGTTCACAATGCCGCGCATCGGGGCCACCAAAGTGGTGCGGTTCAGCTGATCTTCGGCCCCTTTCAGGGTCTGGCGCAGGGCGGTAAGTTGCTTGAGCGTGTCCGAATACTCCGCCGCGCGTTCCAGCCCCATCTGGGTGATCGTGTCGCTGTAACGGTTCTCGGCGTCAGAATGGCTTTTGCGCGCGCGCGTCACCTCGATCAGGGGGACAACCTCTTTTTTCAGCATGTTTTCCAGCAGTTCCAATTCCTTGCTGGCTTGCGTCAGGATCTGCTTGGCACCATCGCGCCGGGCGATGAAATCACTTTGCCGGGCCGTCAGCAGCGCGCGCTCTGACGAGACGATGTCGGGCAGGCGGCGGGCATAGGTCGCGGGGGGGTCGAATTCCAACGCCCCGGCCATTTCGGCCTCCAGCCGGTAGCGGCGAATCTCCAGCCCGCCGATCTGGTCGCGCAATTCATCCACGGCGGATTGGTACTGCGTCCCGAACAACCGGGCGAGGGTTTGCCCCGCCTCGACCGTCTGGCCTTCAGCGACCGAGAGTTCGGCCAGAATGCCGCCCTCAAGGTTCTGGATGATCTGCGGGCGTGAAGACGAGACGACCTCGCCGGGGGCGCGGACAATCTCATCCACCCAAGCTATGGCCGCCCAAAGCACAAAGACCAGGACAGAGATCGCGATCAGCCATATCGTCAGGCTGGGGCGGTTCATGCGGTCTTCCAGCCCGTGATCGAGTGTTGTCATCCGGCAGAGCCTCCGTCTGGGGCTTGCGCTTTGGACAGATGCGCAAGAACGGCATCGCGTGGGCCATCCACTGCCAGCTTGCCGTTTTGCAGGATCAAGGTACGGCTGGTCAGTTGCAGGATCGGGATGCGATGCGTAGCGATAATCGCCGTGCGCCCCTCCAGCCAGGTGCCTAGACGGCTGACAAGCGTGGCCTCCAGCGTCTGATCCAGCGCGGCGGTGGGTTCATCCAGCAGCACGATCTGCGGGTCTTGCAACCACATCCGCGCCCAGCCAAGGCTTTGGCGCTGACCGACAGAAAGCCCCTCGCCCAATTCCTTGATTTCCAGATCAAGGCCGCGAGGGTGGTTGCGCAAGAAAGGCCCCAGCCCCGCGAAATCAAGCGCCCGGAACAACCGGTCATCGTCGCGTTCAAGCTGGCTGAGGTTGAGGTTGTCGCGCAATGTCCCTGAAAACAGGCGAACGTCCTGCCCCAGATAGCCGATCCCCCGCCGCAGATCGCGCGGATGGACCTGCCCCATATCCACGCCGTCAATCAGCAGGCGTCCGGCGGTGGGCTCGTACAGCCCCGCCATCACTTTCAAAAGGGTGGATTTGCCCGACCCGTTGCTGCCCAGAACGGCTACATGCTGCCCCGCCGGAATCGCGCAGGCGGGGATCTCAATCGTCGCTGCCGATTGCGGATCATAGCGAAACTCGACATGGCGCAGCTCAAACCGCCCGGTCAACTTGCCGCGCCGCAAGTAGTGGCGCCCCTCTTCCTCCGCCTGTTTGGACCCTGCGATCGCATCCAGTCCAATCAGCGCCGCCTTCACATTCGACCAGCGCGCAAGTGTCGCCGAAAGCTGCGAGAGCGGCCCCAAGGTCCGGCCTGTCAGGATTGAAATCGCGATGATCGTGCCGATGGTGAAATCGCCCGCAAAGACCATATAGGCCCCGGCCACCACTGCCAGCACATAGGTTGCCTGCTGAACGCCCTGCGCCCAATAGGTCAGCCCCGCCGAAAGCGACCGCTGTTCAGAGGATTTGACGGCGGTCAGCGTCACCAACTCTTGCCACAGGCGGGCAACGCGGTCTTCGCCACGCTGAGTGCTGAGAGTTTCCTGATCATAGACCGCCTCATACAGCAGCTTGCTGGACCGGATGCCCGCGCCCTGCGTGGCTTGCGTCAGGGCGATCATCCGCTTTTGAAACAGGAACCCCGGCAGCACCATCAAGGCCCCGCCGATGACCAGAATCCACACCAGATTGCCGCCGATTGAGGCGACCAGCACAAGGAAAATCAGAACGAATGGAATATCGGCCAGCGTGCCAATGGTGGAGGCGGTAAAAAACTCGCGCACCGAGCTGAATTCCCGCATCGCCGAAAACACCTGACTGGGAGAGCGCGTGGCCGGGCTGTGTTTCATGCCCAGAAGTTTCCGCATCAACCCTTCCTGCATCGTCAGCTCGATCCGCCGGCCCGTCATGTCCATCAGACCCGAGCGCGCCATTTTCAGAGCGCCTTCAAGGGCCACTGCCAGAAAGGCCCCCAAGGCAAGCACCCAAAGCGTCGGTTCCGACTTATGCGGGATCACGCGGTCATAGACCTGCAAGGAAAACAGCGCCACGGACACGGCAAGAATGTTCGCCACCATTGACCCGAGGGCCACTTCCAGCAGTTGGCGGCGGTATTTTGCGAATTCCCCCCAGAACCAATGCGGCTTGGCGCGGTCACTGTGGCGACGCGACAGATCCTCGATCCGGGTCCGCGCCCGCAGGATGGAACCCGCGAACACGGGGGCGAAATCGGCAAGCGTCACTTCGGCGCGGTTATCGGGGCAGGTCGGGTCATAAACCTCAAGCCCTTCGGCAGAGGCCCGCAGCACCAGCACAATCTGACCCGATTTCATCTGGGCCAGCGCGGGCCAGTCGGCTTTTTCGAGGGTCGATGGCTGTTGAATGCGGGCAGTCAGACCAAGGGCCACCAGACCCGTCCGCAGATCCTCCAGCGTCACGGCCTCTGTTCCGGCGGCGATCTGAAGCTGCTCGAACAGATCAGCGGCTGAGATGTCTTCCCCCAGCAGGCCCGCATAGACCGCGCCGATCCGGGCGCGGTTCATCGCACGGCTTTGGGCGGTTGGCGTGCCTGCGGTGTCGGCCCGAACGGGGGCTGGCACCGCCACCGGGACCGATGGCATTTGTACCGTCAGCCCGGCCTGCGGTCCGGTCCGGTCGGCATTGATCCCAAAGGCGACGACGCGCTCGCTCACATCCGTGCCCCATCAACCAGCATACCGCGATCCCGTGAGATGCGCAGGTGCAGCAGTGCTATGTCATAGCGGATCGCGGCCTGATCCCTTTCCAGCCGTGCTGTGGTTTCAAACAGGCTCACCAGTTCCATCAGGGGGCGGCGGCCAACCTTGTACTGTTCCGTGAACAGGCTCAGCGTTTCCTTCGTCTGGCGCAGAACCGTGCCGCCATCGGCCTGACGGGCCTTGAGGGTTTGAATGTCGCGCTCCAGACCAACAAGGCTTCGCTGCGCGTCATCACGCGCGCTGATTTTGCGCTGGGCTGCTACCTCTTCGGTGGCCTCAAGCGCTTGCAGCTTGGCAGAAGTGTCAAAGCCAAGCGCATTGCCCAGACGGGCGCGCAGCCCGCCTGTTACGCCGCCTTTGGCGATGGTGGCATCGGCAGACAGGCCCGGAAGATTGTCGGCGCGCTGCATCCGGGCCTCGGCAACCAATTGGCGGGCTTCGCCATCAGCGCGTAGAACCGAAAGCGGCTCTGACGTTGCCTCGGGCAATAGAAGGTCGGTCGCACCGCTCAGCATCGGCACAGCGCCCCCGATCATGGCCGAAAGCTCTGCCATGGCACCTTCTGCGCTTTCCCGGTCGGCGCTGGCGGTCGCTTCCATCTCGGCCAGTTTCTGGCGGATCACCCGCGCATCGGATTCGTCCGACAAACCGCCTTCAACCCGCAAGGTCATGATCCGGCGATAGTCCTGCAAGCGCCCTACGGCTGCCTGTGCCACGCTGGCCTGTGCGGTGGCGCGCTGCGCGGTGACGTAATGCACAAGCCCTTCCTGCACGCGGGTGTTCATCTCGGACGACAGGGAAACCGCAGCGAGTTCGACATCGGCTGCGGCAAACTCCCGCTCTGCCTTGCGTTTGCCATTGTCGAAAAGCACCTGCTCGACCAGCAAAGAGGCGACGACCTTGCCCAAAGAGGTCAGATCGACCGAAGGACCGATCCGGGGCAGCCAGTTCTTTGATTTCGCCTCTGCCTTCAGGCGCGCCACGCGCAATTCGGCGGCGGCAGGCCCTTTGTTGGCGGTCAGAACCGCCTCGGCGACCTGAGCGTAAGGACTGGCCGGAGAAAGCACCGATTTGCGGGTGATCAGATCGTCAATAACGACAGAACGCGCTTCGCCCCGCGCTGCGGCGGCATTGGCAGATTGGCCCATCTCCCCCGCCATGCCCGCCGGATCCGATGGGCGAGAGCCGCCGAACATGCCTACTCCCGGCACCGACAAGGGCTGGCAAGCGGCCAGAACCGCACAGATCAGCCCCAAACCGGCAGCAGCGCGCAGCCGTGTTCCGGGCTTTCCGGCCCCGGTCTTTTGCACATGGCGCCTTCTGTCGGCGAGGGGCATGGTCATGCCTTCCGTCAGATCACGGTTTGAATGTCGCTATCCAGCAAGACGGTCGCGCCCGAACTGCCCAAAGCGTAGATGTTGTACGTCTCGCCGCCGATCTCTTGCTGGCCGGTCAGGGCCGCATTGGTCAGGGTCACGTGATCGTCGCCGTCGCCCTTGACGATCAACCGGTTCTCTGGCCCCGTCAGCGCGATCAGCCGGTTGGCATCCAGCGTCATCGAGGCATCCGGCGCCCATGTCAGATCAATTGTCGTGAAATCGAAGTTCGTCAGCCCCGCGCGGCCAAGATTGACCGTGGTCGCGCTGGAGTTGTCGATGATGATCAGAGTAGAGGAGTCATTGCCCGCCTGATCCGCCGTGTTGATGACCAGATAGCTGCCATCGGGAACCATTGATGAGAACTCATGGTTCGTGATCGCGGCGTTGCCCCGATAGGCCGAAGACGTGCCGTTCACGACACTGCTGGTGCCATCACTGTCGATTCGGGCGAAGCTGTAGCTGTCGGGGCCGGTTTCCGCGAGGATCCCATCCACCATCCGGCCCACTTTTGAAAAGCCGAGCACTTCGGGCGCATCCGGGGCCACCGTATCAATCATCACGGTTTCACTGAATTGCGAGACGTTCCCGGCCCGGTCGGTCGCCGTGACCGAGACGTTCATTTCAACGCCGTTCCCGGTTGGCAGTTGGGCGGCGCTGAAGCTGGCAGACCAGTTGCCATCATTGCCGACCTGGATTGTCTGGCTCGCCCCGTTGGACAGGGTCACCACCACGGTGGAGTTTGGCTCTCCGGTGCCGGTCAGATCAAAGCCGTTCGCGACCTCATCCGCGTTCAGGAAGCCGTCGCCGCCCAGAAGGGTTGCCCCGGCGCCACTGCGGGCAAAAGGCGTGACCACGCGGTCAACGACCACCGTTTCGCTATGAGTGGCGGTGTTGCCATAGATATCGGTGGCCAGCACGGTCATTGCGACATTGGCCTCCCCCTGCGGGATTGCGCCCGAAGGGATCGTCACCGTCCAGCCGGTGCCTGTGACGGTCGCGGCATAGGGGCCCGCGGTGCCGAACATCACCGACACGCTGGACCCGGCTTCGACGGTGCCGGTCACGGTCAGCCCGTTTTGGGCCTCATTGGCGTTCAGAATGGCATCATCACCGGTCGAAAGCCCGGTGCGTGCAAAGTTGCGCACTTCGGTATCGACCGAGACGACATGGCTGGTTGTCGCGGTATTGCCCGCCAGATCGGTCGCCGTGACCGATACCGTGCTTTGCGAGGTGCCGCGCGTGATTTCAGAACTGGCGTAATTCGCGCTCCAGCTTCCGTTGGCGCCTGCAAAGACGGTCTTGCTGATCCCTTGAAACTGCACGACGACGGTCGCGTTTGCCTCAGCGGTGCCGGTAAAGCTGATCCCAGCATTGGCCTCTGCACCCGAGATGACGTTGTCGCCGCCCACTTGCGCATTGCCCATCGCAACCGAGGTGCTGCGGTCAATTGCAACCGCGCGCGTCGCCGTGGCCGAGTTTCCGGCCGCATCAATCGCGGTGACGGTTGCGGTATAGCTGCCGTTCGCCACAGGCACAGCGCTTGCGGGGAAGGCCGCCGACCAACTGCCATTCGCAGCGACGGTTGCGGCAACGCTGCTGCCATTCCACGCCACAGTGACCGATTGGGCGCCTGCCTCTGCCTGCCCTGTCAGGGTGATGCCGGACTGTGCCTCGTTGTTGTTGATGACATTGTCCGCCGTCAAGGAACTGGTCGAGAAGGTGACCGCCGTTGACGTGTCAATCCGCACCAAATGGCTGGAGGAAGACTGGTTGCCCGCCGCATCCGTTGTCGTGGCGGTCAGCGTCCGGGTGTAATCGCCCGTGCTGAAAGTGCCTGCCGGATAAGTCACCGACCAAGTGCCGTTTTCCGCCGTTTGAACCGTTTGGGACGCGCCCTGAAGTGTGACCGTGACAAAGGCCCCCGCCGCCGAGTTGCCTGTGACAGTCACGGCCCCTGCCGCTTCGGAATGGTTGATGACGTTGTCACTGGTCACCGAATTGAATCCCAGCGGGTTCGCCACGGTGTCGATCGCCAGAACCTCGTTCAACACGGTCTGGTTGCCCGCCGGATCGGTTGCGGTGATCACCACGGGGTAGGTTGTCTCGCCGCCCGGAACCTGACTTTGGCTGAAGGTTACCGACCAAGTGCCATTCTGCAAAACGGTTGTCGTTTGCGTATGGCCGTTGATCAGCACGTCGATCCGGGCATTCGCCTCGCCCTCTCCGGCGATGGAGACGCCGTTCTGATAAGCAGCAGCGTTTTCAACATCGCCCGCGCTTTGGGTGCCCTCTGTGGCCGAAACCGCGGGAGGTGTCATGTCAATGACAAAGCCGGGTCCGTCCAATGTGACAGGCCCGCCCGGCGCGCCGGTCACGACGACCACGGCCTCATAGGTGCCATCGCCGGGCAGATTGTCGCTGCCAAAGACCACGGCCCAAACCCCGTCTTCGCTGATCTCGGTGGTGGCGGATACGCCTCCGACCGTGACTAGAACCGAATCACCCGGCTCGCCCGTCCCGGAGACGGTGATCGATGGGCTTACCGTGCTTTGGGCAAGGGTGGTTGAGCCGTTTGCATCATCGACCGTCGCTGCCGCACGAGAGGAGCCGCCGTTGCTGCCTCCGCCCCCGCCGCCGATGCCGCCGACAACGGCGGCGCCGCCAACGACAGCCGCCGCAACACCTGCCCCGCCGCCGCCGATTCCCGCCAGAATGCCGGGCACAAAGGCCGCCATGCCAACAGTGTTCTCAGATTCTTGCTGCACAACATCGATGAAATTGCTGTCGGCAAAGCGAAGATCGTCCAGAGTGGAGAACTTTCCCCAGCCTTCGGCGGGTCCGTAATTCGCAAAAAGCACACCATCTTGTGTGCCGGTCAGCTCTACCGCCACGATATTGCCGTCGGAGCTGAGATAAAGGGTATTTTCGTCACTCGGGTTGGCTTCGAAAAACCCGCTCAGGATTATTGTGCGCCCATCTGTCAGTTTTAGAAGAAGATCCTGACCGCTGCGCTCATAGCCAAGCACGTTGAAACTTGAGAGATTAAGGGAAACTGCCTCTCGGGCCCCTAAGGACAAGACATTTGTGCCGCCTTCGCCCGCTACTGACCCATAGATCGTCCGGCCCGCAAAATCGCGAACCGCGAACTCAATCGCTTTTACCATTGTACTACTCCGCCTCAATCCCGGTTTGTTTGCCCGACCCGGTGTGTTTTATGGCTTTTGCCATTATTCTGCCTTGATACTGAATTCCGGGCGGCATTTCCACAGAATTTCTGAGCTTCGGCCTTTAGAGGCCTGATTCTGCGATAAAAACGCCGACAACGTTGCGTTTTCCGCGAAAACTGTTGTGCATTTGCCATGATCGGCCATGCTTGTCAGCCAAGGCTCTGGAAGCCGAACGCACCGGCAGCAATGCGGCTCTTCGCCCTTGGAGCGAAGCAAAAAACTGTATAGCAAAGGGAGGTTGAGTGATGAGTGTCTCTTTGATTAGTATGGGCGTGATCTGCGATCTCTGCACGGCCCTGCTGGCCAAGTGTTGGGTAGTGAGGACTGAGTGACGAAGCAGCGCTATTCCGGTGCCCGTATCTTTGACGGTACGACCACCCATAATGACAAGGCGCTTGTGGTCGAGGATGGCCTGATCGTTGGCGTTGATGCGCCACAGAAATCAGACACATGGCTGGATGGCGGGATATTGTCACCCAGCTTTGTGGATCTGCAGGCCAATGGCGGCGGCGGGATCATGGTGGATGGCGATGCCGATGCGGGGCGGCTTGCGGCCATCTGTGCAACCCATATCCTGCAAGGCTGCGTCGGAATTCTGCCCACCCTCATCACGGACACGCCCGAGGCGCTCGGCTCGGTCATTGACGCGGGGATCACAGCCGCGCAGGCAAACGTGCCCGGCTTCCTGGGCCTGCATCTTGAAGGGCCGCATCTGGACCCGGCCAAGAACGGCGCGCATGACGCCGCTTTGATCCGCCCAATGACCGATGCCGATCTGGCGCGGCTGCTGGAGGCTGCGCGCCAGTTACCGGCGCTGATGGTGACCCTTGCCCCGTCCGCCGTCACCCCGATCCAGATTGCCACATTGGCGCAGGCGGGTGTCATAGTCAGTCTGGGGCATAGCAATTGCACCTATGCCGAAGCCACCGAGGCCATAAAGGCCGGGGTCGGCTGCGTGACGCATCTTTTCAACGCGATGAGCCAGTTTTCCAGCCGTGAGCCGGGGCTTGTGGGCGCGGTTCTGGATAGTGATATCGCGGCGGGCATTATCGCGGATGGTTTCCATGTCTCTCCCGCTGCGATCCGGGTTGCTCTGGCGGCGCGTCCCAATGGGTTGTTTCTGGTCAGCGACTCGATGGCGCTTGCGGGGACGGAGCTGACCGAGATGACCTTGGGCGGTCGGCTGATCCGTCGCGAGAACGGGCGCTTGACGCTGGAGGATGGCACATTGGCGGGGGCTGATCTGCGGCTGGATATGGCGGTGGAATTCATGATCCGGCAAGCGCGGCTGACACCTGCGCGGGCCTTGGCGATGGCAACCTCCACGCCTGCAGCCCTGATCGGGCAGGCAGGCCGCTATGGCCATCTTCTGGCGGGCAGACGGGCCGATTTCATTCACATCGACAAGAACTGGCAGCTTAACAAGATCTGGTGGTCTGGTACGCCTCTGTAACGCTTTGGACCCGTCCAAAACCGGGCCACAGAAATGGAGAAAGGGCTGCCGTTGAGGGCAACCCTTTCCGAGTTCCAAGGAGATGGGCCAGTTAGGTTTTACAAGCCCAATCAGTGGTCTGTTTCACCGGGGTCTGCCCCTAGCAAACACCCCGTCTGACTGTCCCGACACCTCTCTCCAACATCACTCTAGACACTGGATCACCTCCTTTCAAATACGTTGCCGATAAGACGAAAGGTGGCACAGATTTTGTGTTTGTCAAAAGTTTTTACACCTCTGCTGGGTGAAAACGCTGAATAATGAGTCGAAAAGGCACCAGTGCAAGCAAGGCAAGCCCAAGTTTTACGCTCCAATCCGCGACGGCAAGCGATACCCAAAGCGGGGCCACCGGGCCAAAGCCCAGCATCGGCAGGGCTTCATTGGCCCAGGACACATCGTTTGCAGGTTCAATCCAGGCAAGGCCCGCAGAAAAGGCGATGCTGAAGAACAGGGCTGTATCAAGGCTCGCGCCCACGAGGGTGGAGGCCAAAGGCGCGCGCCACCAGCTGCCCGCGCGCAGGCGATCAAAGATTGCCACGTCGACAAGCTGCGCCACCAGAAAGGCCACACCAGAGCCCAAGGCGATGCGCAAGGTGACCAGCGGGCCAAACTCGCCCATGATCTGCGTGCCGACGACGGAACAGACGAGGCCGACGGCAAATCCGGCTAGAACCACACGGCGCGCGGCAGCAGGCCCGTAAAAGCGGTTCATCAGATCGGTGACGAGGAAGGCCAGCGGATAGGTGAACGCCCCCCATGTCAGCCAAGAGCCGAAGAGGAATTGGACAAGAATATTAGAGGCCAGCACAATGGCAGCCATGGCGAGAACGCCGGGGATCAGATTTCGGGTCATTTTGACTTTCCGTTTTTGCAAGGTCGCGGAGACTTGGCCCCGACCATTCGGGGCAGGCGGGCCTTACGCCCTTGTCCACTACCTTGTCAAGAAAGCCTCAGCGCCGGGCGCGGTACTCGACAATCTCTGTCCGCTGGAGCGCTAGGAAATTGTCGTCCGAAATCATCGTCAGCCGGATATCCCCCGCTGCGTCCCGCCAAACCGAAAGCCCCTCCAGATTGTCGTGAAGGCCAAGGGGGCTGGCAAAGACCAGATCGGGCGCAGAGGGGGTATTTCCTGTGGCGGGCAGGGAAAACCGGCGCACCTGACTGGCAAAGCCGAAGGGAAAAACGAACTGCCGCTCCAGCAGATAGAACAGCCCGTCAGGCCCAAAATCTGCCCCCACCGGGCGAAATCCCGGCACGCGCGGAAGGTCAAACGCATGTTCCCACCCGGCCTTGGAAAGCCTGTAGAGCGGAAGGGTCTGCCCGCCCTTGGGCGCTTCTTCGGGCAGCGTGTAAAGCTGGCCCTGTGCATCCGCGGCCAAGGCCTCCAACGCGGTATTGTCGCCGAAGGTTGCAAAATCAGGATGTTGCGGCAGGAGGGCCGCCACGCCATCAAGACCCGCGAAAGCCATCACGCGCGGGTTTCGTTCAAAACTGACATAGGCCCGCCCGTCCCCTGTCAGGGCAAGCCCCTCGCTGTCGTTATCTGTTTCGGGAAACAGCGTCCCATCGGGTTGCCGCAAAGGCCCCTGACGATCGACGGTCACGCCTGCAATCAGTCCGGCTTGATCGCGTTGAAAATGCCCCTCAACCCAAGTGCCGCGATCCGCGATGGCGGTAAAGCGCTGACCGTCCGGCGCAAGCGACAGGGCCGAAAACCCACCATGCGCCGGGTCATCGCTGACCCATTCATAGGCGGACAGAAAGCTGGGGGGCACAACGGTTTCGGAACTGCTTGGCCCTGCCAAGACACCGAAAGCCGCTATGCCTAGCGCGAGGCGAGAACGTCTTTGCATTGATTTGGCAGGTCGGCCATCGTGTAATCGCGCGCGCCCCTAGCCTTGGGGGCGGGTTTTTTCGGCTTTTTCGGGACGGTCTTTGGCGGGTTCAGGTAATCCGTCACCCACCATTGCAGTGTCTCATCGCAGCCATCCCCGCCTTTCGACAGGCTCGCCACTGTTGGCTTCTGGGGCGTGCAACTGCTTGCCCCGGCCGGGCATTTCAACCGGACGTGGAAATGGGTGTTATGGCCATAAATCGGCCGGATCTTTTGCAGCCATGCCTTGTCGCCCCGTGTCGCGGTCTTGCACATCTCAATCTTGACGGCTGCGGCAACAAAGATCCTGTCTACCCGATCATCCGAGGCGGCCGCCTTCAGAAGCGCATGGTGGCTTTGCGTCCAGTTCTTGGTCACGCTTTTCTGGTCGCCCGACCGCACCGAGATCGAGCTGATCTTCTCGCGATCCGCCCGCGTCAGGTTCAAACGCTTTGGCGGCAGCATCCAGATATCGGCGTCCAGCCCGATCTGATGGCTGGAATGGCCCGAGGTCATCGGCCCCCCGCGCGGCTGGCTGATATCCCCGATGTAAAGCCCTTTCCAGCCGACCGAGACGGCAATGCGGCTCAGGTCTTGCAGATAGGCGATCATTTCGGGCTGGCCCCAGTTGCGATTGCGCGACAGGCGCATCGCTTGCCAAGTAGGCCCGGTTTCGGCCAATTGCACATGCCCGGCCCCGCATCCTTTGGAGTAGAACCCGACGGGCTGCGAAGACTGGTCAGAGGCGTCTTTCTTGGCGCCGAACAACTGATTGGCCAGTGGCTCTGCGCTTGCTGTCAAAGGCAGGGCGCACAGCATCGCGCAGGCCAGAATGCCAGCGGCGATGCTGTGCCCGAAAGCCCGTGCTTTTGTCATGCGGCCCTCCGTTCTCCGGTTGGTTTGACCCAGAATAGCAGAATAAGCCCAATCAGGAACAGCACGATGAGCGGGGTTATGCCGGCTTGCTGGCTGCCGGTGATATCGGTGACGATCCCGATCGACAGGGGCGCGATAAAGGAGGTCGCCTTTCCAGCCAGCGCATAAAGGCCGAAAGACTGGGTGATCCGCTCTGGGTCGGACTGGCGCACCATCATGGTGCGGCTTGCCGATTGCAGCGCGCCACCCGCAGCGCCAATCAACCCGCCGCAGACATAAAATGCCAGATCGGGCAGACGGCTGTCAGGGGCTACTGGCACCCCGAACACCGAACTGCGCGAGATATAGACAACCGCGATCGCCACAAGCGTCAGGATCACCACGTTCACGGCAATGACAGGCTTGGGGCCAAAGCGGCTGTCGGCCTTGCCCCCCAGCCAAGCAAAAATCGCGCCGGTTATGGTGGCCAGAATGCCGAAGATGCCGACGTCAATCACCTGCCATTCCAGCACGCCCGCCGCATAGATCCCGCCAAATATATACATCCCGTTCAGCGCATCGCGGTAGAACATCGACGACATCAGATAGGCGAACAGGCTGTTTTCGCGCGGCAATTCCCGCAGAGTCTGGCGCAGTTCCGGCCAAGACGCGCGGGCGGCGGCCATCGTGCTCATCGCGCCGGGTTTGCGGGGTTCACGGACCCACAGAAAGAAGGGGATCATGAAGACGAAATACCAGATCGCTGTCAGCGGCCCAACGGATCTCGTGCCCTCCCGCGCCTCGGCGTCCAGCCCGAAGATCGGCGCGATGCCGATCAGCGTCTTGCCTGTCGCACCTTCGGCAAGAAGCGTCAGCATCAGGATCAACGAGACCATCCCCCCCAGATAGCCAAACGCCCAGCCAGAGCCGGAAATCTTGCCCAAGTCCTGCTCATCCCCCAGATCGGGCAGCATCGCATTGGTAAAGATCGTCGCAAACTCCATCCCGATCATCCCGATCGCAAAGGACAGCATGATCAGGGTGAGGTTGAAATCACCGGGAGCGGCGTACCAAAGCCCATAGGACCCTGCGATATAAAGCACCGAAAACAGCCAGATAAAGCGCATCCGCCCGCCGGCCTTATCCGCAATCGCGCCCAGAAGCGGGGCGCAAAGGGCGATGACAAGCCCCGCCGCCCCAACGCCATAGCCCCAGACCGCCTGTGCACGGCTGCCATCCCCCAGCAGATCTTTGATGTAGGGTGCAAAAATGAAGGTGATCAGCAGCGTATTGTAAGGCTGGCTTGCCCAGTCAAAGAAGTACCAGCCCCAGATCCGTTTCTTCGCGGTGGTCATTCTGGCTCTCCTGTCGGGGCGCATGTGCCCCACTCGGGATGAAGCCCGAAATCACCCCGGCTGGCAAGCCCCTGCCCGGTTGCCCCCCGCCGGATGGACCGAGCTTAGCGGAGGCGCGTACCGCGCCACGGCTTTCCTCTCACCGGCGCGGCGATGCCGCTTGGTTAGGGTTCACGCCCCGTTCGGCGGCCAAGGGCGGGTGGCATCCGAGGCGATCCAGCCTTGCACCCAATCCGGCAGGGTGGGGCTTTGCAACGGAGCGTTGAAGGCCTTGAGCACCTCTGCCGGGGGGATGATCCCCTTTGCCGAGGTTATGGCAGACCGGATCAGGACCTGACTTGTGCAGTCGCCGTCTTTCCACATGCTTTGATCCATGTAGATAAAACGGTCATCCCAGCCGATGCAGCGGCTGACCATCTCGACCCGTTCAAACAGACGAACGCGGCGGCGGTAGCGTGTTGAATTGCCCGCAACCGTCATGCCCCAGCGGTTCCGGCTGAGGACCTTGTGCAGCCCCGTGCGCTGCCCAAGTGGGATGCGGCCCAGATCATAAAGGGTCAGGGTGCGGCCGTTGTTCAGCTCTTTCCACGGATCGATATCCTGCGGCCAGCACCGATGATGGCTGACATGCGGGTCCAGAATGCCCAAGGCGGGGGCGTTGCGGAACTTCCACAGCTCTTTGAACATACGAAGGTAGGGATACATCTTTACGGCCCTCTGTTTCGCTGCGAGTGGCGCAGAGTGACGCGAAGGTCAAGGGGAACGCTGCGGAACGCGGTTGCCCTTTGGCTGGCAGGCCGCTACCTATCAGCGAACCGAATTGGCCGGAGCCGTGACATGACCTCTCTCCTTCAGATCCTGCTTTTGATCCTTGATATCGTGCAGTTCATCATCATCGCTCATATCATCATGAGTTGGCTGATCAATTTTCAGGTCCTCAATCTCCGTCAACCTCTGGTCGCCCAGATCTGGGACGGGCTTAACCGGGTTCTGGACCCGATTTACAGCCGCGTGCGCGCGCTTTTGCCCGCGATGGGCGGTATTGATTTCGCGCCGCTGCTGGTCCTTCTGGGGGTCTATGCCGCGCGGATTATCCTGATCAATAACGCTGCCGCCTTTTACTGATTGATGCGCCAACCTGCCGATCTGCTGGCCTCTGTCTTTGGCTTTGATGCGTTTCGGCCCGGTCAGGCCGAGATCGTGGACGCTGTTCTGGCGGGCCGCAACACCTTGGCGATCATGCCGACGGGTGGCGGGAAATCCCTGTGTTTCCAATTGCCTGCCCTGTGCCGGGATGGGGTGACCGTGGTCATCAGCCCGTTGATTGCGCTGATGCG
>JAQWYA010000170.1 GCA_029254215.1 Pseudorhodobacter sp. | reverse complement strand
GTGATGGACAAAGACACAGACATTATCAAAGCGATTTGGCGCCTTGCGAAGTTCTACAAGCATGAATCCTGCGGGCAGTGTACGCCTTGTCGCGAAGGCACAGGCTGGATGATGCGCGTGATGGAACGTTTGGTTCATGGTAATGCTGATCCAAGCGAAATCGATATGTTGTGGGACGTGACCAAACAGGTTGAAGGCCATACGATTTGCGCGCTTGGCGATGCGGCGGCTTGGCCTATTCAGGGCCTCGTGCGGCATTTCCGTGAAGAGATCGAAGATCGCATCAAAGCCAAGAAAACCGGGCGCATGGGCGCTATGGCCGCAGAATGATGCAAGCCGCCGTCCCCTTTGCGATCGGTGCGCTGGCCCTTTCGGGCTGCGTTGCCTCTGTGCCCCCTGCGGGGCCGGGGCCGATCGTGCTGGACGGTGTGTCTTATGATGTGACGCGGGCGCCGACGGGGGCTTTGCGCGTCTCGCGTCAGGGTAAACCCTTTGCCAATTGGGAAGGGATGGAGGCGCGGCGCGCCGCGGACCGGTTCTGTAACGGGCGGGCGGATACCTCGATCCGGGATCGTTTTCAGGGTGAGACCTGGCTGATCGTGGAGGGCTGTGCATGACCCGGATGCATCTGGCCGAGTTGAATGTGGGCCGGCTTTTGGCCCCGACCGACGATCCGCGCGTGGCCGAATTCATGGGGGCTTTGGATAAGGTCAACGGGCTTGGCAAACGGATGCCGGGCTTTGTCTGGATGATGGAAGGCTCGGGCGAGCCGGGGACCGGCAATACCGAGGCCAAGATCGGCGGCGATCCGCAATTCGTGGCCAATCTTACCGTCTGGGAAGATGCGCAAAGCCTTGAGACCTATGTCTTTAAGACGGTGCATAAGCAGTTCTACGACCGTCGCACCGAATGGTTCGAGGTGATGGGAGAGCAGCATTTCGTCATGTGGTGGGTGCCGGTAGGGCATCGCCCCACTTTGGACGAGGCGTTGGAAAAGCTCGCCCATAAACAAGCGCATGGTGACAGTGATGCGGCTTTTGGCTGGTCCTACTTGACCGAAGCGACAGCATGGCAAACCCATGCCTGCGCGGCAGCGGCGGAGTAGGGCGATGAACGGGATGCATCTTGCAGAGTTCAACTTCGGCACCCTCCGGCACGATTGGGATGACCCGCGTGTCAAAGGGTTTGTCGATGGGCTTGACCTTGTGAACGCGGCGGCAGAACGGTCGGACGGGTTTATCTGGCGCTTGACGGATGACGCGGCGGGTGAGGCCGAAAGCTTCGCGGAGGTGTTTGGCGGCAATGAGCGGGTTGCGGCGACGCTGTCGGTCTGGCGCGATGTTGAAAGCCTTGACCAGTTTGTCTGGAACACCGTGCACCGTCAGTTTTACGCGCGCAAAGCGGAATGGTATGATGCCATCGGCAACGGCAATCTGGTGCTCTGGTGGGTGCCGGTGGGGCATCGCCCCGGTTGGGCCGAAGGGATGGCCCGGTGGCAGCACTGGGATGCGAATGGAAATAGCGACCACGCCTTTGGCTGGTCACATGTAAAAGAAGCGCAGTTGTGGAAGGCCCGCAATTGTACGGCTATGGCGGCGGAGTAAAGGCATGTCCAATCTCAAGAAAATCATCATCGACGGCAAAGAGGTCGAGGTTGATGGCGCGATGACGATCATTCAGGCGGCTGAGGTGGCGGGCGTGGAAATTCCGCGTTTCTGCTATCATGAACGCCTTACCATCGCGGGCAACTGCCGGATGTGTCTGGTTGAGGTTGTGGGCGGCCCGCCCAAGCCCGCCGCCTCTTGTGCGATGCAGGTGCGTGATTTGCGCCCCGGCCCTGAAGGCCAGCCGCCTGTGGTGAAAACCAACTCGCCCATGGTCAAGAAGGCCCGCGAAGGCGTGATGGAATTCCTGCTGATCAACCACCCCCTCGATTGCCCGATCTGCGATCAGGGCGGCGAATGCGATTTGCAAGATCAGGCAATGGCTTACGGCGTGGACTTCAGCCGCTACCGGGAGCCAAAGCGCGCCTCGGAAGATCTGGATCTGGGGCCGCTGGTCGCCACCACGATGACCCGCTGCATTTCCTGCACCCGCTGCGTCCGCTTCACCTCGGAAGTGGCCGGGATCACCCAGATGGGCCAGACCGGTCGCGGCGAGGATGCCGAGATCACCAGCTATCTGAACCAGACGCTGGACAGCAATTTGCAGGGCAACATCATTGATCTGTGCCCGGTTGGGGCGCTGACCTCCAAGCCCTATGCCTTCACCGCCCGCCCGTGGGAGCTCACAAAGACCGAATCCATCGACGTGATGGATGCTTTGGGCTCCAACATCCGGGTCGATGCGAAGGGCCGCGAAGTGATGCGCATCCTGCCGCGCAACCATGACGGCGTGAATGAGGAATGGATTTCTGACAAGACGCGTTTTGTCTGGGACGGTCTGCGCCGCCAGCGGCTTGATACGCCTTATATCCGCGAAAACGGCAAGCTGCGCAAAGCGGGTTGGGGCGAGGCGCTGCAAGCGGCCGCCGCCGCGATGAAGGGCAAGAAGCTTGCCGGTCTCGTTGGTGATCTGGCCCCGGTGGAAGCGGCGTTCAGCCTCAAGACCCTGATCGAGGGAATGGGCGGCAAGGTGGAATGCCGGACGGATGGCGCAAAGCTGCCCGCGGGCAACCGTTCCGCCTATGTCGGGACGGCGGCGATCGAAGATATCGACAGTGCCAAATATATTCTGCTGATCGGCTCTGACCCGCGTTTGGAAGCGCCGGTTCTGAATGCGCGGATCCGCAAGGCTTGGACGCTGGGCTGCAATATCGACGTGATCGGCCAGAAGGTCGATCTGACCTATGACTATAGCCATAAAGGCACCGATCGCGCGGCGCTGGTGGACTTGGCGAAGGCCGAATGCTCCGACGCGGTTCGCGACAATCCGTCTTTGATCATCATCGGGCAGGGGGCCTTGAACGAGGCTGACGGCGAAGCGGTTCTGAGCCAGGCGATGAAGCTGGCAGAGGCGACCAACTCCAAGCTTTTGGTGCTGCACACCGCCGCCGCCCGTGTTGGGGCGATGGATGTGGGGGCTGTGACCGATGGCGGGATGAGTGCGGCGTTGGATGGCGCTCAGGTGATCTACAACCTTGGCGCGGATGAAGTTGAAATCGCCGCCGGGGCCTTCGTGATCTATCAGGGCAGCCATGGCGACCGGGGTGCGCATCGTGCGGATATCATTCTGCCGGGGGCGGCCTATACCGAAGAATCGGGGCTGTTTGTGAACACCGAAGGCCGTCCGCAGCTTGCGGCCCGTGCAGGCTTTGCACCGGGCGAGGCCAAGGAAAACTGGGCGATCCTGCGCGCGCTTTCGGGCGAGTTGGGGGCGCAGCTGCCGTGGGACAGTCTTGCCGCGCTGCGCAAGGCGCTGGTCAAGGCGGTGCCGCATCTTGGCGCGATTGACAGCGTGCCGGAAAATGACTGGCTGCGCATTCCGCTGCGCGATCCGGCCAAGGCCGCGTTCCGCGTTGCGGTGACGGATTACTATCTGACGAACCCGATCGCACGGGCCTCGGCCCTGATGGGGGAAGTGCAGGCAATGGCCAAGGCGCGCAAGGATGCGCCGATGGCGGCGGAGTAAAGGATGACTGTGCGCGCCTCCTCTTTCTGTTTGGTGCCGGCTTTTGCCGGGCTGTTGGCCTGTGCGCCAACCACCAAAGAGGCTGTGGTGGCGCGCGCCGATTTCACCCCCGATTATGGCGGTATCCAGACGGTGCTGCTGGATGGCGATCTGGTGAATTTCCATGTGTCGATGCGCGGCGCGCGGGATGGGTCGGATATCGAGGCTTATGGCCGCTGTGCGGCCGCCCAATATGCTTTGATCCGCGGTTTCGGATTTGCGCGCCATGTGCGCACTTCTGTTTCACAAACGGGTGGTAATTGGCGCGGCGATGCGGTTTACACCATCTCGGCATCCCTGCCCAAAGGCTCTGCGACGATTGACGCCGAAGTGACGGTGCGCGATTGCGGGGCGCAGGGGATACCGACGATATGACGAATGTTACGACGAAGAAGAACGGCTGAGGGATAAGAGGCGACATGTCTGAATTTCTGCAAACGGGCTTGGGGATCACGCTGTTGATCGTGGCGCAAAGCCTTTTGGTCATCGCCTTTGTGATGATCTCGCTGCTGTTTTTGGTGTATGGCGACCGTAAGGTCTGGGCCGCCGTCCAGATGCGCCGGGGTCCGAACGTGGTGGGGCCGTTTGGTCTGCTGCAATCGGTGGCCGATGCGCTGAAATATGTCGTGAAGGAAATCGTGGTGCCCGCTGGCGCGGATCGCCCGGTGTTCTTCCTTGCGCCGATGCTGTCCTTTGTTCTGGCGGTTCTGGCCTGGGCTGTGATCCCGTTCTCGGATGGCTGGGTTCTGTCGGATATCAACGTGGCGATCCTGTTTGTCTTCGCGGTCTCCTCGCTTGAGGTGTATGGGGTCATCATGGGGGGCTGGGCCTCCAACTCCAAATATCCGTTCCTTGGCTCGCTGCGGTCTGCGGCGCAGATGATCTCTTATGAGGTGTCGCTGGGGCTTATCATCATCGGGATCATCATCTCGACCGGCTCGATGAACTTCGGGGCGATTGTGGCGGCGCAGGATGGCGATTACGGCATTCTGAACTGGTACTGGCTGCCGCATTTCCCAATGGTTTTCCTGTTCTTCATCAGTGCCTTGGCTGAAACCAACCGCCCGCCCTTCGACCTGCCGGAGGCAGAATCGGAACTGGTTGCGGGTTTCATGGTCGAATATTCCTCCACGCCGTATCTGTTGTTCATGGCGGGCGAATACATCGCGATCTTCCTAATGTGCGCGCTGATGAGCCTGCTGTTCTTTGGCGGCTGGCTGTCGCCCATTCCGGGCCTGCCGGATGGCGCGCTGTGGATGGTTGGCAAGATGGCGGTGTTCTTCTTCATGTTCGCCATGGTGAAGGCCATCGTGCCGCGCTATCGCTATGACCAACTGATGCGCATCGGCTGGAAAGTGTTCCTGCCCTTGTCGCTTGGCTGGGTGGTTCTGGTGTCGTTCCTTGCGAAATTTGAAATCTTCGGCGGCTTCTGGGCCCGCTGGGCAATGGGGGGCTGATCATGGGTGAAGCACGCAGCATCGACTGGACCCGCGCGACCAAATATTTCCTTCTGGTGGATTTCATCAAAGGCTTCGGGCTTGGGTTCAAGTATTTCTTCGCGCCCAAGGCGACGTTGAACTACCCGCATGAAAAAGGCCCGCTCAGCCCTCGATTCCGTGGGGAACACGCGTTGCGCCGTTATGCCAATGGCGAAGAGCGTTGCATCGCCTGCAAGCTCTGTGAGGCTGTCTGCCCTGCGCAGGCCATCACGATTGATGCCGAACCCCGCGATGACGGCAGCCGCCGCACGACGCGTTATGACATCGACATGACGAAATGCATCTACTGCGGCTTTTGCCAAGAAGCCTGCCCGGTAGATGCCATCGTCGAAGGCCCGAATTTTGAATTTGCCGCCGAAACGCGGGAGGAGCTTTTCTACAACAAGGAAAAGCTTCTGGAGAACGGCGACCGCTGGGAAGCCGAGATTGCCCGCAACCTTGAAACGGATGCGCCCTACAGATGAATGATGAATTCGCCAAGATGTTTCAGGCCATGATGGCGCAGGGTCAGGAAATGGCCAAGGCCTTTGCGCCCGCTTTGGAAGGCGTGGATGTGAAGGGCTTCGAGAAGCTTTTCCCGACGATGCCGCCGGAAATGCTTGAGATGTGGTTTGGCAAGACGTTCAACCCCGAAGGTCTGGATGCCCGCACCCGGCTTTTGGTCACGATCGCGGCCCTGACCGTTCTGGGCGCACAGGCCGAGGCGCAGATGCGTCTGACCATCCGTCAGGCCATGGCCGCCGGGGCCACGAGACGCCATATCGCTGAGGTGATCTGGCAAATGAGCATGTTCGGCGGCTTGCCCGCCATGCAAAAGGCGCTGGAAATCGCCCAGTCTGTCTTTGCCGAAACCGAGGAGAAAGACGCATGACCGTCGCGGATTATGCCTTTTACGCTTTTGCGCTGACCGCAGTGACGGCGGGGCTTTTGGTCACGATCAGCCGCAACCCGGTCCATTCGGTTTTGTGGCTCATCCTTGCTTTCCTGTCGGCGGCGGGGCTTTTCGTGCTTTTGGGCGCGGAGTTTGTGGCGATGCTTTTGATCATCGTCTATGTCGGTGCGGTGGCTGTTCTGTTCTTGTTTGTGGTCATGATGCTGGACATCGACTTTGCCGAGTTGAAGGGTGAGATGGCCAAATACATGCCTTTGGGCCTTTTGGTGGGCGTGATCATCCTGATGCAGTTGAGCCTTGGTTTCGGCGCATGGGTGCAGGCAGATGGCGCCCTTGGCCTGCGTCAGGCGGTGACGCCCGACATGGCACAGGTCGAAAACACCCGCGCGCTTGGCCTGCTGATCTATGACAAATACATCCTCTTGTTCCAACTGGCAGCGATGATCCTGCTGGTGGCGATGATCGGGGCGATTGTTCTGACGCTGCGGCACCGCAAGGACGTGAAGCGCCAGAACGTGATGCATCAGATGTGGCGCGATCCGGCGAAGGCGATGGAACTGAAAGACGTGAAGCCGGGGCAGGGGCTCTAAGCCTTTCCCGGTCGGCGGTGGGCGATCTCGCCCGCCACAACGGACAGAATAATCGGGCAAACGACCCGGAGGGACGAAAATGGTGGGACTTGAACATTACCTCACGGTGGCGGCAGCGCTGTTTGTGATCGGGATCTTTGGCATCTTCCTCAACCGGAAGAACGTCATCGTGATCCTGATGTCGATCGAGCTGATGTTGCTGGCGGTGAATATCAACATGGTGGCGTTTTCCAGCTTCCTCGGCGATCTCGTCGGGCAGGTGTTCACGATGTTCATCCTGACCGTTGCGGCGGCCGAGGCGGCGATTGGTCTTGCGATCCTCGTCGTGTTCTTCCGGACCCGCGGCAGTATCGACGTCGAAGACGTCAACGTGATGAAAGGCTAAGGCTTATGGCAACGATCATCCTTTTTGCGCCGCTGATCGGCGCGCTGATCTGCGGCTTTGGCTGGCGTCTGATCGGTGAATTCGCGGGGCAGGTCATCACCACCGGCATGGTGTTTCTGGCGGCTTTCCTGTCCTGGGTCATCTTCCTAAGCCATGATGGCGTGACCGAACAGATCATCCTGATGCGCTGGATCGAAAGCGGCAGCCTGAGCACGGAATGGGCGATCCGGGTGGATCGTCTGACCGCGATCATGCTGGTTGTGATCAATACGGTGTCGGCGCTCGTGCATCTCTATAGCTTCGGCTACATGGCGCATGACGACAACTGGAAGCATCACGAGCATTACAAGGCCCGGTTCTTTGCTTACCTGTCATTCTTTACCTTCGCGATGTTGATGCTGGTGACGGCGGATAACCTTGTTCAGATGTTCTTTGGCTGGGAAGGTGTGGGCGTTGCCTCGTACCTGCTGATCGGCTTCTACTATCGCAAGCCAAGCGCCAATGCTGCGGCGATCAAGGCTTTCGTGGTCAACCGCGTCGGCGATTTCGGCTTTGCGCTGGGGATTTTCGCGCTGTTCTTCCTGACCGACAGCATCCGCATGGATGATGTGTTCGCTGCGGGCCCAATGCTGGCGGAAACCAATTTGCACTTCCTGTGGACCGAATGGAACGCGGCGAACCTGATCGGGGTGTTGCTGTTCATTGGTGCTATGGGGAAATCGGCGCAGTTGATCCTGCACACATGGCTGCCGGACGCGATGGAAGGCCCGACCCCGGTGTCGGCGCTGATCCACGCGGCAACCATGGTGACGGCGGGCGTGTTCCTCGTTTGCCGGATGTCGCCGATCTTTGAATATGCGCCCGAGGCCACGGCCTTCATCACCATCCTTGGCGCGACCACCGCGTTCTTCGCGGCGACCGTGGGCCTTGTGCAAAACGACATCAAGCGGGTGATCGCCTATTCGACCTGTTCGCAGCTTGGCTATATGTTCGTGGCGGCGGGTGTCGGCGTTTATTCGGTGGCAATGTTCCACCTGTTCACGCATGCGTTCTTCAAGGCGATGCTGTTTTTGGGGGCCGGTTCGGTCATCCACGCGATGCATCACGAGCAGGACATGCGCAACTATGGCGGCCTTCGCAAGAAGATCCCCTATACTTTCGCGGCGATGATGATTGGGACGCTGGCGATTACCGGCGTTGGCATCCCGCTGACCCATATCGGCTTTGCTGGCTTCCTGTCGAAGGACGCGGTGATCGAAAGCGCCTTTGTCGGCTCCAACTATGCGTTCTGGATGCTGGTGATCGCGGCCTTCATGACCAGCTTCTACAGCTGGCGGCTGATGTTCATGACCTTCTACGGCACTCCGCGCGGCGATCA
>JAQWYA010000167.1 GCA_029254215.1 Pseudorhodobacter sp. | reverse complement strand
GTGACCGCTTGGGCGAAGCTGGAGGTTGCAGGGAAATTCCGCTAGACTGCTTGAAAGACCCAGTCACGGCCAGCCATCGCAAAGGCTCGGGCGCATTCCAAGAGGCGGTCAGATGCAGGTAAATGGTTTCAAGCGGTTCAGGTTGGCAACGCAGGCGATCGCGCTGGGTGCGGCTATGGCTGTGCAGGCTGGCGCGGCAGAGGCGCGGGATTTTGCGCTGGTCTTTGGCAACGGGGCCTATGACCATTTGTCCCCCCTCGCCAGCCCGTCGCGCAATGCCTCCGAACTCTCAGAGGTTCTGCGTCGGCTGGATTTTGACGTCTTGGAATTGGCGAATGGCAATCTGGGCCTGATGCGGGCCGTTTTGGGAACCTTCGCGCGCCGGGCGGGGGCGGAGGATACGGCTGTGCTGTATTTCTCGGGCTATGCGCTTCAGCGCGATGGCCGGAACTATCTGCTGCCGGTTTCGGCGCAGATCGACGGGGCCGATCAGATCGCAGAGCAGGCCGTGCCGCTGGATCAGGCGATTGACGCGCTTTCGGGTGTTGGCCGCCTTGTGGTGATTGTGGATGCGTGCCGCAGCAGCGCCTTGACGGGGGCCGTTGCATCAGCCGACGGCTTGGCCGATGTGTCCCCGCCAAAGGGGGGCGCAATCGTTTTGGCAGCCCAACCCGGCACGGCCTGCATCGAGCCGGATACGGCAGTTGGCTTCAGCCCGTTTACCTCCGCCCTGATGACCCATCTTCCGCAGCGCGATCTGGCCTTTGCCGACCTGATGGAAAACGTCAGTGCCGATGTTCAAGCGGCCAGTGGCGGGGCGCAACGCCCGTTCAGCCGCCTTGATCTGGCAGAGCCGTTGATTCTGCGCCCGGACGAAGGCATGCCGCAATTCGAGATCGTCGAAAGCAATACCGAGATCGTGCAGCCCGAGCCCGACATCGACCCCGCGCAACTGCCACGCCTTGTGCAAACGGAGCTCAAGCGTCTGGGCTGTTACAGTCTGCGCGTTGACGGGGATTGGGGGCCGGGGTCGCGCCGCGCGCTGGAGCGCTACCTCAAGGCGATGGGCCGCCCCGCTACGCGGCAAGAATTGACCGAGATGATGCCGAGTGAGGCGCTGTACCGCGAGGCCGCAGCACAGGATGAGGGGTTGTGCCCGCCTGTCATTGTTGCGCCGACCCGGACGACGACCTCCAGACCCAGCACGTCCAATTCCGCACCGGCGGCCCCTGCGCCCAAGGCCCCTGCGGCAGCGGCCCCGGCCCCCGCCTCGGAGGAACGTGTCTGCACGCTGTTCGGACGGCCTGTCAAATGTGGAAGCGGCCCGAAAACGGATTGACCCCTGCGGCACGGTGAAGGGGGGCCGCCTGCAGGGCGGCGTTGCGTGTTGGCCTGGCGCCTTTTGGAAGGGCCTCCAACGCTGTGCAATGGTCCCTTGGGGCCAAAGAAATCACGGCATTGAAGGCCCGCGAACCCTTAGGATTTCGCGGACCGGATCCGGTTCACATGGCCCATCTTGCGCCCGGCACGAGCTTCGGGCTTGCCGTAAAGATGCAAGGCGCAGTTACGTTCTGCGGCAAGCTCGGGGATGCGGGCAATATCATCGCCGATCAGGTTTTCCATCACCACATCGCTGTGACGCGTGCCATCGCCCAGAACCCATCCGGCAACGGCCCGAATATGCTGCTCAAACTGATCGACCGCGCAGCCGTTCTGGGTCCAGTGCCCGGAGTTGTGAACCCGCGGGGCAATCTCGTTCACGATCAAGCCCTTGGGCGTCACGAACAGCTCGACCCCCATGACGCCGATGTAATCCAGCGCATTCAGGATGCGGGCCGCGATCAGCACCGCATCGCTGCGCAGGCTGGGAGAAAGGCGCGCGGGAATGGTTGTGCTGTGCAAGATCCCGTCGCGATGCACGTTTTCGCCGGGGTCATAGGCCGCGACAGAGCCATCCAGCCCGCGCGCGGCAATCACCGACACCTCATGGCTGAAATCGATGAACCCTTCCAGAACGGCATCGGCCCCCTGCATCGCCGCAAGGGCGGCATCGGCATCGGTCGCGGTCTTGATCCGGGCCTGTCCCTTGCCATCATAGCCAAGGCGGGTGGTCTTCAAGATCGCGGGGGTGCCGATTTTCGCAATGGCTGCCGCGAGGTCGTCCGCCGTCTGCACAAAGGCATAGGGCGCCGTCTGCAGCCCGAGATTGTTCAGGAAATCCTTCTCGGCGATGCGGTCCTGACTGATGGCCAAGGCGCGGCGGTTCGGGCGCAGGGGGCGCAGGGCCTCCAGCTGATCCAAGGCTTCGGCGGGGATGTTCTCGAACTCATAGGTGATGACATCGACGCTGGCGGCAAAGGCGGCAAGCGCCTCGCGGTCATCATAGGCGGCGGTTGTCACGCGATGGGCGACATCGGCGGCGGGCGGGTTTGCGCCGGGTTCGTAGATATGGGTTTTCAGGCCAAGACGGGCGGCGGCAACCGACAGCATCCGGCCAAGCTGACCGCCGCCCAGAATGCCGATGGTGCTGCCGGGGGCAAGCGTATCAGTCATCGCGCGGCTCCTCTGGAATGGAGGCGGAAAGGGCCGCGCGCCAGGCATCGAGCCGCGCAGCAAGCGCGGGATCACTGAGCGCAAGAATGCCCGCCGCCATCAGCCCGGCATTGGCCGCCCCGGCAGCCCCGATCGCCATGGTCGCGACGGGAAAACCCTTGGGCATCTGGACGATGGAATAAAGGCTGTCGACGCCCGACAAGGCGCGGGTCTGAACGGGGACGCCGATCACAGGAATCCGGGTCTTGGAGGCCATCATACCCGGCAGATGGGCCGCCCCGCCCGCCCCGGCGATGATCACCTTCAGCCCACGATCCGCAGCCTCTTTGCCGTAAGACCACAGCCTGTCAGGCGTGCGATGGGCCGAAACGATCCGATCCTCATGCGGGATGCCAAGATCGTCAAGGATCTGGGCTGCTTCTTTCATCGTTGGCCAGTCAGACTGGCTCCCCATGATGATTCCGACTTCTACGGCCATGTCGCCCCCATGCCTTGTAAAGGCGCGCACTATAGCGGCGCAGGGGCAGGGGGCAAGAGCCGGAATGCACAGGGCCGCGCGCTTGCAAAGAGAAGCCCGCGGCGGGTGGGCCACGCTTGCGGCCATTGAGGCCGCGCGCGTGGCATTGCCATGGACCGGGTGGCGGAGACCTTTGAGAAATTCCCTCTGGTGGGCAAACGGGTGATGGGCCGGTTTTGGCTGCCGAACCACCCATCGGTGGATCATCGCTGGTGCCGGTTTCTGGCTTGGGTTAGCCTTTCGTTTGGACAGTGCGGCAACCGACACGCGATGGAGGGGAAACCGATGGACGCGAATTTGGCGCGGCGTGCGGCGATGGCGGGGCTTGGGGCCGCGGGAGGCTTGAGCCTTTACGGGCTTGGCGAAATCCTTGACCGCCAATTGTTGTCGGATCGGCCCATCCTTGCGCTTGCCAGCTTCGTCGGGGTCTTTTTCTTTGCACTTCTCGCCATGGCCGGCCCGCTTCGGATCGGGCGTGCTGCGCTCAGCGCGCTGGGCGTGGCTTTGCTGACCGCCGCTTTGCTGACGTTTGCCAGCCTTCGCTTCGACCATGCCGGCGATCTTCTGGAAAGCCCGCTGCCGCTTTTGGCGGCGCTTGTCCTCGCGGCGATGCCCTTGCCCTTTGTGATTGCCGCGCTGGGCCCTTTTGGCTGGCGGGACTATCCCACCCTCTTCTCGGAAAGCTGGACGATCGCTGTCCGCTACGCGGCGGCGGGCATGTTTGTAATCGTTGTCTGGGGCCTGATCTTTCTGTCGGATGCGCTGCTGTCGATCGTTGGTCTGCGGATCATCGACCATTTGCTCGATCAGGAGGCCGTGCCCTATCTGCTGACCGGGGCAGCCCTTGGCCTTGGGATGGCGGTGGTGACGGAACTGTCGGATCTGGTTTCGCCTTATCTTGTGCTGCGCTTGATGCGTCTGCTTTTGCCGCTTGTTCTGGTGGTGATGGCGGTGTTCGTTCTGGCCTTGCCGGTGCAGGGAATGTCGGGGCTGTTTGGTGGGCTTTCTGTCGCTGCGACCCTTCTGGCGATGGCGGGCATGGCAGCGATGCTGGTGACCGTGGCCGTGGATCAGGAGGACAGCGAGGCGATTGAGCCGGGCTGGATGACCTATGCCACGCGGGCGCTGGCCTGCTTTGTGGCGGTTTTCGCGGGGCTGGCGGGTTGGGCCGTCTGGCTGCGGGTTTCTCAATACGGATGGACGCCGCCACGCGTCTTTGGCGCCTTGGCGAGTGCGCTGTCGCTGGCCTATGGCCTGGCCTATCTGCGGGCGGTTCTGGCTGGGCCGAACTGGATGGCACGGTTGCGCGAAGGCAATGTCATCATGGCACTTGTGGTGATCGTCTCGGCGATTTCTTGGCTTTCTGTGCTGGACCCTTACAGGCTTTCCGCTAGGGACCAACTGGCGCGCTTTGAGGCGGGCAAGACATCGCTTGGCACGCTTGACCTTGCCGAGATGGAGCGATGGGGCAGGGCGGGTACCGCCGCACTTGCCCGGCTGGAGGCTCGTGCCGCCGAGCCGGGGCAGGAGGCGCTTGCGCGGCATCTGGCCAACCGAAGCGCAAGTATTGCGGTCGAAGGGGATGCGGCGGCGCTGCGCGAACAGCTTGCAGGCCTCTTGCCTGTGCGTCCGGTCACCGCGACGGAGACCCGTGATGCAATCCTTGCCACGGTTTGGCCAAGCCTGCTGCCGACGCTGGTGGAAAGCTGCCTCTATTTGTTGGAGGATGGCTTGCCGGGATGCGCGCTGGTCGTGGCGGACTTCTGGGAAGATACATCCGGCCCGGAGGCAATCTTGCTGTATCGCACCGGGCCTGGCGGGCTTTCCGCACTGGGTTTCGTGGCGCAGGACGGCACTTTGCGGACGCAATCGGTCGCTGAACTCGGATCGGAGGGGGGCGCGTTTGCCGGAGCCGAGTTTGGCGGGGCCGAGGACCTGCTGCGCGCGGCCCAAAGCGATGCCCCCCGACTGGCACCTTTGCCCCGCTACGGGCTTGAGCTTGGCGACCGGGTTCTTCAGATTCTTCCCTGACCGCCGTTGGTGCTTTTTTAACGGCTCTTGCCTAGGCTACGCAAAAGGAGAGGAAGCGCCTGATATGCATGGTCTTATCAACAGGTCGATCCAGTGCTTTCTGCGCGATACTTATGGTGCGGATTTCTGGGCTGAGATCGTACTGGAATCGCGATTGGGCTTCGATAATTTTGAGGCTATGCTGACCTATGACCCTCGCCTGACCGAAGCTGTGTTGGATGCGGCGGCTGAGCTTTTGCGACGCCCCCGCGATTCGATCCTGGAGGATTACGGAACCTATCTTGTCTCTCACCCCAATCTTGAGGCTTTGCGACGCTTGCTGCGCTTTGGGGGCGGCAGTTTCGTTGAGTTTCTTCAATCTCTGGAGGATATGCGCGGGCGCGGTCAGCTTGCCCTGCCCGATCTGGATCTGCCCGATCTGGTCTTGGTCGAAGAACATCCCGATCACTATCAGCTGCACTGTCATGGCAGCACGCAGGGGGTCGGGCATGTGATGATGGGCCTGTTGCGGGCGATGGCGGATGACTACGGCACCCTTGTTCTGCTGGAACATAGTGGGAAGAATGAGCTTTCGGAAAGCCTGTCGATCCAGCTTCTGGATGCGCGGTTTGCCGAAGGAAGGCGATTCGATCTTGCGGCGTCAGGACATTAGAATGAGCGGGGGGGACGATAGCGTTAGGATCCAGTTGGATGGCTTCGGGCTTGGGCAGTTAATGCCGATGCACCTGATCCTTTCCAACGATGGGAGGATTCTTTCCGCAGGTCCAACGCTTGTCAAAACCTTGGGGGGCACATCGCCCTTGGGCGCTGGCTTTTTCGACGCATTCAAACTGCGCAGGCCCGGTGCGGTCGTCGATATGGCGGGTTTGCATCAGATCGCAGGGCAGCGTCTGAGCCTTGTTCCCCTCAAGGGGCGCCAACAGGTCTTGCGCGGCATCGCGGTTTCGCTGCGCAATCAGGGTGGTGTCTTGATCAATCTGTCCTTTGGGATTGGCGTGATTGAAGCGGTGGCCGCGCATCGCCTGACGGATGCCGATTTCGCAGCGACAGACCTCGCAATGGAACTGCTTTATTTGGTTGAGGCGAAGACGGCGATCACGGATGAGTTGCGCCAACTGAATTTGCGGCTGCAAGGCGCGCGCGATGCCGCGCAGAGGGAGGCACTGACAGATGGTCTGACGGGGCTGACCAACCGGCGCGGCCTTGATATCGCGCTGCAAAAAGTGATCCGGCAGAACAAGCCTTTCGGCCTGATGCATATTGACCTCGATTTCTTCAAACATGTGAATGACACGATGGGGCATGCTGCGGGCGATCATGTCTTGCAAGAAGTCGGGCGCAGGCTGGGGGTTGAAACGCGAAAAGGCGATGTCGTGGCACGGGTCGGGGGCGATGAGTTCGTTCTGCTGCTGGAACGGTTGACCGATCCGATCCAACTGGGTCTGATCGCTGACAGGTTGGTCGCCCGACTATCGGAGCCGATCTTGTTTGACGAACAGCCCTGCCGGGTATCGGCGAGTATCGGTATCAGCATCTCCTCGCATTATCAGGCCCCCTCGCCGGAACGGATGCTGGGGGATGCGGATCGGGCGCTTTATGCCTCCAAGAATGCGGGGCGTGCGCAGGCGAAATTTGCAGATCGCATGGGGGGAATGCTGGGGAATTAGACGAAGCTACACAGGGCAGAGCCTGTCGACAGATTGCAGGATGCGCGCAAAAGCCTCCCGCGCGCGAATGGACCTGTGGCGCGCCCGCAGCCACCCATGGACCAGCCCTTGATCGACAAAACAGGTCGCCTGCCCGCCGGACTGGGTGATGCGCTTGGCAAAGGCTGGCCCATCGCCCGCAATCGGGTCGCATTCCGCGACATGGATGAAGCATTCCGGATGCCCGCTGAAATCTTCTGCAGCCAGTGGGGCAAAACTCGGGTCCTGTGCCGGGGCCTCTCCGCCGGCGCGAAGGGTTGCATAGGCAAGGACATCGTCACGCGTCAGCATCGGCGCCTGTGCATGATCGTGCATTTCCGGGCCGTCAGGATCACCGCCCAAGCCGGGATAAATCAGCACCATCCCCTGAAGGGCAGGCCCGCGCAGGGCTTGTGCCACGCTCGCCGCAAGGCATCCGCCCGCGGAATCCCCGGCAAGAATGACCGGGCCGTTTGCAATCAGGTGGCGCGTGACGCTTAGCGCGTCGTCAAAGGCAGCGGGGTGGACATGTTCGGGGGCCAAACGATAGTCAACGGACACTACATGCAAGCGGCAATGGGCTGCGATCTCGGCGCACACATCGTCATGG
>JAQWYA010000161.1 GCA_029254215.1 Pseudorhodobacter sp. | reverse complement strand
CCGCCCCGCCGACGACGCCGACGCCGACGTTTTTTGCGACCGTTCCCGTCCCCGCCCTGCCCATCAGCTTGCGCATCGGACTGGCCTTCGGACTTGGCGTCATCCGCCTCGGCGTCGCTTGCCTCTTCCTCATCCGGATCGGGCAAATCGGGATCTTCGATATCATCGACCGCCGCCCCCATCATGGAGGCATTGCCCGAAATCGCAGCCGGATTTTCATGGACAACACGGGTTGCCGTCTTGAATTTCTCAATCGTGAAATCAGGCGAGATCATCGCCGGATCGCCTTCAACCCGAACCGACATGCCGTAGCGGGCCTCGATCAGGGCGATATGTTCGCGCTTTTGGTTCATCAGGAAGTTGACGACCGCAATCGGGGCGCGCAGCAACACTTCCTTGGACCGCTTGCGCGTCCCCTCTTCTTCCAGCGCGCGCAGAATCTGCAACGCCATGCTGTCATCGGACCGGATCAAGCCAGTGCCGTGGCAATGCTGGCAGGGCTGGGTCGTGCTTTCCAGCATCCCCGGACGCAGGCGCTGGCGGCTCATCTCCAGCAGACCGAAGGCCGAGATGCGGCCCACCTGAATGCGGGCGCGGTCGGTTTTCAGCTTGTCTTTCAGACGCTTCTCAACCGCGGCATTGTTGCGCCGCTCTTCCATGTCGATGAAGTCGATCACGATCAGGCCGGCAAGATCGCGCAGACGCAATTGGCGCGCGACTTCCTCGGCGGCCTCAAGGTTGGTCTTGAGAGCGGTATCCTCGATCGAGCCTTCCTTCGTGGCCCGGCCCGAGTTCACGTCGATCGCAACCAGCGCCTCGGTGATGCCAATCACGATATAGCCGCCGGATTTCAGCTGAACCGTCGGGTTGAACATGCCCGCCAGATAGCTTTCGACCTGATAGCGCGCGAAAAGCGGGGTCTGGTCATGATAGGGCTGCACGGCTTTGGCATGGCTCGGCATGATCATGCGCATGAAGTCCTTGGCCACGCGGTAGCCTTCCGGCCCCTCGACCAGAACCTCGTCAATCTCGCGGCTGTAGAGGTCGCGGATGGACCGCTTGATGAGGTTGCCTTCCTCATAGATCCCGGCAGGCGCGATGGATTTCAGCGTCAACTCACGGATCTGTTCCCACAGACGCATCAGATATTCGTAATCGCGTTTGATCTCTGGCTTGGTGCGCTTGGCGCCCGCCGTGCGGATGATCAGGCCCGCGCCTTCCGGCACTTTGATCTCTTGCGCGATTTCCTTGAGCTTCTTGCGGTCGGCGGCCTGCGTGATCTTGCGGGAAATCCCGCCGCCGCGTGCCGTATTCGGCATCAAGACGCAATAGCGACCGGCCAGCGACAGATAGGTTGTCAGGGCCGCGCCTTTGTTGCCGCGCTCTTCCTTGACGACCTGCACCAGCATGATCTGGCGAACCTTGACCACTTCCTGGATCTTGTAGCGGCGCGCGCGCGGGCGGCGCGGGGCGCGGATTTCTTCGCTGACATCTTCATCGGCGACGGATTCAATCTCATCATCCGAATCCGAGGCGTGATCCATCGCGCGGTATTCGGCGTTTTCCTCATCCCCGTCATGGGCCGTGTCCGGCTTATCGGCCTGGGCCTGTGCCTCGGCGGGGGCCTGCGTTGCGGCGTCCATCGCGTCGGCGATGGGGGCTTCTGCCTCATCCCCGGAGGTCTGTGCCGTGTCATCGTCAAGATCGACGACATCCATGCTGGAGATTTCGCCGGTTTTCACCGCGTCGCGCGACTTTGCCTGCTCGGGCTTGGGGCCACGGCGGTTGCTGCTGCGACGGCGACCGTTTCCGCTGTCCCGCTCGTCGTCCTCTTCGGCCCGCGCAAGGGCGCGTTCCTCATCCAGCAGCGCCTTACGGTCTGCCACCGGGATCTGGTAGTAATCCGGATGAATCTCGGCGAAGGCGAGAAAGCCGTGGCGATTGCCGCCGTAATCGACGAATGCCGCCTGAAGCGAGGGTTCGACGCGCGTTACCTTGGCAAGGTAGATGTTGCCGGCAAGCTGACGTTTGTTAACAGTCTCAAAGTCGAATTCTTCAACCTTGTTTCCATCCACCACCACCACCCGAGTTTCCTCGGCATGAGTGGCGTCTATAAGCATTTTCTTGGCCATTGTATTCCATGGCACCTAACCATGCTGGCGGCACGAACGGCTTCCCGCTGCCCCGACAGATAGGATTATGGCGACTTGCTCTGGCGATGCGGCGCGAAGAGGAAGGCGTCAAAGGCCCGTTCAGGCTCTCATCTCTTCGTCTTTGAACTTCGGCGCGGCGCATCGCGATTATTTTCCCGAATGCCGGATGGCATCCAATTGAAGGCCCGTTTTGTCATGGACGTGACGGGCGAATTAGGGGCCTTTCGGCCAGCGGATCACCTTCGGTGCCAATTGCGAACAAGATGTCCAGCGCAAGACCCTTGGTGTGAATCTGGTGAGCGAGCCGGTGCCGTCAGGGCGACCTACCCGCGTCTTCTGACCATAAAGCCTGCATTGGCCAAAACACAATGGGCAATTTGTTGCGAGGATGTGAAGGCCACGTCATAGTTCAAACAAGTTCACCCCGAAAAGGCGCGCCCACGCCCTTCTCTGCCGCTCATCGCTGTTTGCCCCGCAGCAACCGCCCCAAGGCCCCTATGCCCGTGCCCCACCCCAATCCTGTCGAGATCGTCCTTCTGGCTGCCGGAGCCTCAAGCCGGATGCGCGGAGCCGATAAATTGCTGGAAAAGATCGACGGGCAAACCCAGATCAGGCGGATCAGCGCGGCCGCGATCCGCACCGGCTGCCGGGTTTGGGTAACGCTTCCTTTGGGGTCAACCGCGCGGGCCGATGCCCTGCAGGGGTTGGATGTCGGATTGATCCGCGTCAGCCCGGCGGATGGCGACATGGCACAATCCTTGCGAGCGGGGGTTGCTGCGGTTACGCCGGGTGCCGCCGCGCTGATCCTGCTGGCGGATCTGGTTGAGGTGACGGAGGCAGATCTGGCGCAGATGATCGAGCGGCACAGTGCCTCTCCGGGCGCGATCCTGCGGGGGTGTTCTGCCAAGGGGGTGCCCGGCCATCCCGTCTTGTTTCCGGCATGGGTGCTGCCCGAACTGTCCTCCCTTTCAGGCGACACCGGAGCCCGCGCCATACTGGCCCGCCACCCCACAAAAGTCGAAACCGTGCCCCTTCCCGATAATCACGCCATTACCGATCTGGATACACCCGAAGATTGGGAAAACTGGTGCGCCGCGCGTTAGGCCCGCGCTTCCGCAGGACGCACGGTCTGCCGTGCAGCGAGCCGCCAAGCGGTCCCGTCCAAAGGCCCCGTCGCATTTGCAAAGGTCGAGGGGTGCAAACGCCCCAAAAGGCCGATCGCATGGTCATCGGGTTGAAAGCTTTCGGTCCAGGCCCCATTGGCCCAGATGATCTCATGCCGCTCAAACAGCAGATGCACATAGCGCCGCACAGGCCTGATCGGAGGGCTCGCCCGCAAATCCGCTGCCGAAACAAGGACTTCGCGTTCCCCGTAGGTCGTCAGCGGCCCCTCCCCTGAAATCAGGACCTTGTGCTGGGCGGAAACAACCAGATCCTGCCCAGGCACGCCCGAGCCGAACATGTCTTTCCGCAACAGGATCGGCCGCAAATCAGAGCAGTTTGCCGCATCCCACGCCGTCAATTCCCGGATACCCGACCACATCAAGGGCTGAAAACCGTTGTCGCGGGTCAGGATACGGTTGCCGTCCCGCAGATGCTCAACCGGCTTTTCGCCCTGCTCGGTCAAGACAGCCGTGCCTTCAGCAAAGCAGCGAATGAGATTAGCCAGACCGGCTTGGGTCGCAGAAGATGCGGGCGAAAGATCGGCAGGCAGGGGCATGTTTGACAAAAGCGCAGGGCTTGCAAGCGGCGCGCCGTCTGGCCCAAGGCGAGAGTCTTCCGCCGACCCCGTGGGATAAGGCTTGGAAAAGCTGGAGGTGAACCTGCCCGACGCGGTGTTTTGGCCCTGAATGCCGGGGCCTCCCGACAAAGGTCGAGACGCACCAAAGAGCAAATTCAAAACCTTTCGCATCGCCCTTTCTCCTCAAACACGCCGCCTCCCGCAAAACGCAGAAGGGGCCGGCCGTACAAATGCATTTCAAGCCCTGACAAAGCCTCAAAGCTTCGCCACCTTGAAAGGCGAAACAGGCAGGGCCACGCCGAGGCGGTGGCGCGGTTATGGCCATTTGACGTTAAGAAAAAGGCAAGCCCGGCGGGCAAAAAGCCATGCGTCCGGCGCGAAGCCGGGCGGGAGGGCAGGTTTTGGCCAGTCCAGCCGGCCAAAATCAGAAGTGTTTAGTTCAAAAGCAGGCGCGCTTCGTGGTTCTGCAACACGCGGCGCGCGGCCGCATAGCCTTCGACGCCCTCGGCGGTTTGCAATTCCGGGAAGAGTTCAAAGATCTCACTGCGTTGCGCATTGCCCAAGCCGCGCAAAGAGTAATCCCGCACCTGGAAACTTTCCGTCCAGCTCCCGTTCGACAAAACCACCTGATGGTGGTCGAACATGAAGTGAAGATAGGTCGTCCCCGCGCTGTCGATCTGCGAGATCCCCTTGGCGCCGACGAGATGCTTTGCGGCAACCAGCACCTCATGTTCGTCGAAAAACAGGGCCGTCCGCTCATTCGAGACAAGAACGCGGTGATTGGGGCTGACAAGGATGTCGCGTTCCGGCAGGCCATTGCCAAGACTGCCCTGACGTAACAGGATCGGGCGCAAATGCGGGTTTGCCTGCATGTCGAACTGACACAGATCGATGGCACCGCACCAGCGAACTTCCTGCAAGCCGTTGTCGCGCGTGACTACCTTATCGCCAGGGCGCAGATATTCCACCGGGACCTCGCCGCGCGGCGTTGCGATCACCGTTCCGGGCGTGAAGCAGGGAACGTCCCGCTTCAAGGCCAGAAAGTCGAGCCTGCTGCGCAGCTTATCCACCTCGGTGGCCGTCGCAGCCTCCGAATTTGCAGCGCGGCTTTTGGCGCGGAGCAATTCGAAAGCAGGCTGGTTGGGGGGCATTTTGGTCTCGCCCGCACGCAAATCGGGCGAGGGAGAAACGTGAGTTTCGCTAGTGATGGTCTTGTTGGCAGCCATATCCACACATCCCGCAGCAAGCGGGGCATGCCCGCCGCCGTCCCTCAAATTACAGATGTGCCCGGCAAATTTGCCAGCAAGGAAGTCTACTCAGGCCATGCGGCCTCAGCCCTTGGACAGGGTCTTGTTCGGGATTGAGAAAAAGCCAAAACGCAACAGAGCAAGGCCGTGCAGACACGGGTAAAACACTCTGAAGACTCGATTTTGGGGGTACGACCCCGGCAAACAGCAGCTTTCGTCAACAACGCACAAGACGCGCATCACACATACTCAACACCAGACCGCCCCCACGGTCTCCTCTCGCCAGATCGAGACTTAGTAAAGATACTCTTAATCGAAGATCAGGCAAAGCAGATTTGCGAAGGCACTCCGAAAACGCCGCGTAACGGGCCTCAACCCGCGACCTTTCGCCTCTTTCTGAAAAGCAAAAAACGCCGCTTTGTTTCTTAGTTTCGAAGAAGCAAACGAAAGGCTCTGCAAAAGCTCTTTCGTTTCAGATCACTACAAATTCGCGGCCATGCCAGTGTTTCGAAAGAAGCACCAATCAGCCTGCACACGAGGGGTAAACT
>JAQWYA010000147.1 GCA_029254215.1 Pseudorhodobacter sp. | reverse complement strand
TCCAGTCTGTTAGCTATCGTCGTCACTGTTGGCATATGCCTATTCTCGGGGCTCTCGCTCGTTGTCAGTGTGAACGACGGGCTGATATCGATGGGCATGGGCGTTTTTCAGGTCGGGGCGGGGCTAATCCTGTACACGCTTGGGTCACGCAGTCTGCCCGCTGCGGAACTCGCTTTGCTGTCGCTGGCTGAGGTCCTGCTGGGTCCGTTTTGGGTTTGGCTTTTTCTGGGTGAAACAGCGACCTCTAATACGCTGATTGGTGGGGCCGCGCTGCTAGCGGCAATCGCAGGGAATGCAATTTCAGGCAAACGCCGCAAACCCCCGCCAATCGCTACAATCTGAATAGATATTGGGTGCTCGCCTCCGATCCGATGATTTCCGGGCATCATCGCCCCCATGCGGAACTGGTGGCGCAGGGTGCGGATAATATTGGCTCGGTCCGGTTTGGGGGAATGCCCGCGACGGGCGCCATTGCCCACACGGCGGTCCTTTAACCGAATGGAGTCACACTGTGCCGCGTGAACAATGTGAATTCAGCAACAAAGCCGCATCAGATACGCAGGAGGCATGTGGATTGAAACAACTGATCCGGTAGGGCTCTGAGCGTTACCATTCAAGGCGTGCACGCTAAACTACGTTTTCCGAACGCCCGGAAGAGGCGGAACATCAATTGTATAGCCGTATTTCTCGAAATCGGACGAATAGTAGTCAGCAATTAAATCGAGGCTAGCCTGTGAAATGTTTACGGGCCGCAGCTTGGAAACATTGGTTGGTGCGGGGCGATCGGAGATCGCCACACCGGTGAAAACGGATACTCTTTCTGAAACCTTATCCAGACCATCTTCATAGCGAAAAACTTCGCTTTCGAAACATTCATACATACCTTGGGGGCGGAAGTGACCGACACGCCAATTGGGATTGGATTTCAGGCGAAACAAGGCGTAGCGAAGCCAGGTGACCTGCCCCCCTGTCGTCCCTCAGTCATAACGAGAGTCCTTGGTTTTGATAGTCGTCGGTTTTGGGTGTGGCAAGCGCGCCGGGCGCGATGCCATCAAGTAGCTCAAGCGCTCGGCGCGCTTCTGCGGGGGTTTTATTGCCGAGCGATGAATGTGGCCTGACGTTGTTGTAATCGTAGCGCCATATGGCCAGCGTTCGTCGGGCGTCGGCCAGGCTGTCGAAGATTTCCTCGTTGAGGCATTCGTCCATTGCCCGGCAGGCGATTGCACAGCAATCTGCCGAGAGGGGCGCAAGCTGCCGTTGAATGACTCGATGTAACCATTCTGCTGCGGCTTCCCCGGATCGATGTAGTGCCACTCGACCTTGTTGTCATTTGCCCATTTCAGGATCGCTTTGCTGGTGAACTCCGTTCCGTTGTCGGAAACTATACAAGCTGGTTTCCCATAGATCCGGACCAGCGCATCCAACTCCCGTGCGACCCTGGCCCCGGAGATGCTGGTGTTGGGGATCAGGCATAGGTTTTCGCGGCAGCAATCGTCATTGACCGCCAGGATGCGGAATTTGCGACAGGCCCCGAAAGTGTCGGACAGGAAGTCCAAGGACCAGCGCTGGTTCGGGCGCAATGGCACTGGCATTGGTGTGCGGCTGCCTCGCGCCCGCTTCCGGCCTCTACGGCGGCGCACTGACAGGCCCTCTTCCCGGTAAATCCGCCTTACGGCGATTGCAGGCAATCGCCTATCGGCCAATGGGTAAAGCTTCTTTTCGTTCATAATCATGCCCACGCGCTCCAGCAGGACGCCAATGCGCCGATACCCAAATCGGCGCCGTTTCTCAGCGATCTTGTTCATTTCCAAACGGATTTCCGGGTTATCGGGCGGATGCTCGCGCCGCACGGTCTTGGGATCGACACCCATTGCCCGGCAGAACATGCACAGCATGTTCGAGAGGGGATCAGGACGCAGGCCCGGCGTTGAGAGATCGGATGA
>JAQWYA010000145.1 GCA_029254215.1 Pseudorhodobacter sp. | reverse complement strand
CTTTCGACACATCCTGCATACCAAAGTCACGGTCAGATGTTGGGTTGTTGAACTCGGCCGCGTCAATCAGGCCAGATTTCATTGCTGGCTGGATTTCACCGCCTGGCAACTGAACAACAGACATCCCCATTTCCATCAAAACATCGGCAGCTAGGCCAACAGTTCGGTATTTAAGGCCTTCCATCTGAGAAGCGTCTTTGATTTCTTCTTTAAACCAACCTAGTGGCTGGGCTGGCATTGGGCTGTTGAAGAATGAAACAACATTCAGGCCAAGCTTGCCCATCAGCTCATTAAACAGCTCCATGCCGCCGCCATAATGGCACCAGCCAAGAACTTCTTGTGAAGACCAACCGAAACATGGGCCAGTTCCAAACAATGAAGCTGTCTTTGACTTTGAATACCAGTAAGCTGGGACATAATGCGCAGCATCAAGAACTCCGCGATGCACAGCATCTTGCATCTGGCTTGTTTTCACAACAGCATTAACTGAAAGAAGATCGATTTTTAGATCTTTACCAGCCATTGCGTGTACGCGATCGACATATGATTTTGCATTTTCAAGGAAAATACCGCCGCCCCAGGCTGCCTGCATTTTCAGCGTGACACCATGGCTTGCAGCGATGGCCGGAGTGGCCAAAACGGCGGCGCCGGCAACGGCGGAGCCGCGCAGAAACTTTCTGCGGTTCAGTGCGTCTGTCATGTAACCTCCCTAAGATCCGAGCTTATTGCTCTGATGCCTTCCGGCATCTGGCCAGTTGGCCTTGTGATTTGCCGTGACGATTGGGAAAATGACACGCCACTTGGCGCAATGGCAGGCGACCTCTCCTCAGACCAAACCTGCGAAACCTCCCCAGATCTTCACGTGGACAAGGCTATCATGGCAGAGGGATTGGGCAACCAAAAAAATTAAATGACCCACATCGAATTATTCGATTATTCTTCCCTCTGTGAGGCCGGGACTGGCGTCTGCGCGGTCGATCTCGGTGGCGGCTTGCCCGATAAGCCCACGCAACCAGCGATGCATCTCAGAGTGGTGGGTGCGGGTCGTCCAATACATCGACACTTCAAAAGGGGCGGGAAACGGGCATTCTACCAGCGCGATATTTGCTGGCATCTTGCGCGCCACGCGGTAGGGAATGGTTGAGATCATCTCGGATCCGGCCAGAAGGTCAGGCAGGTTTTCGGGGCTGGGAATGGTGACCTGCGGCGTCAGCCGATAGCCTTCGCGCTGCAACTCTGACAGGTAAAAACTTTGCCAAGCAGAGCCGTAAACGACTGTTACATGGCTGGCCTGACAAAAGGATTCCTTCGTCAGTGTCCGGCCTGCCAACGGATTTTCTGCATCCATCACGCAAACATAGCGATCTGAAAACAGCGTTCGCGTGAAAAACCCGCTTTCTTCGTTCTTGACCGGGCTCAGCAAAAGCGCACTGCTTCCGGATCGGATGTGGTCATGCCCTTCTACCAAGGATTGCACGAGATGGAGCGTGATGCCCGGCGCAAGCTGACGCAACCGGCGCACAAGCTGCGGCAGGATCACAACCCGTTCGTAATAATTGCACGAAATCGTCACCGCGGCCCGCGCCGTTTCAGGGTCGAAACTCGCGGGCTCTGTCAGCAAGGCGAAATCGGCCAGCACCCGGTCGATGCCGCCCACGATTTCCTCACAGCGCAGGGTCGGGGTGATGCCGCTGCCTTGGCGCAGGAACAACGGGTCGCCGAACACGCGGCGCAGGCGTTCAATGGTGTAGCTGACGGTGGATTGGTTGACCCTCAGCTCTGCCGCTGCCGCCGAAAACGACCCTTTCGCATAAACGATGCTCAGCGTGCGAAGGGCAGCAAAATCGAGGGAAAGCGGGTCATTTTTTTGCATGGCGATTGGCTTTTGCTGGTCTGGGGGCGGCTTGCGGTGGGTTTCGGGTCGGGACGCGCGCAGCGATCATCCACCCATTCGATCACATTCCCCAAGCCTATCGGTGAATTGCATAAACCACCAACCCCAAAAGACGCCTGCACCTCCAGAAGGGTTCAGAACAGTGACAACTGATCGCCCGCCCGCGCGGGCGGCGTGAAAAGATCGCAGCGCAGCGGCGGTTGCGCAAGATCAAGCCCCAACCGCCCCCGCGTGAGGGCAAAGCGCTTTTCCATCAGATCGGCCCAAAGGCCCCGCCCCCGCATTCGGGTGCCGAATTGCGCGTCATAAACCGCCCCGCTGTGCAGTTCCGCCAAGCGCGCCAAGACTTTGGCGGCACGGCCCGGCGCATGTGCCTCCAGCCAGTCGCGAAACAGGGCCTCCACCTCTCCGGGCAGGCGCAGCAATATCCAGCTGGCCGCAACCGCCCCTGCCGCCCGTGCGGCCTCCAGGATCGCCTCCAGTTCCGCGTCGGTCAGGCCCGGAATGACCGGCGCCACCATGACCCGCACCGGGCATCCCGCCTCTGTCAGGCGGCGGATCATGGCAAGGCGGCGCTGCGGGCTGGGGGCGCGCGGCTCCAACCCGCGGGACAATGCAGGGTCAAGCGTGATGATCGAGACCCCGACCCGCGCCAGACCCGCCTGCCCCATCGGCCCCAGAATATCGGCGTCACGCTCCACCAGACTGCCTTTCGTCGTCACCGCCACGGGGTGGTGACTGGCCTGCAGAACCTCCAGCACCTGCCGCATCAGCCGATGCCCGGCCTCGATCGGCTGATAGGGGTCGGTATTGGTGCCAATCGCAATCGGGGCCGCGCGATACTTCGGCGCGCGCAACTCAGACGCCAAAACCTCCGCGATCCCAGGCCGTGCGATCAGCCGCGTCTCAAAATCGAGCCCCGCCGAGAGGTTAAGATAAGCGTGGCTGGGCCGGGCATAGCAATAGGCGCAGCCATGTTCACAGCCCCGGTAAGGATTAATCGACCGATCAAATGGCAAATCCGGCGATTTGTTGTAACTGATCGCAGAGCGTGGCCGTTCCAGCCGCACCTCCGTGCGCAGCACAACCGGATCAGGATCGCCGCCCCAACCATCATCGACAGCGCAGCGCGCCTGCGGCTCAAACCGCCCCGCCGCATTCGAGGCAACCCCCCGCCCCCGCAGCTTTATGCCGGGCAATACCGTCGGGTCAGGGGGTCTTTGCTGCGCCATGCCCCGAAATATAGAACATATAAGGAACATACGCCAGCAAATCTGTTTGCCAAATCTCACGCTGTCGGCTTTAACCTCGGCTATGTCGCAATCCGAAAAGTCGCCCCATCGCTTTGCGACCATTTAACTCAGACACCCTGCTGCAGGAGCCCAAAATGGCCGACGACGAAATCATCCTTGCCGATCTGTCCGATGACGAACTCGTCTTGCAAATGCATGACGATCTGTATGACGGCCTGAAGGAAGAAATCGAGGAAGGCGTCAACATCCTGATCGAGCGCGGATGGACGCCTTATGACACGCTGACCAAAGCACTGGTCGCGGGCATGACGATCGTCGGCGCTGACTTCCGTGATGGCATCCTGTTCGTTCCCGAAGTGCTGCTGGCCGCCAATGCGATGAAGGGCGGCATGGCCATCCTCAAGCCGCTTTTGGTTGAAACCGGCGCACCGCGCATGGGCAAGATGGTGATCGGCACCGTCAAAGGCGACATCCACGACATCGGCAAGAACCTTGTCGGCATGATGATGGAAGGCGCAGGCTTTGAAGTGCGCGACCTGGGGATCAACAACTCGGTCGAGAAATATCTTGAGGCGCTGGAGCAAGATCAGCCCGACATTCTCGGCATGTCCGCCCTGCTGACGACGACAATGCCCTATATGAAAGTCGTGATCGACACGATGAAGGAAAAAGGGATGCGCGACGATTACATCGTACTGGTCGGCGGCGCGCCTTTGAACGAAGAATTCAGCCGTGCCATCGGCGCAGACGCGTATTGCCGCGACGCCGCTGTTGCGGTGGAGACAGCGAAAGCCTTTGTCGCGCGCAAGCACAACGCGCTTTGATCCGCTGAACATCGTCAAACCGGGCGCGCGGCGGCAACGCTTCGCGCCCTTTTTGATGCGCGCAGACCTGCCCGCACGGGCCGATTGCCACAATCTATCCCATTATGGCCATAGAATCGCTGTTTGATCACGCCAGCTTGCCGCAGGACCAAAAGCAGCAAGAGGCCCCATGTCAGGCAAATTCCTTCATCCCTCCGAGGTCATCATCCGCTGGCCGCTTTATGCCATCGTTCTGGGCATGGCGATCCTGAACACGCTGGTCTTGCTGCTGACCCGTGCCGACCTGAAGATGGCGGATATGCCCGTCTTACTGATGTTCGGCGCGTTTCTGGGGGCCGGATTCTTTGCCCTGCGCCGGACGGTCCTGCTGTCGGACAGCGCGCCTCGGGCCTTGACCACGGCGATGCACCTGTTTGAAGGGCTGTTCTTTCTGCACATCACCTGGCTGAACCTGCGCCTTTTGAACCATCTGACCATGCTGATCCCCTTCCCCTATGCCGATGACATGCTGATGCGCTGGGACAGAGCTTTGGGTTTTGACTGGATGGCGATCTTCACCTTCTCGCATGACAGGCCGCTGCTGCTGGCCATGATGGATGCCTGCTATTCCTCGCTGACGGGGGTCAGCGTCGTGGCGATGTTGTTGCTGATCAGTCTGGGCCATCTGGACCGCGCGCGGTTTTTCGTCGAGACCTTCTTTTACACAGCACTTGCATGCATCATCGTGGGCGTGGCCTTTCCGGCCAAGGCGGCGGTGATGTTTCTGATCCCCGATATCAGCGCCTATCCGAACTTCACCGAAATGCCCGGCATCCTGCATGTGCCGCATATGGAGCGGCTGCGCGATACGGCCAACGCCTCGGTCCTGCTGGACCCGCTGGTCCTGCCCGGTCTGGTGGCGTTTCCATCCTTCCACACAGCCTCGGGCGTGCTGATCATCGCCGCCTTCTGGCGCACATGGTTGTTTCTGCCCGCAACGACTTACGCGCTGATCATGATTGCCGCGACGCCGATCTATGGCGGGCATTATCTGGTCGATCTGGTGTCGGGCGTGGCCTTCCCGCTGGCGGTGATCGCGGTGCGGCGCGGCTTCAATCCGCGTGACAACATTGGCCGCAAAGCCCTTGTTCCCGCATGAGAAAACGCGACAGACGTCAGCTCTTGGCGTCCGCCCTTGGAACCAGCCCTTGGCAGCGGGCCTGCGGGAGCATAGATTGGCGGGAGAGAATTGTGAAAGCCCTTGCCCCATGCGCGCGCGCCAGCCTGCCCGATTGATCGTAACCCTTGTGCTGATCGCCCTTTTTGCCGGCGGGGCCACGGTTCTGGCGGCCTATGCTTTGGGCCTGCCCATTGCAGCACTGGGTCTTGCCTTCGCGCTGGCCGCCCTTGCGCTCCGGCTCTGGATGGCACGGCGATGACCCCGCCACCCGAAGACAAGATGCTGACCGAGGCGGGGCTTGCCCCTGCAGGCTCTGGCCGCGTTCTGCTGATCGCCTGTGGGGCCTTGGCGCATGAAATCCTCGCTCTGAAAGCGATGAACAACTGGGCGCATCTTGATCTGCAATGCCTGCCCGCGAACCTGCACCTTTGGCCCGATCGCATCCCCGCCGCCGTTGAGGCTGCGGTACTGGAGCATAAAGACAGCTACGCGCAAATCTTCATTGTTTACGCTGACTGCGGCACCGGCGGCCTATTGTTCGAAAAATGCAAATCCTTGGGCGTCGAGATGGTCGAAGGCCCGCATTGCTATTCGTTTTTTGAAGGAAATGCGAAGTTTGAAAAGCTGGCAGAGGAGGAATTCACAGCCTTCTATCTGACAGATTTTCTTGTCCGGCAATTCGATGCTTTCGTGTGGAAACCGATGGGGCTGGATCGGCACCCAAGCCTGCGCGACATGTATTTCGGCAATTACACCAAGCTGGTCTATCAGGCCCAAACCAACAACCCTGCCCTTGACGCCAAGGCAGAGGCTTGCGCCGCCCGGCTGGGCCTTGCCTATGAGCGGCGCTTTACCGGCTACGGCGATCTTGCGCCGGCTCTCGCAGCCCTTGCCCCCAAACCGGATAGCGCCTTTCCCTGACGGGCCAGCTTCGCTAGTTTGCGCCAAACGCCGGAGACAGCCATGCCCACCCCGCCCGAAGCTCTTGCCGCGCTGTCCAGCCTTCTGGGCGAGCGGCTCAACCAGACCCACGCCCTGCGCGCCACACATGGGCAGTCCGAGACCCATGTCGCGGCGGGCCTGCCCGATGCCGTCGCCTTTCCCGAGACCACGGCCGAGGTGGCCGCCATCGCCCGGATTTGCGCAGCCCATGATGTGCCGATGATCGGCTGGGGGGCGGGCACCTCGCTGGAGGGGCACGCCTTGGCGCTGCGGGGCGGGATCACCGTGGATTTCGCGCGGATGGACAAGCTGCTCTCGGTCAGTGCCGAGGATATGACCTGCACCGTGCAGCCCGGCATAACACGGGAACGTCTGAACGAAGAATTGCGCGCAACGGGGCTGTTTTTCCCGGTCGATCCCGGTGCCAATGCCAGCCTTGGTGGCATGTGCGCGACCCGCGCTTCCGGAACGACAACCGTGCGTTATGGCACGATGCGCGACAATGTTCGCGCGCTGGAAGTGGTGCTGGCCGATGGGCGGGTGATCCGCACCGGAACGGCGGCGCGGAAATCCTCGGCGGGCTATGATCTGACTGCGCTGATGGTTGGCTCGGAAGGCACCTTGGGCCTTGTGACGGAGCTGACGCTGCGGCTCTACGGCCAGCCAGAGGCCGTTTCAGCGGCGGTTTGCGCCTTTGGCGCGATCAGCGACGCGGTGGAATGTGTGATTGAGACGATCCAAAGCGGTATCCCCATGGCGCGGATCGAATTTCTGGATATCGACTCGGTGGCGGCTTGTAACCGGGCCGCCGGGGTCAATATGCCTGCCGCCCCGCATCTGATGGTGGAATTTCACGGCTCCCCCGCTGGTGTGCAAGAACAGGCCGAACGCTTTGGTGAGATTGCCGCCGATTGGGGCAGCACCGGTTTTACATGGGCCGAGGCTGCGCAAGACCGGGCCCGTCTGTGGAAGATGCGCCACAATGCCTATCCCGCCATCCTCGCGCTGCGACCGGGGGCCACGGCGCTGGTCACCGATGTCTGCGTCCCGATCAAGCACCTTGCCGAGGCGGTGGAGGCGACCCGCGCCGATATTGCCGAAAGCCCCATACCCGGCCCCATTCTGGGCCATGTGGGCGATGGCAATTTTCATGCGATCCTGCTGGTAGAACCCGGAAACGCCGCTGAAATGCAGGCCGCGAAGGGCTTGTCGCTGCGGATGGCGGAACGGGCGCTCTCCTTGGGCGGCACGATCAGCGGCGAACATGGGATTGGCTTTGGCAAGCTGGAGTTGATGGCGGCGGAACATGGCCCTGCTTGGGATGTGATGGGCCAGATCAAGACGGCGCTGGACCCCAAGAACCTGATGAACCCCGGCAAGATGGTGCGCGTAGGATGACCACTGTTCTGGAAACCCCCGAAGAGTTCGCACGTCGCTTTGGCCAGCTTTGGGGCGCGCGCGACGCCGACGGGCTGGCCGCCCTGATGGCCGAGGATGCCAGCTTTCTGAGCCTCACGGGCGGGTTTGCAGATGGCCGCAAAGCGATCATTGCCCTGCTCAAAGGCGAGATGAGCGGCGTTTTCAGCAAGTCGCGGCTGGTGACGGGAAAGTCGCGGCAACGCCCGATCAGCGCCGAAACTTCGATCCTTTATCAGCGCTTTGTGCTGTCCGGGCTGATTGATGCCGAGGGTAGCGACATGGGCCGGGTCGGCGCGATGGTGATTGCCGTTCTGACGCGGCGAAGCGATGGCTGGCAGGCGGAATCCCTGCAATTCAGCGCGGTTGAGGCCTGATCTTCACCCAGCCAGCAGCGCCCTTGCGGCCTCACGGGCGGCGGGGGTAATGGTGTCGCCGGCCAACATCCGGGCGATTTCCTCGGTCCGTTGATCCGGCGCAAGCGCCGTCACGGTCGAGGTGGTCATCCCGTCCTGCACCCGCTTTTCCACCCGCCAATGATGCGCCCCAAGGGCCGCAACCTGCGGCGAATGGGTGACAACCAGCACCTGCGCAGAGGCCGACAGCGCCGCAAGCCTGCGCCCCACCGCATCGGCGGTTGCCCCGCCCACGCCGCGGTCAATCTCGTCAAAGATCAGCGTCAGGCCGGGCGTGCCCCCCGTCAGACAGACCTTGAGCGCCAGCAGAAACCGCGACAATTCCCCGCCAGAGGCGATCTTGTTCAGCGGCCCTGCGGGCGCGCCGGGGTTGGTCGCAACGGTAAAGGCGACAAGATCGCCCCCCTCAGGGCCGTCCTCACCCGGCTCTACCCGCGTCTCGAATACAGCGCGTTCCATCTTTAACGGCGCAAGCTCTGCGGCCATTGCGGCATCCAGCGCGCGGGCCGAGGCCACGCGGCGGGCGCTGAGGGCGGATTTCTCGCGGCTATATTGCGCCTCGGCCTCTGTCAACGCTTTGGAAAGGGCGGCAAGGTTGCCCGCGCCCTGATCCAAGGCCTTGAGCCGGACGCGCAAATCATCGGCAAAACCACCCAGATCATCGGGCAAAACCCCATGTTTGCGCGCCAGCGCCCGGATCGCAAACAGCCGCTCTTCGAGCTGTTCCAACTCCGCCGGGTTGAAATCGAGGGCTTGAAGGCAGTCTTCTACCCCCGCCTGAGCCTCAGAAAGTTCGACCATTGCCCGGCCAAGGGCTGCCAAAGCCCCCTCCAGCCGCCCCTCGGCCCGGTCAGCCGCCCCTTCCAGCCAGCGCGTCGCATCGCCCAAAAGCGCCTCTGCCCCCTGTTCGGACAGGGCTGCATGGGCGCGCGCAATGTCGGAGCGAATCTTTTCAGCCGCCTGCATCTGGCGGCGACGGGCATCAAGGCTTGCCTCTTCGCCGGGTTCGGGGTTCAGCTTGTCCAACTCGGCCACGGCGTGGCGCAGATAGTCTTCCTCGGCCTTGGCCGCTGCAAGCGCTGCCTCTGCCTCGGATTTGGCGCGGCGGGCTTTGGAAACCTGCCCCCAAGCTGCCCGCACCGCAGTCAGATCCAGCCCTGCAAAAGCATCCAGCATCTGGCGATGGCCGCGCGGGTTCAAAAGCCCCCGGTCATCATGTTGCCCGTGCAATTCGACCAGCGTTTCCGACAGGCCGCGCAACACCTCACCCGAGGCGCGGCGGTCATTGATCCAGGCGGTCTTGCGGCCATCGGCGGTGTTGATGCGGCGCAGGATCAGCTCATCCTCTGCGACGATCCCGGCCTCGGCCAGAACGGCGCGCGCGGGATGATCGGGGGTCAGATCGAAGACGGCAGTGACCTCGCCCTGCTCGGCCCCGGCGCGCACCAGTTCCGCCCGCCCCCGCCAGCCCAGCACAAAGCCAAGCGCATCCAGCAGAATGGATTTCCCCGCCCCGGTTTCCCCTGTCAAAACGTTCAAACCCGGCTGGAACGCAAGCTCCAGCCGGTCAATGATCAGCAAATCCCGTATTTCAAGCGCCCGCAGCATGGCCCCGCCCCGACTGATCTGGCGTTATCAGAGCCACTCGCCCTTGATGACCCGGCGATAGACCGTCCGCAGCCAGCTTTCGCCCTGCGCTTCCATCGACAGGCCCTGCCCCGTCAAGAGACGGTAGCTGTCGTCGTAGAAGGGGCTGGACTGATAGTTATGGCCCAGAATGGCCCCTGCCGTCTGCGCTTCATCGGTCAGACCAAGGGCCAGATAGGCTTCGACCAGACGGTGAAGCGCTTCGGCGGTGTGGGTCGTGGTCTGGAATTCCTGCACAACCACGCGGAAGCGATTGATTGCCGCCGTATACTGGCCTTTGCGCAGGTAATAACGACCGATCTCCATCTCTTTGCCGGCGAGATGATCGAAGGCCAGTTCGAATTTCAGGATGGCAGAGCGGGCGTATTCGCTGTCCGGATACCGCTCGATCACATCGCGCATCGCCTGCAAGGCCTGGAAGGTCAGGCCCTGATCGCGGCCGATCTCGTCGATTTGGTCGTAATACGACAGCGCCAGAAGATATTGCGCATAGGCCGCATCTTCATCGCCGGGATAAAGATCAAGGAAGCGCTGCGACGAGGCGCGGGCATCTTCGTACTTGCGGGCCTTGTGCTGGCTGAAGGCCTGCATGATCAGCGCGCGCTTGGCCCATTGGGAATAGGGGTAAAGACGCTCCACCTCCGAGAAAAGGCGAATCGCCTCATCCGGCTTGCGCTCTGTCTCCAGAGACAATTCACCGCGCTTGAAAATCTGCTCTGCCGTGAGCGTATCAAGCGGAACTTCGGTATTTCCGCCGCCGCAGCCCGATAGTGCCAAGGCGATGACCGCCGCCCCCAGGAAACCTGCGCCTGCTTTCACGCCTGCCATCTTCCGCCTACCCCATATTCCGACTGAAGACCGCTGGCGCGCCCTTCCTTTCGTTTGTCCTAGCACAGAAAAATCCGGTGCGCAAAACGCCTTTGCACCGAAAAGGCAATGCTTAGCAGTGAACCGGGATATCCGACCGCACAACACCGACGCCGGGCAGTTTGCAGCCCATCGGTTCGTTGCAATCCACCACCGCCCAAGCGCCATGCTGCGCGAAAACAGCCCGAAGCAGACGGTTGGTCAGGGCGTGGCCCGCGCGGTGGCCGATGTAGCGGCCCAGAACCGGGCCTCCGGCCAGCGCAAGATCGCCCAAAGCGTCCAGCATCTTGTGGCGAACAGGCTCATCCGCATGGCGCAAGCCGCCCGGAGACAGAACCCGGTCCCCCTCAAAAACCACGGCGTTTTCCAGATTGCCGCCAAGCGCCAAGCCATTGGCGCGCATCGCATCCACATCTGCCTGACGGCAGAAGGTCCGGCTGTCACAGAGTTCGCGCACGAAAGCCCCGTTTGACATGTTCAGCGTTTTTTCCTGACGGCCAATGGCGGCGTCCAGAAAATCGATGCGGAAATCTATTTCCATCATCTCGGACGGCTCAAGGCGGGCAAAGGCCTCCCCCTCGCGCACTTCGACGGGCTGAAGGATGCGGATCGCCCGGACCGGAGAGGCTTGCTCCTGCAGGCCGCGCGCCAGCAGGGTGGCCACAAACGGCGCGGCAGAGCCATCAAGGATCGGCACTTCGGGGCCGTCAATCTCGATCAGGGCGTTGTGAATACCGCAGCCAGCCAGCGCGGCCATCACATGTTCAATGGTCGAGACGCTGTTGCCAGAGGCATTGGCGACCAGCGTGCAAAGGCGCGATTGGACGACTGCATCCCAGCGGGCGGCGATCATCGGATCGCCCGAGGTTACATCACTGCGGCGAAACCAGATCCCGTAATCGGCAGAGGCAGGTTTGACCACCATGCGAACGGGCTGGCCGCTGTGCAGGCCAACTCCGGTAAAGATCGCTTCTGATTTCAGCGTGCGTTGCATGGGTCCCTCAACTGCCTGTTCGGTCTTATTGGTCGGGTCTGGTGACACGCAACCATCCGGCATTCCGGTGAATTTTAGGTAATTTAGGTAGCCCCGCAGAACAACTCACTCTTTGTGACCTAATGTAACAGAGCCGCAACAAACGCGCGAAGCCTTGCCTAGCTAAAACCAAAGCATTGATATTCAAAAATAAAAGGCCCGCAGAGGCGGGCCCTTTCAACACAAGATGTGACTGGCCTCAGTTGGCCTGACGGCGCAGGAAGGCCGGAATTTCGATCCGTTCCTGATCAGCGTTCAGCTCTGCCTCGTCTTCATAGCTGCTGACACGGGGCTGCTGACGTGCCGGTTGCGCGCTGCGCTCGGCGGGCGCATCGGAATGCCCTGCCATCCGGTTGATCAAGGAGCCGATGCCAAAGCGCGGGCGGCCAGCCTCGGGGGCCGGGGCAGCCGGAGCAGGACGTGCGCCAACAGGGGCAGCCGCGGCCGGGCGGGCAACGGCGGGCTTGCCTGCGGGGGCTTTGCTGACGGCAGCCTGCAAGCGGGCGAGAGCCTCGGGCGACGGTGTGCCCGTGGGGCGCGGACGCGGGGCGACAAAGCCTGCGGCGTCAGCTTCAAGTGCTGCGGCCACGTCGCGCGCCGGAGCAGGCGCGGGACGGTAAACCGGCGGCGGCAGGTCATCTGCGGCATCCAGAACGTCTTCTGGTTCATCATGGAACGCGGCGGGGGTCTGCTCTTCCACGTCGTCGAACAGGCTGCGCGCCGGGGCGGCAGGCTGCGCAGGGCGCGGCGCGGGCGTCATCTTGGCTGAGGATACCGAAAGCGGCGCACGAGCAGGCTCTTTCGCCGGCTCGGCAGCCGGGGCCGGCGCGGTGAAGCTGGCCGGAAGCGGTGCCGCCATCGAGCGACGCGCAACGGGCGCTTCGGCACGCGCAGCGATATTGGCGTCAATGCCCGTGGCCACAACGGACACGCGCAGCGAGCCTTCCATCGTCGTATCCAGCGTCGAGCCAACGATGATATTCGCGTCCGGATCCACTTTTTCGCGGATGATATTCGCGGCCTCGTCCAGCTCGAACAAAGTCAGGTCATAGCCGCCGGTGATGTTGATCAGCACGCCCTTGGCGCCATTGAGGCTAATTTCATCCAGAAGCGGGTTGGCGATGGCCTTTTCGGCGGCCTGAACGGCGCGATCTTCGCCCTCGGCCTCACCGGTGCCCATCAT
>JAQWYA010000139.1 GCA_029254215.1 Pseudorhodobacter sp. | reverse complement strand
GTGATGGGGGATTTCAACGATGGTCCGGGGCTGGACGAGTATGAAAAGCTGTTCGGCCATTCCGGGGTGGAACTGGTGCTGGGGGCCGATGCGGCTTCTGACCGCCAGATGATCGAACCCCATGCCCAGATGGCTTTGGGGCAACGGGTTGGCATGACGCCCACCACCGCGCGGTTTTATCACAAGGTGCAGAAACGCTATTTCGGCGCGCTGCTGGATTTCATCATGATTTCCCCGAACCTTGCGCGGCACTCGCCCGAGTGGCGGATCTGGCACCCGCTGGATGACCCAACCTGCTGGCGCATCCCGGAGTTGCGTGAGGCACTGCTGACAGCCTCCGATCACTTCCCAGTCACGCTGGATTTGGCGCTTGGCCCCGCAATGGGCGGCGCCCCCGGCACTGAAAACTCGGGCACTGGAAACACGGGCAGCGCCTTCCCATATGAAGGGGATGAAGATGAAACCTGACCTCAGACTCCCCGGCCTTCTTCTCTGCGCCAGCCTCTCGCTGGGCGCGCTGCCCGCCCATGCGCAGGAAACACCGCCCCCCGAAAAAGACGGCCTTGGCCTGATTGAAGAAGGGCTTGGCCTGCTGTTCAAGGGGCTGCGCAACGATATGGAACCCGCGCTGAAGGACATGACCGACGCGCTGGACGACCTCAAACCCATCCTGAGCGATCTGGCCGCGATGATCGGTGACATCCGCAACTATCAGGCGCCCGAGCAACTGCCTAACGGCGATATCATCCTGCGGCGCAAACCCGACGCGCCACCCTTCAGCCCGCCAAGGCCGCTGGCGGAGGGGGAAATCGAGCTTTAGGCGGACCCGCAGAAAACGGACGGCACGAAAAAGGGGGCCACAACGCCCCCTTCTGCCGTTTCAGGGATCAGATCAGCCCTTCGCCTCGCGGATCAGGCGCAGGATATCGCGGGCCGCATCGGGGATATTGGTGCCCGGCCCGAAAATCGCCTTCACGCCCGCGTTATACAGGAACTCGTAATCCTGCTGCGGAATGACGCCGCCGCAGATCACCAGAATATCGCCCGCGCCGGCCTCTTTCAGGGCTGCCACCAGTTTAGGGGCAAGGGTCTTATGCCCTGCGGCCTGACTGGAAATCCCGATCACATGCACGTCATTGTCGATCGCGTCCTGCGCGGCCTCTTCCGGGGTCTGGAACAGCGGGCCGACATCGACATCAAAGCCGATATCGGCAAAGGCGGTGGCGATCACCTTGGCACCCCGGTCATGGCCATCCTGCCCCATCTTCACGACAAGCATCCGCGGGCGGCGGCCTTCGGCCTCGGCAAACGCCTCCACATCGGCCTGAATGGCGGCAAAGCCCGCGTCGCCCTCATAGGCGGCCCCATAGACCCCGGCGAGGGTTTTGACCTCGGCGCGGTGGCGGCCAAAGACGGTTTCCATAGCCATGCTGATCTCTCCGACACTTGCGCGGGCGCGGGCAGCGTCAACCGCCGCTTCCAGAAGGTTGCCGCCTTCCGCAGCGCGGCGGGTCAATTCGGCCAAAGCCGCATCGCAGGCCGCTTGATCGCGGGTCGCGCGCATCTTGGTCAGCCGGGCGATCTGGCCGTCCCGCACCTTAACGTTGTCGATATCGAGGATGTCGATCGGGTCCTGCTTGTCGAGCTTGTATTTATTGACACCGACAATCACCTCTTGGCCACGGTCGATCATCGCCTGACGACGCGCGGCGGTTTCCTCGATCCGCAGCTTGGGCATGCCCGAGGCCACGGCCTTGGTCATACCGCCCATTTCCTCGACCTCCTCGATCAGCTTCCACGCCTCTTCGGCCAGCTGCGCGGTGAGGCTTTCAACATAGTAAGACCCCGCGAGCGGATCGACGACCTTGGTGACGCCAGTTTCCTCTTGCAGGATCAGCTGGGTGTTCCGGGCGATCCGGGCGCTGAATTCGGTGGGCAGGGCGATGGCCTCATCCAAGGCATTGGTGTGCAGACTTTGCGTGCCGCCAAGGGCCGCCGCCATCGCCTCATAGGCGGTGCGAACGACGTTGTTATAGGGATCTTGTTCCTGCAAGGACACGCCCGAGGTCTGGCAATGGGTCCGCAGCATCAGCGAGCCCGGCTTTTTCGGCGCGAATTCCGACATGATCCGGTGCCAGAGCAGGCGCGCGGCGCGCAGCTTGGCCGCCTCCATAAAGAAGTTCATCCCGATCGCGAAGAAGAACGACAGCCGCCCCGCGAAAGCATCCACATCCATGCCCCGCGCAATCGCCGCACGCACATATTCGCGCCCGTCGGCCAGCGTATAGGCCAGTTCCTGCACGAGGTTCGCGCCCGCCTCTTGCATGTGATAGCCGCTGATGGAGATGGAGTTGAACTTCGGCATCTCGGCGGCGGTGTATTCGATGATATCCGCGATGATCCGCATCGAGGGTTCGGGCGGGAAAACATAGGTGTTGCGCACCATGAATTCCTTCAGAATGTCATTCTGGATCGTGCCTGACAGCAAATCGCGCGACACGCCCTGCTCTTCCCCCGTCACGATGAAATTCGCGAGGATCGGGATCACCGAGCCGTTCATCGTCATCGACACGCTGACCTTGTCCAGCGGGATCCCATCGAACAGAAGTTTCATATCCTCAACGCTGTCGATGGCCACGCCCGCCTTGCCGACATCGCCTTCAACGCGCGGATGGTCGCTGTCATAGCCGCGATGGGTAGCCAGATCGAAGGCAACCGAGACGCCCTGCTGCCCGGCGGCCAGCGCCTTGCGGTAAAAGGCGTTGCTTTCCTCGGCGGTGGAAAAGCCCGCATATTGGCGGATCGTCCAGGGGCGGCCCGCGTACATCGTGGCCTTTACGCCCCGCGTGAACGGCCCCTTGCCCGGCACGCCGCCCATATGCGGCAGGCCTTCGGTATCGGCGGCGGTATAGAGCGGCTTCACGCGGATGCCTTCCAGCGTTTCCCAGGTCAGGCTGTCCGGGTCGCGGCCCTTCAGCTCTTTTTGCGCAATCGCGCGCCAGTCTTCGATCGGGTCATGCTTGCCATCGGCCATGGTGTTCGTCCTTATCTGCGACAAAGAGCGCGGCTCTTTGGGGATCTTGCTTTGGTTTGGGGCAGCGCCATCCTATATGTGAAGGAACGGAGGCCCTATGAAATCGCTTTACATACTTCTTGTGACTGTCTTTTTCCCGATCAGCGCCATGGCGCAAGACCGCGAACCCCTTGTCGTCATGGAAGCGCATGGCGTCACCATGGCAGAGTTTCTGTGGATCAAGCGGCCCGTCCTTGTCTTTGCCGACAGCCCGAATGATCCGGCCTTTGCGCGCCAGTTGGAACTTCTGTCCGAAGATGCCGCAGCACTTGCAGAGCGGGACGTGGTGGTGATCGTTGACACAAAGGCCGACCCGATCTCGTTCTTTCGCAAAAAGCTGCGCCC
>JAQWYA010000116.1 GCA_029254215.1 Pseudorhodobacter sp. | reverse complement strand
GCCCTCAATTTCACGGACGCGCACAGGTTCAGCAATGCCGCAGCCATCGGATTTCCCAAGGATCGGCGCAAGGGTCTCCCCCCGGATCGATGGGTCAGCACAGACCGACCCCTTGAGCGCGCTTGGCCCCTCAGGCGGCGGCCGCATTGCGGCGGGTCGCGCAAAAAGACCGCCCAGAAACCCGCCCTTGCGCACAGCGCTCGGGGCGTCAGCCGGGCGGGGTTGCGGGCGGACAGAGCGCATCCCGGAAAGGGCGATGGTTTGCACGGCAGCTTGTTGCGCGCGACTATCAGGCCGCGGGCGGGGCTTCACCCGTCCCATTGGGTCAGGAACGGCAACCGCCGGGGCCGCTGTCTGGGGCGGCGCTAGCGCCGGCGGTGGGGCGCCCATATGGTCCGGACGCGGCATCGGTCGCACCGAGGAAGACTGCGCAAAACTTGGTATCGCCAGCCCCATCACCAGACCGAACACCAAGACCGCGCGCATCGTCAGCCGTCGGACTTGGGCGCGAGGCCGGGCTTTTGGCCAAGATCCGCATTGGGCGCGCGCCCGAAATCGGGGGCGGCTGTATCTTGCCCCGCCTCGATAATGCCCCGGCGGATTGCACGGGTGCGGGTAAAATACTCTTGCAGATGCTGACCATCGCCCAGCCGGATCGCCCTTTGCAAGGCAAACAGCTCTTCCGTGAAGCGGCCCAGAATCTCAAGCGTGGCGTCTTTGTTGGTCAAGAAAACATCGCGCCACATCACCGGGTCCGAGGCCGCGATCCGCGTGAAATCCCGAAAGCCCGCGGCAGAATATTTCACCACTTCACTATCGGTGACGCGGCCAAGGTCATCCGCCACGCCCACCATCGTGTAGGCAATCAGGTGCGGCGTATGCGAGGTGACTGCAAGGACCAGATCGTGATGGGCTGCGTCCATCTCATCAACATTGGCCCCCATCGCGACACAAAGCGCGCGCAACCGGTCCACGGCGGCGCGGTTTGTCGTCTCATCCGGAGTCAAAAGCCACCAGCGGTTGCGAAACAGCGCGGCAAAGCCCGCACGCGGGCCGGAATGCTCTGTCCCGGCCAGCGGATGCCCGGCCACGAAATGCACGCCCTCGGGCATATGCGGGGCAACGGCTGCGATGACCGATTGTTTAACAGACCCCACATCCGTGACCGTCGCCCCCGGCTTGAGATGCGGGGCAATTTCAGCCGCCAGATCGCCCATGGCCCCCACCGGAACCGCAAGAACAACCAGATCGGCATCGGCCACAGCCTCAGCCGCCGTGGCGAACACCGCGTCGCAGATGCCGAGTTCCAGCGCGGTTGCGCGGGTTTCGGGGGATCGGGCATGGCCGACGATCTCATTGGCCAAGCCGTTCTGGCGCATCGCATGGGCCATGGACGAGGCGATCAACCCCAGCCCGATCAGGGCCACACGATCATAGATCGCAGCCATCACCGCATCCCTTTGAACTGGGCAACCGCATGAGCCACCCGGCGGCAGGAGCTTTCGTCGCCCACGGTGATCCGCAGGCAATTCGGCAGCTTGTAGCCCGACACCCGCCGCACAATCAGCCCTTGCTCGCGCAGGAAGGCGTCGCAGGCCTCGGCCTCGGCCGGGTCGGCAAAGCGGGCCAGCACGAAATTCGCCAAGGACGTATCTGACGGCACGCCAAGTTCGGCCAAAGCCTCGGCCAGCCAAGCGCGCATCCGGGCGTTATCCGTCCGGCAGCGCGTGACAAATTCCTGATCGCGGACGGCGGCCTCGGCGGCCTCCAACTGCGCGTTTGACAGGTTGAACGGCCCCCTGATCCGGTTGAGCACATCTATGATCGCCTTGGGGCCATAGCCCCAACCGATCCGCAAGCCGCCCAAGCCGTAGATTTTCGAGAAGGTGCGCGTCATCACGACATTGCTGCGCGCCTCGACCAGCGACAGGCCGCCGTCATAGCCATCGACATATTCCGCATAGGCCCCGTCCAGCACCAGAATGGCCTGCGGTGGCAGACCTTCGGCCAGCTGCGCCACTTCGGCGGCGCTGATCATGGTACCGGTCGGGTTGTTGGGGTTTGCGATGAACACCAGCTTGGTGCGCTCGTTACAAGCGGCAAGAAGGGCTGCGACATCGGTTGTCCGCTCCCGCTCTGGCACCTCAACGGGGGTGGCCCCCGCCGCAAGGGCCGAGATCTTGTACATCAGAAAGCCATGTTCCGTGTACAGCACCTCATCCCCCGGCCCGGCATAGGCCTGACACAGGAAATGGATTATTTCATCGCTGCCGACACCACAGATCACCCGCGCGGCATCCAGCTTGTGAACATCGGCAATTGCCGTCCGCAGGGCCGCATGATCCGTCGAGGGATAGCGATGCAATTGATGCACGGCGCGGGAATAGGCGTCCTTGGCCTTGTCAGAGGCGCCAAACGGGTTCTCGTTCGACGACAGCTTGACGGCATTGGTCATCGCGCCGCTCGGCGCGGCACCCCCTTCATACAGGGCGATATCCAGAATGCCGGGTTGCGGGCGGATTGCATCGCTCATGGGTCATCTCCAACTTGCAGGCCGCGTTCTAGCGGCAGAGCGAGTGTTGCACCAGCGTCATCTTTGCGAAACCTTGCCGCAGGGTGGCGCGAATACCACTCCGGCCCCGACAACGGGGGGAACGCAACGCAAAAGGCCGCCGGAACTCCCGACGGCCTTTTGACAGATTGAACACAAAGCTCTGTCCCGAAAGGGATCAGTTCTTTGCGTAATATTCGACGACGAGGTTCGGTTCCATCTGAACCGGGTACGGCACATCGCCCAAGGTCGGGGTGCGTACGAAAGTCGCGGTCATCTTGGAGTGATCGACTTCCAGATAGTCCGGAACGTCACGCTCTGCCAAAGCCACGGCTTCCAGAACGATCGCCAATTGCTTGGAGCGGTCACGGATCGCGATGACATCGCCTTCCTTGACGCGGTAGGACGCAATGTTGACGCGGGCGCCGTTCACGGTGATGTGGCCGTGGTTCACGAACTGACGGGCCGCAAATACGGTCGGCACGAATTTCGCGCGGTAGATCACGGCGTCCAGACGACGCTCCAGCAGACCAATCAGGTTCTCGCCGGTGTCGCCCTTGACGCGCTCGGCCTCACCGTAGATCTTGCGGAACTGCTTTTCGGTCAGGTCGCCATAGTAGCCCTTGAGCTTTTGCTTGGCGCGCAGCTGCGTCCCGAAGTCCGACAGCTTGTTCTTGCGGCGCTGACCGTGCTGGCCGGGGCCGTATTCACGCTTGTTAACCGGGGATTTCGGACGGCCCCAGATGTTTTCGCCCATACGGCGGTCAATTTTATACTTGGCAGACGTGCGTTTGGTCACGGCTGATCTCCTTCGTTTGCGTTTCCGGTTTTGCGGCAAGGCCGCTTGGCCGGATTGGAAGGGCGTTGTCCTTCCCCTTGACCCCGAAGGATCGCGGGTGACAGGTTTCCCGTCGCCGGGTCCACCAACACCAATGAAAAGCCCCGGACGAAATCCGGGGACAGGCGGGCTTATACAGCGCGCCGAAGGGGTGTCAACCGCTTAACGCCTGAAACGCGTGCCGCTTCGCTTTACGCATATCCCGCGTGCCGCTTCGCTTTACGCAGCCAGATCATGCCGCAGAATCGCGGCCTCTGACCGAGAGAGGTTGCGGCGGGCGTAGTCGCCGTAAGCGTCTGGATTGTCGCGCAGGGCCGGAAGAACCTCCAGCAAGCCCGCTTTATGATCCTCGGCCACAGCCTCAAGCGCCGTGTTGGAGGGGTGGAAGCTCTCGGTTTCCAGCCCATTGGCCCAGATGATCTGATGCCGTTCCAGTAGGATGTGAATATAGGTGACCTCGCGCAGATGATAATCGACGCAGATCGAATGATCATTGATCAGATCTTCTGCAGCGACCAATACCTCATCCGCGTTGAACAGCGCCCGCGACGCCGGGCCACGCAGGATCATTCTGTGCTGCGGAGAGACGATCAGATCCTCTTCCGGGCGACCGATGCCCAAAGCTCCGGCGCGGAACCGAATGGGGCGCAAATGCTGCATGACATGGAGCCGCGCACCCGACATCCGCTTGCGGCCGGACCAAAGCACCTGCTGCTGACCATTGTCCTTGGTTTGAATCCAGTCACCGGGGCGCAGATCCTCAATAAGGCGGTTGCCCGTTGCCGTGGCAATCTTCGTGCCCGGAACAAAGCAGATCACGCCGCCCGAGGCCCTCGCCCCAAAAGGTTGCAGCGCAGGGTCAATCATATGCCGCACAATCCACAGATCGCGATCCGATGGCGGCATCTTGTCGAGAAACATGACAAGCCGAGAGCCGGTGTCCGGCACCTCAATCACGGTCGCCATATAGCTGTGCTGACCATCTGTGACCATGAAGCTTTGGTCCGCGCAGTCCAGATCGTCGTCGCCGGGGTCTTCCGCCAATGGCGCGCCGCCCGGCAGTAAAGCTGCCCCAATCAAACGACGCACCATGCGCGCCGCCCGCTTCCGTATGTCCGCAACCCCTTCTGCACCCTGCAATGTCAGCAAACCCTGTGCCCCATCGACGCGCACCGGCTCCCCCGTCCAGCGCCAAGACGCGCCGACAGCGATAACATCCAATGGTGCGGCCTTCAGGCCATCTGTTTCGGTTTGTGACCAAGAGATGACGAACGTGCCCCCAAAGCCCGTTATCATTGCCTGATTTACCTGCTCGTTTTCTTGGCGTTGATCGCCATTATGCAACTACATGTAGCAGGCTACGCCCGGCGCGGCTATGACATTCGCGCAACAGTTCTTTAAAACAACGTGTTAGAAGCGAATGCTCAGGTTCAGGCTGCCAAGGTATTGCGCCTCTGGCTGGGTCTCAAACTCTTTGCCCAGACGCGTGACGCCGTAAAACACTTCCGAGGTTTCGCCCTTCCAGTGCAGACCCGCGCGCAGACGCGTCCGCGTATCAGAGGCCTCTACCTGACCACCCTTTGGCAACAACTCCGTGTCAAACACCCGTGCCACATCCGCCCCCATCGTGAAACTGACCGCAGGGCCGCTGACCGACCTGATCCCGACATAGCGTTGGCCCGTCGTGGTATCGCGCAGCATCAAGGCACCCGCGCCAAACATGCCCACCGTCAGATCGCCGCCCACGCGAACGAAGGTCTCGATCCCGGCCTGGGCTTCGGCAAAGGGGCGCAACCGCGCCCGGTCCCCAAGCGCGAAGTCACGCCCGTACTCTGCTGAAACTGTTGGGATAAGCTGGTTTCCAAGCTGCTCATCCAAGCTGGCCTTTGGGTTGGTCTGGCCCAAGAGAGAATGCAAAGATTTCTGCAAAGAGCCGATCCCGGATTGCGGGCCAAGCACCGCCAAAGCCGCGCCAAGGCGGGCCTCGCCCCCCGCTAGTGCGAAATGCGTATTGACCCCCAGCGTCAGAATACCGGCATAGCGCCGGTCATTGGCTGCCGGAACAAGCAGATTGGCCGGGGCAATGGTTTCGGCCCCAAGCCGAAACTCAAGCAACTCTCCGAACTGGTCAGGGGCGGTTCCCGACCAGCGCTGGCCGCGCAGCAGGCTCACCGTGTAAGACCCCGTGCGCCAACGATCATCGCCGTCGCCAATGCCGTCATTGCTGAACAGCCGACCGAACCCCAGGGTCACTCGCTCTTGCGCATAGGTGGTCGTGGGCACCAGAAGAGCCGCGATCAAGGCCGCTGCCAAAGCTTTCAGCATGTCATTTTCCAACAAGTCTGTTTTGAACAGCTTTTACCGTACATCCGCCGCTTGGGATTAATCCAGCCCCGCAACCCTCTCAGTTTAAACAATGAACCGGGCCCATGGACTTGTGTTGCACATTGGTCGCATCGCCTTAAAGTTGCCACAATTCTTGCACTTTCGTGACAACAAGCAGAAGCGCTACAGATGCGTGGCCTCGGGAGGCGGCGTCTGGCGACGACGCTTGAGAACGGATTCGCGCCACGTGATGTAGCTGACCGACCCGATGATAACCGCACCGCCCAGCAGCACAAAAAGATCGACCCCTTCGCCAAAGACCAAGGCCCCCAGCAGCGTGGCCCAGACCAGTTGCAAAAACACCACCGGCTGGGTCACGGCCATCGGAGCCGCCGCAAAGGCGCGCGTCATGCAGTAATGCCCAAGCGTGGCAAAGCCCGCCACCCCCGCCAGCAGCGCCAGTTGATGGGCCGTCACCGGCACCCAGACAAAGGCCGCAACCGGGGCCAGACCCAGCGTCACCAAAAGCGACAACAGCGCCACGACGGCCCCTGCCCCCATGTCTCGGGACAAGCGCTTTGCAAAGAGGTAGGAGCCCGCAAAGAAAAAGGCTGCCGCAATCTGTGCCAAATGGCCGGAGGAAAGGTCGCGCAGGCCGGGACGCAGCACGATCAACGCACCGCAAACCGCCAGCACCACAGCCGCGATGCGCCGGAGGGCCAGCTTCTCTCCAAAAAGGAACGCCGCCCCCAGGGTTACAAGCACCGGGTTCAAAAAGCCGATGGCCGTCACCTCGGCCACCGGAATGCGCGCCATCGCGAAAAACCAGCAGGTCACGGCCAAGGTGTGAATCGCGCCGCGCCCTAGCAATAGCCGCCAAAGGGCAGGCTCGATCCCGGCCCGAAGGGTTGCGAAAAGGGCGGGGGCCAGAAACAGAACGCCCCATCCGAACCGCAAGAATGCCGATTGCGCGGCGGGCAAATCCGTTCCCAGATAGCGCACGATCCCCGTGACCGCCACGAAGGCAAGGCCGGAACACAGCATCCACCCAACGGCAAGCGCCGGTTTTGCTTCCGAAAGGGACGCGGGTTTTGAAACGGATAGGGACGCAGGGCGCATCGATCTGACTTTCAGGCCCCGGCAAAGCACCGTGGCGGACCAGGGGGGCAAAAAGGGGCCCGGTCGCCTATCCCTCCGCGCTTTGGCTGCGCAGGTCAAGCCGGAGCAGCGTTAAACCTTTCCGTCGCGCTCGTTCCGCGATATGACCCGCCAAGCCCCGCCTTGCCGATAGGACCCCAATGCAAAGCGATCCGAAGACCGATCATACCGCCACCATCCAAAAGACCGCGCGCCGCGTTCTGACGATTGAAGGCGACGCCCTTTTGGCCATGGCCCAGACGCTTCCCGACGGCTTTGTCGCCGCGATTGAGCGGATCATCAGCGCCAAAGGTCGGGTAATCCTGTCGGGGATCGGCAAATCGGGCCATATCGCCCGCAAGATCGCGGCGACCTTTTCCTCGACCGGCAGCCCTGCGTATTTCGTCCATCCTGCCGAGGCGAGCCACGGCGATCTGGGCACCATTACCACCAGCGATATCGTGATCGCCCTGTCAAATTCGGGCGAGACAACCGAGTTGGGGGATCTGATCGCCCATACGCGGCGGTTCTCGATCCCGCTGATTGCGATCTGCGGCAGGCCCGGCAGCACTTTGGCACAGGCCGCTGATATCGCGCTGGTTTTGCCCGCCGCCCCCGAGGCTTGCTACATGGGCCTTGCGCCGACAACCTCGACCACGATGGCGCTTGCCCTCGGCGATGCCCTTGCCGTCGCGTTGATGGAGCGGCGCGGCTTTGAGCCAGAGCATTTCCGCACCTTCCATCCGGGGGGACGGCTTGGCGCAAGGCTGGCGCGCGTGGCGCAATTGATGCGCGGCGGTGAGGATTTGCCGCTGGTCGCACCGCAAACCTCCATGGCCGAAACCCTTTTGACCATGACCCAAAAAGGGTTCGGAACCGCGGGTGTCGTCGAAAACGGCGTCTTGCTGGGCGTAATCACCGATGGCGACCTGCGGCGCAACATGGCCGGGTTGATGGACCGCACCGCCATAGAAGTGGCCACAAAATCCCCGCTGACCGCCCCAGCCACGATGCTGGCCGTAGAGGCGATGGCCCTGATGAACAGCCGCAAGATCACCTTTCTGTTCGTCGTCGATCCCGAAAACCGGCCGCTTGGCATCCTGCATATCCATGATTGCCTGCGCGCAGGCGTTCAATAAAGGTCTCCGAGATGAAAACCACCATCCTGATCCCCGCGCGCTATGCCTCGACCCGCTATCCGGGCAAGCCTCTGGTCGGGCTGCGCAGTTCTGACGGGCGCGTGAAATCGCTGATCCAGCGGAGCTGGGAGGCCGCGATGGCCGTGAAAGGCGTGGCCGAGGTTCACGTCGCCACCGATGACGACCGCATCCGCGTTGCCGCCGAAGCATTTGGGGCCTCGGTCATCATGACCTCTGAGACCTGCGAAAACGGCACCATGCGCTGCGCCGATGCGCTGGCCCGCTCCGGGCTGGAGGCGGATCTGATCGTCAACCTGCAAGGCGACGCGCCCCTGACCCCACCGTGGTTTGTCGAGGCGCTGATCGCCGCGATGGCCGCCGATCCAGCCGCGCAAACTGCCACTCCGGTGATCCGCTGTGACGCGCAGACGGTTGAAAACCTGCGCGCAGACCGTCGCGAAGGCCGCGTTGGCGGCACAACGGCTGTCTTTGATGCCACCATGCGCGCGCTGTATTTCTCGAAAGAGGTGATCCCTTTCACCCCGGACGGCGTGCAAGATCCGATCCCGGTCTTTCATCATGTCGGCGTCTATGCCTATCGCCCGCAGGCGCTTGCGGCCTATCAGGGCTGGCCGATGGGCGTGCTGGAGCGCAACGAGGGGTTGGAGCAGTTGCGGTTTTTGGAAAACGGGACGCCCATGACCTGCGTTGAAGTCGAGGCAAAAGGCCGCGTGTTCTGGGAATTGAACAACCCCATCGACGTGTCCCGGATTGAAGCGGCGCTGGCCGAAATGGGCGAATAACCTACTGGTATCCCGTTAACCCACTGGTACCCCGTCAGAAATCTGTCGGGGCGCCGCCTTCCTGCTTGCGTTGGGCGACAAAACGGCTCAGCGCCTCATGGTCATCGCCATTCATCTCAGGCGCTTCGAATTCCGCAAGGATCTGTTTGTAGATCCGGTGCGCGCGCTCTGGCGTCCAGACAGAGCCATCCTGCTGCCAAGCCTCATAGTTGCGCCAATCCGACACCATCGGCGCGTAGAATGCCGATTGATAGCGGTCCTGCGTGTGTTGGCAGCCAAAGTAATGTCCACCCGCGCCCACCTCTTTGATGGCCTCAAAAGCGATATCCTCTTCGGTCGTGGCGAAGGTCTGTTCTTCAAAATAGCGCTGGATCATCTGCAGGACTTCGCAATCCATGATGAACTTTTCGGGCGAGGCGATCAGCCCCCCCTCCAGCCAGCCCGCCGCATGATAAACCATGTTCGTGCCGGACTGGACTGCCGCCCACAGGCTGTTGGAGGTTTCCCACATCGCCTGCCCGTCCGGGATATTGGCCGCGCAAACCCCCGATGAGCGCAGCGGCAACTTGTAGCGCCGCGCCATCTGCCCGGTCATCTGAGTGGCGCGCATGTATTCCGGTGTCCCGAAGGCGGGCGCACCGGATTTCATATCGACGTTGGAGGTGAAGGTCCCGATCGCAACCGGACAGCCCGGATTGATATATTGCAAAAGCGCAATCGCTGCCAAAGCCTCGGCAATGCTCAGCGCCACGGCCCCCGCCATTGTCACCGGGGCCATCGCCCCGGCAAGGGTAAAGGGTGTCACCACCACAGGCTGGCCACGCTTGGCGAGGCGCATCGCACCATCCAGCATCGGGAAATCATGCTTCAAGGGGCTGACCGAGTTGATATTGGTGTACATCCGCGGCTTTGCATCGAACTCGGCATGGGTCAGGCCGCCCGCAAGGCGCGTCATCTCCATCACATCCTCGACCCGTTCAGCGCCCAGGGAATAGGCGTGCACGACTTTATCCGTCAGCGTCAGCTTCTCAAACAGGCAATCAAGGTGACGAACGCTGGGATGAATATCAATCGGTTCAACAGGATAGCCGCCAGCGATGTGAATGCAGTTGAAGTATTGCGTCAGCTTCATGAATTCGCGGAAGGTCTCAAAATCACCCGACCGCTTGCCCCGCTCCAGATCCCAGGCGTTGGGCGGGGACGAGACATTGACAAACACCATATGTTTGCCGCCGATCACCAGCTCTCGGTCCGGGTTGCGCGGCGTGATGGTGAAACTCTCTGGCGCGGTGGCCAGCATTTCCATGACAAAGGCCTCGTCCATGCGGACATTGGTGCCATCAACGATGCACCCCGCCTGTTTGAGGATCGCGACCGCATCGGGGTTCAGAAACTCAATCCCGATTTCCTTGAGGATCCGCATCGCGCCGCGGTGGATGGCCTCAACACCGTCCTCGTTCAACGGTTCGACCGGGCGATCGGGGTTTACCGGAATGCGCCAAGGCATCTGATCGACAGCAGCACTTCCGGCGCGAGTTTTATTGCCCGCCCGGCCACCTGCGCGGCGACGCCGCCCCTGATCCTCGGTCATCTTTGCATTCCCTTTGCCTTGGGCCATCTCGTTCGTGTTCAAGATGCCGCAATGGCGCAGGGAATGAGAACTCGGAACCCGACGCAAACATGTCGTTTTCAGAACAAGCCTCGCTTAGGTGGCGCGCCGGGCCAGGATCCATGCCTTCAATGCGCCAATATCCGGCAAGACGGCATCGGCATGCGGCGCAAGCTCCTCTGAAGTGGCGATCCCCGTAAGCACGGCAATCGTCTGCATCCCGGCTGCCCGCCCGGCGATCAGATCATGACGACTGTCACCGACCATGACCACGCGCGCTGGCGTCAGCCCGTGCTGGTTTGCGAAGGCCAAAAGCATCCCCGGCGCGGGTTTCGCACCATGGCCAGAGTCGCAACCCGCGACAAAATCGAACATATCCACAATATCATGCGCCGCCAGATGGGCCTTGGCGGGGGCCTCGGTATCATTTGTCGCAAGCCCGATCCGCAGGCCGATTTCCCGCAAAGCAAGCAAGGCCGGGCGCAGCGGGATCACTTCCTCCATGCGCGCCGAATGGGCCATCGCATTCATCCGTTCAGCGATATCCTCTTGAGAAAGCTCAGGTAAAAATGGCACCAACTCCGCCGCAATCTCAAGTGCCGTGGCGGCGATCACCGGGCTGTGGGGCAAGAAATCCTGCGATGCGCGGTCATAGCCGATCGCCTGCGCCAAGGCCTCTGCATGGGCCTCATCTCGCGCCAGACTGTCCAGAAGTCGGACAGACCAAGCCCCCCAGCTTTTGCGAAAATCGAACAACGTGCCGTCTTTGTCGAAAATCACCCCGTCGATCATTCTGGTTCCTCGTGCCTAAGCTGCGCTTGCCTCGGCGCGAGGATGACGCTTCGGCGCGGGCTTTGCAACGCAAGCTTAGGTCCAATGCAACTGGGCCCCGCCGGGTAACGCCGCGCGGGCCTGCATCGGGGCCTCATACGGCAAAGAGGCCGCGTCGCAAAACCCCATGACCCAAGCATCCTCCATCACCAGAAAATCCAGAACGGAGGCCAGAAACGCCGGATCCTGCGCGGCTGAGGGCAAGTCCTTGATGGCAGCCCCGGTCGCCGCCAGAAAAACCGGAAACACCTCATCATTGGAGGCCAGCCAGGACAGGGCCTGCAAAGCAATGGCTTCGGCGGAGTCTTGCGAACGCATCGGCGGAAATCCTCTGATCAGGGCGCGTTTGGCGGTAAGATTTCCTGCATTTGCAGGGAATGAGTCAAACTTGGAAAGGAATTTTTAACCATATCCCGACAATCATGGAAACCAGATCCTTCAGGCAAGCAGGTAGTCAACCGATGTCCGGCAAAATCCTTATTGTTGACGATGTGGCGACCAATCGCATCGTCTACAAGGTCAAACTTGCAGCGGCCTTCTATGAACCTGTTACAGCGGGCGACGGGGCGGGCTGCCTGCGCGCCGCCCGGTTGTCGCGACCGGACTTGATCCTGCTGGGCCCACAAGTGGCCGATATGTCAGTGATTGATCTGTTGCACAGCTTGCGCGCCGATCCGACGACGGCGACGATCCCCGTGATTGTCCTCACCCGCGACTCTGATCCTGCGGCGCGGATCGCGGCGCTTGATGCAGGGGCGGATGATGTTGTTCCCCGAACCCTCGACGATCAAACGCTTTTTGCCCGGATGCGGAACCTCCTTCGGGGGCGCGAATGGCTGCCCGAGTTTGAGGCGGGGCGCGCAACCATAGGCGCGCTCGGTTTGGCCGAACCAGGCGATACGTTCGAACATCCGGGCCGGTTTGCGCTGATCACCGACCGTCCCGACCTTGCCTTGAAATGGCGTCACAAGCTGGAGCCTGAGCTGAAAGGTCGGATCAGCACGATGACTCGCGAACAGGCCTTGCATGAGCCGCCGGTCGCCACGCCTGCGGATGTGTTCATCATTGAGGCGGGGAAGTCGGACCGATTGGGCGGGTTGCAACTGCTGTCCGATCTGCGCAGCCGTGGGCAAACGCGCAATGCGGCCATATGCATCCTGCGCAGCACTGACCAGCCCTGTGACGCGGCAATCGCCTATGACCTTGGGGCGAATGACTTTGTGGCGCATGACATCTCGGCGCGTGAATTTGCGTTGCGCCTCAAGCGGTTGCTGGCCCGCAAACGGGAGGCGGATCACATGCGGGCCTCTGTTCGCGACGGGCTGCGGCTGGCGGTGGTCGACCCGTTGACCGGGCTGTTCAACCGCCGCTATGCGCTGCGCCAATTGGCCGGAATAGCGAAAGTCTCTGGCGAGTCGGGGCTGAGCTTTGCCGTTATGGTCGTCGATCTTGATCGGTTCAAAGCGGTCAACGATGCTTTCGGCCACCCGGCAGGCGACGCGGTTCTGGTTGAGGTCGCCCGGCGGATGGCCGCCGCTTTGCGCAGTGAGGATCTTTTGGCCCGGATTGGCGGGGAGGAGTTTCTGATCGCCTTGCCTGCGACCGATCTGGCGACCGCCCGCCGCCTCGCCGATCGGGTTTGCGCCGCGATCAGCGCCGGGCCGATTGCCCTTCCCGGACAAAAACACATCGGCATAACAGCCTCTGCCGGGCTTGCCCTGTGGAATTCGGCGCAAAGCTGGGTGCCGGAGGATGTGACGCAAGTGATTGATCGCGCGGATAAAGCGCTGCTCATCGCCAAGGCAGAGGGGCGAAACAAGGTCACAATCAGCCAGTCCGCAGCCTAACACCTCCCGGTCCCGGACAAAGCCCACCCAAAGGTGCGGTTTTGTCCAGGTCCGGGAGGCGCGGCGGTATCAGGGACGCCCCTCTTCGCGGTCAGGCCGATCCCCCGGTCGGTGGGACCGGGTGTTGAGGCCCGATTCCAGTCGATCCGCAAAGGCCTGCCGCTGGGCCTGCGTCATGGCCGTCAAACGCTCCAGAATAAGCCTTTGACCGAGTTCCGCCCGCTCCCGTCCGCGTTCGGTCCCATTGGCCAGCACGGCTTGCGCGGCCCCTTGGTCAAAGGGATCGGCCCGCAGCACATCCAAAAGCGCCTGCATATCGTTGCGCATCTGGCGACGGCTGTCTCTCAGATCAGGCTGACTGTCGAGAAAGGCACGGCGCAGGGCCCGGCGGTCTTCTTCATCCAAAGCACGGCTGAACGGACCAAAACCCAATTCGCGCACCTCGCTCATCCGGTCATTGCCCCGCAGAACGGCCCCCAGAACCACCCCTGCGATGGCAAAATTGACCGCAAGCGACAGCCCAAGCAGGACGCGCACCCAAAGCCGGGTTCCAGTTACCGTCGAAGCGGATTTCGCAGCAGTCGCCGGGTCTTTCATCACTTAGCCCTCTGTCAGAAAATCATCAAAGCTGGGGATCAGTTCCACCAGATCGACCGCCGCACCCTCCGACCAGATCACATCGGTCATCGCAGAGACTGAGGAGGGTTGAAAGAACCCGATCCAAAGCCCCGCAAGCGTTGCGGTCGTCAGCCCGGCCAAACCGCCACCGCCGCCGATCGCACTCAGCAGCATCGACCAGAAACCGGGCTGCGGCGCAATTTTGGCCCGAAGCGGGCTGGGCGCGCGGGGTTGCAAGGCCTGACCATCGGCCAAGACCCTCTCCATCAATGCGGCTGAGGGTTTGGGCGTCTCATCCCGCGCCATCGCAAAAAGATCGTCGATATCGGTATCGGTCATCCTAGCGTCCTTCCTCATACCCAAGCTCTTGTTTCTGGCCCGCCAAAGCAGCCGCGAGGCTGCGTTTTCCCCGTGCCGTCAGACTTTCTACGGCCTCGACACCAATCTCCATGATGTCTGCAATCTCGGGGTTCGTCAGCCCCTCTATATGGCGCAGCACCACGGCTTGCCGCTGACGTTCGGGCAAGGTTTCCAGCGCATGGTTCAGCGCGGCCATGCGATCCCGTTCCATCAGCCCCGCCTCGACACCGGCATGGCCATCCTCGATCTCGGGGGCCTCATCCAGCGTGACGGCCTTGCGGCTTTGGCGTTTGCGCAACCGGTCGGTGCACAGATTGGTCACAACGCGGTAGAGCCATGTGCTCACTTTCGCCTCGCCCTGACGCCAATCCGGGGCAATGCGCCAAAGCCGCAGCATCGCTTCTTGTGTCACATCCTCGGCCTCGGCGCGGTCGCCGCCCAACATGCGGGCAGCATAGGCCAGCGCCCTCGGCGTCAAGCGCGCCGTCAGGACCCGGACAGCCATCGGATCGCCATTGGCATAGAGCACCAAAAGGGCGTCATCGGTCAGGTCAGCATCTGGGTCGCAGGCGATGTCCATCTGATTGGGCTATCCGCATTTCCGGTCTGGTTCAATTGCGTTCACTCTTGGCGTCACGGGGCCTGCCCACTCCAGCAAGCCCCGTGGCCCAGATCCCCCCGCCGCGCCCTTGGGGAGAAGGGGGCGGCGGAGGATCGTCACGAGGGGTCAGTTCCCGCGCGAGTCGTGATCCCCGTGGCCATGACCTTTGCCACGCTTGTGCATCATCTTCTTTGCGGCTTCCGCCTCGGCCAAAGAAATCGCACCGTCATCGTCCGTATCGACCTTATCGAACATCCGCGCCATCCGCTCTTCGCCGCGGTCGCCGCCGCGCGCTTCCAGTTCAGCGATCGACAAGACGCCATCATCATTGGCGTCCAGATTTTCAATCATCCGGGCGCTGCGTTCGGCGGCGCGTTCGGCCTTGCGGGCTTCGCGGCCAACGGTCAGTTCCTCGGCGCTGATGTTGCCATCGCCATTCGTATCAAGGGCAGCGATCTTGGCGGCATGAAAGGCCTGAATTTCGGCCTGAGTGACCTTGCCATCCTTGTCGGCGTCCATCGCCTCGAAGTTGAACGCTTGCTCCATTCCCATCCGGTCGCCGCCCTTGCGGGGGCCGTCCGCGTAGGACACTGTCGCAAAGCTTGCGCCCAGAAGGGTGGCCACGGTCAATACGCTCAATACGGTTTTCGGTGTCATTGTCAGTCTCCTGCTTTTGTGCCGGGTCGGGAAGCCTGTCTGCCCGTCCTCATACCAATCAAACGGAGCAGCGCCGGGTTTCCGTCGCGGGTCAGGCGTTTTTTTGCGACATCGGGACGCAAGGGCGAAAAGCGGCCTCTACTTTCGCGCGCGAAAGGGCTATGCAATGGCGTTTCCGGGCAGAGGATTGTCCGCCCAAATGCCCTTGATGCCAGAAAGCCGCGCCATGACTGACCAAAGCACACCCCAGACCGAGGATCGCCCGATTGGCCCTGCCATGCGGCGCGGCTGGCATTGCCGTTGCCCCAATTGCGGGGCGGGGCCGATGCTGCGCGGCTATCTCAAGGTGCGCGACACCTGTTCCGTTTGCAATGAAACCCTGAGCCATCACCGGGCCGATGACGGGCCGGCCTATCTGACGATTTTGATCGTAGGGCATTTGATGGCACCGCTGATCCTTTACGTCTTTACAAAATACCGCCCCGATCCGATGCTGCTGGCCACGATGTTTTCGGTGGGAACAGTCGGCTTGTCGCTGTTTTTGTTGCCACGGTTGAAGGGGGTTATCGTCGCGATGCAATGGGCCAGACGGATGCACGGCTTTGGCGCAAGAGGCTGACCCAACAGCCGCCCCGGCCATCCGCCCGGCGGCAACGCTGATCCTGTGGCGTCCCGGCCCCTCTGGCGCGCCTGAGGTTCTGATGGGTCAGCGCGGCGCAGGCGCGGCGTTCATGCCCTCCAAATATGTGTTTCCCGGTGGCGCGATGGACCCCGCGGACATCAGCGTCAGCCTCGGAACCGCCCTGCCCCAGCGTTGCGCCGACCGTTTGCGCTTCGACAGTGCGATTGCCCCGGACGCGCTGGCCGCCGCCGGAATACGCGAGCTGTGGGAAGAAACCGGCCTGCTTTTGGGAACGCCGGGGGACTGGCCCAGCGCTGCCCCGCCCGACCGGGACGAAGATTGGGCACGCTTTGCGGCCCTTGGCTTGCGCCCTGCCGCCGATGCGATGCGCTTTGTCTTTCGGGCCATCACACCCCCCGGCAGGCCCCGGCGCTTTGACGCGCGCTTTTTTCTGGTCAGCGCGGCGACGATCAATGGCGATCCGGAGGATTTCTCAGCCGCGTCGGATGAGTTGTCGCATCTTCACTGGATCGCCCTGACCGAGGCCCGCAGCCTCGATTTGCCTTTTATCACCGAAGTCGTTCTGGCCGAGGTTGGCGCGATCTTGCGCGATCAAAACAAGGATGAGGGCGTGCCCTTCTTTGACAACTCAGGCCCGAACCCGGTCTTTCGCCGGATCGCTTGACCTCAGGGCTTCGGGCGCAGGCCAAAGCGGGTGTGGAACCGGGTCTTTGGCGCGCAAGGCGTAAAGGCGGAACACCTGCGCATAGCTTCGGTAGGCGTAGCCTTCATTGCGCGCCAGAAACCGCGCTTTGTCGCGCAGATAGACACCCGGCAGGCGATACCACGCGACGCCGGGCTGGCAATGATGCACAGCGTGGAAATTATTGTTCAGAAACAAAAGGGAGAACAGGCCACGATCTTCGATGATCACGGTCCTCGCCCGCGCGGCCTCATGGGCGCGGTGTTCCAGAAAGGTTCGGATCTTCAAAAGCCCATGCCCAACCCAGACGGCCAGCAGATAGGCCCAAAAAGGCATTGATGAGGCCCAAAGCCAAAGAACCACCGGCCCCAAACCCAGCAAATGCAGCGCCCAGGCCCCCCGCACGCCCTGTTCCCCCGCCGCGAACAGGCGCGCTTCATTCCGCAACCAAAGCGCATTTCCAAGGATCGGGCCAATCGTGATCCGGCCCAGCATCGTATTGTTCCAGCGCAGCAGGATTTGCACCGCTACGGGCAAACGCGCCCAAACCTCCGGGTCCAGATAATTGCTTTCCGGATCATCGTAAGGGTCTGTCAGAACCGGGTCATGGTGATGTGCCAGATGCGTGTCCCGAAACCGCCGATAGGGCACCGTCAGCGTAAGGGCGGGTGTGGCCAGAACCTCATTCCAGACACGATTTGCAAAGGGGTGGCCGTGCAAAGCCTCATGCTGCAGGGATGAAAACTGAGTGATGGCGAGGCCCGTCAGCACAATTCCGGCCAAGGGCGACAGCGTATAAAGCCCGGAGGTTGCCCAAAGCCACAGCCCAGCCGTAACGATAAAAAGGCAAATCGTGGGCCATTCCTGTCTGCGCATCGCAGCCGCAAACCCTTGGGGCGCAACCGCTTTTCCGTCACTCTGTTGGCTGGCCCGCATCTGGATATCCCTGTTTCTTGCGGAAGCATTAGCCTTGTGCAGGGTGTTGCGCTAGTCTGTATTCACGCAAGAAAAACCGAACATTGATGAGAATAATCAACAATGCAGCGTAAATCAGACAGACGAGATCGGGCGGGCCTCTTTCGCGACAGGCTGTCGCTTTCCTTGTTTGAAAGCGGGCTATCGCAAAGCGCCCTTGCCCGGCAGGTCGGTGTTGACCGCTCGACGATCTCGCAAATCCTTGCATCGGGGGGAACGCGCCTGCCCAATGCGCAATTGGCGGCGGAATGTGCAGCGGCCCTTGGCGTCAGCACGGATTGGCTTTTGGGCCTCTCTGAGCGTCCCGAACGCGGAGAGGCCTTGCTCGCCGCCTCTTTAAGCGTAACCGAGGCCCCGCGCGCCTTGGTGGATGAACAGATTTTCGCATGGCACAAGGAGGCGGCTGGCTACAAAATCCGCCATGTTCCGGCGACCCTGCCCGATATGCTGAAGACGCAGGATATGTTGCGCTGGGAATATGACCCGCATCTGGGCAAAACCATTGAACAGGCGATCGGCGCCTCAGAGGATCGGTTGTCCTGGATGGCCGAGGCGCGGTCTGATTATGAAATAGCGCTGCCCTTGCATGAATTGTCGAGCTTCGCCAAGGCAAGCGGCTACTATGAAGGTCTGCCGGTGGATGTGCGGCGCGGCCAACTGGATCGGCTGATCGATTTGTCCGACCGGCTTTATCCGTCGCTGCGGCTGTATCTTTTTGATGCCAGACGGGTGTTTTCCGCGCCCGTCACGGTGTTTGGCCCGCTTCTGGCGGTGGTCTATCTGGGGCGGCACTATCTTGCTTTTCGCGATTCTGCGCGGGTCAGCAGCCTGACACAGCATTTTGACTGGCTGGTGCGAGAGGCCGCCATCGGCGCGCGTGAGATGGGGGACCATCTCAAAACCCTGAGGGCGACCTTAGGGTGACCCGCGTCCCGGCGTGAGAAACCTCAGGCCCTCCGGATCATAGCCGTTCCAGTCCAACAATTCGAGAACCGCACGTCGGCGGTCATCGGGCAAAGCCTCCGTCCGGTTCAGCACAAAACCGAATTTACCATCGGGCGAGCCGATCAACACCGTCCGATAATCCGTATCGACCCAAAGCACCCACCAAGGCCCGTCAAGCCCGGCGGCGATCGGCCTTGAGGCCACAAAACGCCCCGGCCCCGTTGGGCGCAGCATCGTTTTCACATTTTGCAAATCGGGGGCGCAGAGCTGACCGGAAAGCGCAAGCCCGCCCTCCGGTTGCGGCTCCAACGTCAACCTTGGCGCAGGGCAGCGCGCGGCAGTGGGCGGCTGATACACCGCAACCTGTACCCAGCGTCCTTCAAGCCGCGCCGTTTCCAGCACAGCGCTGGAATAGATCGGGGCATTCGCCAAACGGTAGCCCTGCCGGACCGGGGCCTGCGCGCAGGCCCCCAGCAAGAGCAAGGCAATGATCAGTCGAGGCATAGCCGCGTCGACCGTCCATCGGCTTGCAGCACCTCATTGCATCCCAAAAGCGGATTGACCGGCGCACAGGTCCGCGACCGGGCCAGACAGACCCCTTCACACTGATTGCTGGCGCTGCATTGCTTGCCGCCGTCCTTGGTCGGATATTGGCAGGTCTTGCCGCGCCCCCGGCCCGCGGCGACAAAACTTCCCCCCGCGAGTTCGCAGGCGACATGGGCGGCGGTGCGCGGCGGCTCCCAATCATTGCGTTCCGTGCTGGTCGCAACGGCGGGTTCAGGCGGTGGCGCAGGGCGGGTGCTGGGTTTGGAAGTAGGAGCGGGTGGCGGCGCTGCGGCCTGTGACGCCGCGCCGTCGCGAGGGGCTGCGACAGGTTGGGGGGAGGGACGAATTTCCACCGCAGCGGCAGGCTGCTCCTCCACCGGGGCCTCAATAATTCCGCCTTGGGCAGGCAGAACCGACACGTCAATCTCGGTCGCTTGCAAGGGATCGCCAAGCGGCGCATCGTCGCCACCCCCAAAGCCGATCACCTGGCAACCTGCCAAGGCGGGCAAAAGCAGGCAAAACGCCAGCCGCCTTACAGACAGCCCAAATCCCTGCCCGTTACACCCTTTCAAAGCCATCCGCTTTCCCCTCATTCTCAATACGGTGCCGGATAGGCCCGGTGCGCCTGATCAATCTCGGCCATCACCTCGGGCGACAATTCAAGGCCCGCCGCGTCGATGTTGCTGCGCAATTGGGCAAGCGATGTTGCCCCGATGATCGGCACAATCGGGAACGGCCGCGTCAGGCAAAAGGCCAAGGCCATCTGGCTCGCATCCAGCCCATGCCGGGCCGCAATGCCCATATAGGCGGCCACCGCCTCGAACACATAGGGCGAAATCCGCCCCCCCAGATCGGGAGTGTTCACGCGCCTTGTGCCATCCGGGATCACGCCACCCGCATATTTTCCGGTCAGCAAGCCGGCAGCCAGCGGCGAGAATGCCAGAAGCGGCATGTCTTCCATCGCGGCCAATTCAGCCCAGTCACTGTCAAACTGGCGGCAAAGCAGGGAATACTCATTCTGTACCGTCGCCATGCGCGGCAAGCCTGCCTGATCGGCAATGCGCAGCCAGTTGGCCGCGCCCCAGACGCTTTCATTGGACAGGCCGATGGCGCGGATCTTGCCCTCTTCCACCAGCTTTTGCGCCGATTGAAGCACGTCTTCCATGTGATCCACGACCGTTTGCTTGTCGGTCTTGGGTTTGAAACCCCAAATCCTTCGGAAATGATACGAGCCGCGATTGGGCCAGTGGATCTGATAAAGATCAATGTAATCCGTCTGAAGCCGGACAAGAGATTCCTCAACCGCCGTGCGCAGGCTGGCCCCTGTGACGGGCGCGCCATCGCGAACATAATCATTGCCCGCGCCGGTGATCTTGGTGGCCAGCACAACCTTGTCCCGCCCGCCATTCCGCGCAAACCAGTTGCCGATCACCTTTTCAGTGCCGCCAATGGTTTCGGCCTTGATCGGGTTGGTCGGATACATCTCGGCCGTGTCCCAGAACGTCACATCATGGTCGAGCGCGAGGGCAATCTGATCATGGCCTTCGCTTTCGGTATTCTGGCTGCCCCATGTCATCGTCCCGAGGCAAAGCTCCGAGACCATAAGTCCGGTTTTTCCAAGCGGAAGCTGTTTCATCATCGGGCCTTTCAGACGGGGTCGGGACTGGTTTTTCCTGTTGGGCTGAAAGGTTGCATCAATCCGGGGCGGGCGCAAGGCGACAGGGCGCGTTGCGACCTTGGGAATTGAGAACATATCACGAACATGCTAAAAGGGATCATGCTGATTCAGGACAGTCAGAAAGCCCTCAGGCAGGGCAGAGCAGCCGCAGCGCTGCAACAGCCGCTTTGGGACGCCCCCGGCGCGCCCGGCTTGCTGCGCGGTCGCGTGCATGAGCTGTGCGGCCCCGCCCGGCGCAGTCTGGCCGCAATGATTCTGGGCGCACATCCGCCCCAAACCGCACCCGCCCTGTGGATTCTGCCCCGCTGGCAAAGTGAGAGGCCCCATGCCGACGGGCTGGCCGATTTCACGGATCCGGGGCGGCTTTTGTTTGCGGCCGCCCAGCGCCCCGCCGATCTGCTTTGGGCGATGGAGGAGGCCTTGCGCGCGGGCTGCGTCAGCCTTGTCATCGCCGATCTTCCCGCGCCGCCCGGCCTGACCGCCATCCGCCGCCTGCAACTCGCCACCGAAGCCGGCGCGAAAAACACGCGCGAGCCGCCGCTTGGGCTGATCCTGACCCCGGATCAGGGCGGCGCGCCCGGCGTGGAAAGCCGCTGGCATATCGGCCACCGCCCCGGCGGCTGGCGGTTGGAACGTGTGCGCTCGCGGATGGAGCCGCCCAAAACTTGGCTGATAGATCGGCAGGATGCCACGGCAGACTATGCCGAGCCCCCACCATGACCCATAACCCAATCTACGAAAACGGCCTTCTCACAAAGTCTTAGCGGGCCTGCAACGCCGCCAGATTTGCCGCGACCGTCCGGCTGTCGGCATGATTGATGCCCAGCGCCGCATTCAGGATCAAGACGGCCTGCTCAAACACCTCGGTTGCAGAGCGTGTCTCTCCGGCGTCCCGCAACAACAGGCCCAGATTGTTCAGCGCCCGCCCGTAATCGGCGTGATCCTTGCCACTGCGCGCCTCGATCCGGTCCAGTACTTCCCGATAAAGCACCTCCGCCTCGGGATAGGCATCGGAGTTGCGCAAGCCCCCCGCCAAGACAGACAGACGCTTTGTGAAATCGGGATGATAAGGCCCAAGACTGTCCCGCACGGCCGTTGCGGCCTCCAGATAAAGGGGGATCGCCGCCTCTTTCTTGCCGCGCAAGACCCGGATATCGGCCAGACCGGTCAGCCGGGTGAACAGATCGGGGTGGGTCGGGCCGTAAGCCTCCCGATTGGCCTTGAGGGCGGCGTCGTAATAGGCCTCCGCCTCTTCCAGACGGCCCGCCGCCTGCAGCAGGCTTGCCAGATTGGCCAGACGGATCGCCGTATCGGGGTAAACGCCATTCGGGGCCTGCTGGTCAATCGCAATGGCCTGACGGAACAAAGGCTCCGCCTCCGCCGCGCGGCCCGAGGCCCGCAGAATAGCGCCCAGATTGCTGAGCCGCTGGGCCTGCGCCTCGGGCTTTTCACCGGGGCTTTGTGCGCCGACCTGAATAGCCCGCCGGATCAGCTTCTGCGCATCCTCCGCCCGGCCATTTGCCAAAAGCGTTTGACCGACCTGCGAAAGAGCCTCTGCGAATTCCGGGCTGGTCGGGCCGAATTCACGTTGTGTGGCCGCAACATAGCGGTCGCCAAGGGCCAAAGCCGCCGCTGCCTGACCCGATTGCAAAAAGCTCCGCTCGGCTTCCTTGAAATACAGGCTGCGCCCAGCAAGCTCTGCCGCGCGGCTGTAAAACCCTGCCGCTGCCGCCAGATCAGACTGGGCCGCCGCAATCTTGCCCAAGCCAAAAGCGGCCTCGGCGGCGCGCCGGATCTCGGCCTCGGCCTGCGCGCGGATATCTGAAAACAGCGCCGCAGACCCGGCAATATCGCCTGCGCCCAAGGCTTCCAGCGCGGCCTCTGACCCGGCGGGCGGGGCAGATCCGTAGCTGGACTGGATGCCACTCAGCAAAGCGCGGGTTTCCTCGGCCTCTGCCAAACTGGCGGCAGGGGCGGCCAAAGCGCGCAAAATTCCGTCCTGCTGGCGTAAAAGCGCCGCGAGGGCTGGCCCCTGCGCCTCTGCCATCGCAGCGCGGACCGTTTCAAGCCGCGCCCTGAGCGCCGCAGACAAGCCTTCGGCCGTCAGAGGCTGGGCGGTTGCCGATTGCGCCGAGGCACTTGGGGCCACGGCCTGCAGGACGCTGCCCCACTGGTACCAGCCGAACGCAGCCGCGCCCGACAAAAGCGCGGCGGTCAAAGCGGTGGTCATTCCTTTGCGGTGCATCGCATTCTCCCAAATTACGAAAAGCGGTCGGCGACAGGCCCAAGACTAATGGATCATCCAGAAGGGTCGCAAGGACCAACAGGGGTAGACGCGACTGCGTAAAACAGATCATCTACCGCAAGGCCAGAGAAGAAAGCCCATTTAAGATGCGACTGCTAATTTCATTTGCGGCTTTATTTCTCTCTGTCGTGCTGTTGCAACTGGGATCGGGCGGGGTCGCCCCGCTTGATGCCATCTCGGGCGCGGCGCTTGGGTTTTCAACGGCTGAGATCGGCATTCTGGGCTCGGCGCATTTCGTGGGCTTCTTTATCGGCTGCTGGTGGGCGCCACGCCTGATGGGCGAAGTCGGCCATTCGCGCGCCTTCGCCGCCTTTGTTGCAGCGGGCACGATTGGTATTTTAGCGCATATGCTGGTGATTGACGCGCTTGCCTGGGCGGTCTTGCGGGTCGCCTCCGGGCTGTGCATCGCGGGATGCTATACGATCATCGAGGCTTGGCTTCAGGCCAAGGTCACGAATGAGACGCGGGGGCGCGCGATGGGCACCTACCGGGTGATCGACATCGGCGGCAGCCTTGGCGCGCAGTTGATGATCGGTGTGTTAGAGCCCGCATCTTACGTCTCCTACAACCTTCTGGCGCTGTCTTGCTGTGCAGCCCTGTTCCCGCTGACCCTGACCAAGGCCGAAGTGCCCGAAACACCGCAGGCCCCCCGCCTCCGCCCCGGACTGGCGTGGAGGATGTCTCCCCTCGCGGTCGCGGGGGTTCTGGTCTCTGGCGTCACGGGGGCAGCGTTTCGCATGGTCGGCCCGGTTTACGGGCTGGAGGTGGGCCTGCGCGCCGATCAGATCGCCTTGTTTCTGGCGGCTTTCGTTCTGGGTGGGGCCTTGGCGCAAATCCCGATTGGCTGGATTGCAGATAAATATGACCGGCGCGCCGTGTTGATCTGGCTTTCCGCCACGGGCATCGTCAGTTGCACCGTCACGATCCTGCTGGCCGGGTCTGGCACGGTGGCTGTCTTCCTGTCGGCGGGTTTGTTTGGCTTCACAACCCTGCCGATCTATTCCGTTTCAACCGCCCATGCCCATGACTTTGCCGAAAACCGCGAGCGGGTGGAACTGTCCGCCGCCCTGATGTTCGTCTATGCCTTGGGCGCGATTGCAAGCCCTTTCCTTGCCTCCGTGGTGATCGATCTCTACGGGCCCTCGGCGATGTTCCTGATGATCGCCATTGCCCATATTCTACTGATCGCCTTCGGCATTGCCCGGATGCGCGCCCGCCCCGCCCCCTTCGAAAGAACCGCCTATACCTACGAGCCGCGCACCTCTTTCTGGGTGGGCCGGTTGTTGCGCCGGGGCCAAGACAAATCCGGCGGCTGAGAGGGGCAGAAGGGCCAAGCCTTCTGGCCCTCGCCGCGCCCTTGCGCTAAAGGAGAGCGCAAAGCAGCGAAGGGGCCCATCATGGCACGGCATCTCATCACATCCGCCATTCCCTATATCAACGGGATCAAGCATCTGGGCAATCTTGTCGGCAGCCAGTTGCCGGCCGATCTTTATGCCCGCTACCTGCGCGCGCGCGGGCATGAGGTGATGTTCATCTGCGCCACCGATGAACATGGCACGCCCGCTGAACTTGCCGCCGCCAAGGCTGGCAAGCCCGTCGCCGATTACTGCGCCGAAATGCACGCCATTCAAGCCGAGATCGCGCGGGGTTTCCACCTGTCCTTCGATCATTTCGGGCGCTCCTCCAGCCCGCAGAACCGGGTTTTGACGCAGGCCTTCGCCAAGCGGCTGGCCGAGGCCGGGCTGATCCGGGAAGTCACGGAAAAACAGATGTATTCCGTGGTCGATGGCCGCTTCCTGCCGGATCGTTATATCGAGGGCACCTGCCCCAATTGCGGCTTTGACTCTGCGCGCGGCGATCAATGCGACAATTGCACCAAGCAGCTTGATCCGGTCGATCTGATCAACCCGCGCTCGGTCATCTCCGGCTCCACCGAGTTGGAATTGCGCGACACCAAGCACCTGTTCTTGCGGCAATCGGAATTGCGCGGCAAGCTGGCAGACTGGATCGACAGCAAGGCGGATTGGCCGATCCTGACGACCTCGATCGCGAAGAAATGGCTCAATGACGGCGACGGGCTACAAGACCGGGGCATCACCCGCGATCTGCAATGGGGCGTGCCCGCGCAGTTTGACGGCGCGCCATGGCAGGGCATGGACGGCAAGGTCTTTTATGTCTGGTTCGATGCACCCATCGAATATATCGCGGCAACGCAGGAATGGGCTGATGCGACGGGCGGCGATTGGGAACGCTGGTGGCGCACCGACAAAGGCGCCGAGGATGTGACCTACACCCAGTTCATGGGCAAGGATAACGTGCCGTTCCACACCCTGTCCTTCCCGGCGACGATCCTTGGGTCGGCAGAGCCATGGAAGCTTGTCGATTACATCAAGTCCTTCAACTACCTCAATTATGATGGCGGTCAGTTCAGCACTTCGCGCGGGCGCGGGGTCTTTATGGATCAGGCGCTTGGCCTTTTGCCCGCCGATTACTGGCGCTGGTGGCTCTTGTCCCATGCCCCGGAATCTGCGGACTCAGAGTTCACATGGGAGAATTTTCAGCAATCGGCCAACAAGGATCTGGCCGATGTTCTGGGCAACCTTGTCAGCCGGGTGACCAAGTTCTGCCGCTCCAAGTTTGGCGAGGCCATTCCCGAGGGTGGCCATTTTGGCGAACGGGAAACCGCGCTGATTGCCGATCTGGAAAGCCGTCTGCGCAGCTATGAGGCGCATATGGAAGCGATGGACGTGCGCAAAGCCGCAATCGAATTGCGCGGCATCTGGGTTGCGGGCAACGAATATTTGCAGGCCGCAGCCCCTTGGACCGTGGTCAAGACCGACCCGGAGGCCGCTGCTGCGATGATCCGTCTCGCGCTAAACCTGATCCGGGTTTATGCCGTGATTTCAGCGCCTTTCATCCCTGCAGCCTCGGCCTCGATGATGGCAGGCATGAAGACCGACGATTGGTCCTGGCCCGCCTCGATGGCAGAGGCGCTGGCCGTGCTGCCCGTGGGCCATGTCTTTGAGGTGCCCGAAGTTCTGTTCCGCAAAATCACGGATGAAGAGCGGGTCGAATGGCAGGCCCGCTTCGCCGGGATCCGCACCTGATTTACGCATTGCGCCGCCCTTGATCTTTCGGGGCGGCGCTGCTTTTTCAATCCGCTGGGGTACAGGCCCTTGGGCAGCCTATTCCGGGTCTGCGATCACGTCCTGCCGCTGCTGGCCCAGCCCTTCGATCCCCAGTTCCACCACATCCCCCGGCTTCAAATAGCGCGGCGGCTTCATGCCCATCCCGACACCGGGCGGCGTGCCGGTTGAAATCACATCGCCCGGATGCAGCGTCATGAAGCGCGACAGATAGCTGACCACATGCGCCACGCCGTAAACCATCGTCCGGGTAGAGCCGTTCTGCCGCATCTCGCCGTTCACGCTCAGCCACATCGACAGGTTTTGCGTGTCCGCCACCTCATCGCGCGTCACAAGCCAGGGCCCAAGCTGGCCAAAGTTGTCGGCGGATTTGCCCTTGGTCCATTGGCCCGAATGTTCGGTCTGGAAAGTCCGCTCAGAGACGTCATTGGCCACGGCAAAGCCCGCGACATGGGCCATCGCATCGGCCTCCGAGACATATTTGGCGCGGGTCCCGATGATGACCGCCAGTTCAACCTCCCAATCGGTCTTGACCGAGTTGCGCGGGATGATGATCGGATCATTGGGGCCACAGATCGCCGAAGTCGCCTTCATGAAGATCACAGGCTCCGGCGGCACGGTCATCCCGGCTTCGGCGGCGTGATCGGCATAGTTCAACCCGATACAGATGAACTTGCCCGTGCCCGAAACACAAGGACCCAGCCGCGTTTGCGCATCAACCACCGGCAGGCTTGACGGGTCGATCGCGGCCAAAGCGGCCAGCCCGGCGTCCGAAATCGCCGCCCCGCCAATATCGGCCACATGGGCCGACAAATCCCGGATCGTTCCATCCGCCGCCAAAAGTCCCGGCTTCTCCTGACCCAAGGGGCCATGGCGCAAGAGTTTCATATCATTCCCTTTTCTCAGTCGTCTTTCAGGTGTTTGACCAGCCATCATCAATGATCTGGGCCGTTCCGGTGATCAGGCTGCTTTCGTCCGACGCAAGGAAGACCACCAGATTTGCGATCTCCTCCGGTGTGCCGAAGCGGCCCGAGGGCTGGCGCGCCAGAAAAGCCGCGCGGCCCGTGTCATAATCGCCCGTGGCCCGGATCCGGCCTTGAAGCGAGGGGCTGTCAACCGTGCCGGGGCAAATGGCGTTGCAGCGCAAGCCGCGCTTGATGAAATCGGCGGCGATCGCTTTTGTCATCCCGATCACCGCGGCTTTGGTTGCGCCGTACACAAAACGGTTCGGGGCCGCGATGATTGAGGAGGCCGCCGAAGACATGTTAATCACGGATCCGCCCCCCGCCTCCAGCATGGCCGGCAAAAAGGCGCGGGTGACCCGGTACATCGCTGTCACGTTCAGATCGAAGGTCGAGGCCCATTGCGCCTCGTCACAGTCCAGAATGGTGCCATGGGCCACAAACCCCGCGCAGTTGAACAAAACATCCACCGCCCCGACCTGACCGGCAAGAGCCGTAATCGCGTCAGGGTCCCGGACGTCCAGCACCACGGTCTCGATCCCGTCCGCCTTGAGGGTGGAGAGCGTATCCGCATTGACATCCGAGGCAATGACCCGCGCCCCTTCCCGCGCCATCGCAAGGGCAGATGCGCGCCCTATTCCCTGTCCTGCTGCGGTCACAAAGGCGGTTTTGCCCGATAGTCTGCCCATGACATCCTCCTTCTGGACAAGGTTGCGCGGATCTGTGCGACCCGGCGCCATGGGGGGCGTTTTGACCGATCCTGTCAAGACTGGAAGCACAGCCCAGCGCCGGAAAGGGGGCGATTCGGATCGGTACTGAGGGGGGATCGGATCAATTTTACAAACTTGGCGCCGCCGAAAGAGGCCCGCGCGAAACTCCTTAGCGCCGCATTGGTAGCCGCAAGCCGTGCCCGCCCAAATCTCTGCCTTATCCATTGTTCTTGAATGATCTTCTGTCCGTCTCGGGTGGCGCTTCCGTGAATTTGCGCGCCGCGGGCCAAGCTCCCTCCGCGCCAGACCTGATCCGAAGAGCTTCACGGTTTCTTAAACCACCGCCCCCTACAGATAAGCGCAGAGCAACCGGCTTTGGCGTTTGGAAAGGACATTGAAATGAAAGTTGCAGCCTTGGCCCCGGCGGCCTGCCTTCTGGCCACTCTGGCGGCCTCTTCGGCCTTCGCGATGGAAACCGAACAGGCGATGAAGATCTTTGCTTTGAAAACGGCGGCGGAGTGGCTGGCGGACCCTTTGATCGTTCAGACAGTCAAGGCCCAGAACGAAACCACGAAGGCCTATACGGAAGATCAGATCCTTGCGATGGATGCCCTTTGGCGGTCGGAGGTTGGGACAGCGGAAACGCCAACGATTTCGACCGTTCTTGACCAGCCCGCCTCCGCCCTTCTTGGCGCACGCGTCGCAGAAACCCAAGGCCAGGTGGTGGAGGCTTTTGTGATGGATGCGCGTGGCCTGAATGTCGCCGCAAGTGCCGTCACCTCAGATTACTGGCAAGGCGACGAAGACAAATTTCTCAAAACCTTCGCGCTCGGCTCCGGCAGCGTCCATGTCGGCGAGATTGAGTTTGATGAAAGCACGCAGATGTACCTGTCACAGGTGTCTTTCGTGATCCTTGACCCCATCACACATTATCCAATCGGGGCGATGACCCTTGGGCTGAACGCCGAGGCGTTCTGACCCTCAAACCTCGTCCAACACTCCTGACCACTTGCCCCAACCGATGGACCCCAGATGAGCGAAGCGCTTAAAACACCTCTTCACCGTTCAATAATCCTTAAGTTTGGCGGGGTTATCGTTGTTTGCATTGGATTGGTTGTCGGCGTCCTGACAACGATGACCTATCAAAACAAGGTTCTGCTGGTGGCCGAACTCGCGGCCTCAAAGGCATTGATTGTCACCGAATTGACGGCAGAACAAAGCTATGGCGCAGTGCGTTTCGGGAAGGGTGACGCCCTCGTCGCGCTGTTCGACGGGATCCAAACCGATGCTAACGGCCAGGTTCATGCCGCTTTCGCGCTGGATGGGCAGGGTCAGTTTCTGGCGCAGGCAACCTCCCTCAGCAAGGGCGATCCAGAACTCCTGACTCTGGCACAAGGCGCACTGTCCACAGGCATCCGTCAAAGCTCCGAGAATGGTCTGCTGATTGCAGAACCCGTGATCAATGCGGGCACCGGGGACGTCCTCGGCGTCGTTGCGCTCGGTTGGAATACGCAGGCACAAGACGCGTTGCTCTTATCGGAACTCCAAAGCAACATCCTGCTGTCCTTTGCAATCTTTGCCTTGTCCCTTCTGGCAGCCCTCCTCTTCTTTCGACAACTTATGTCGCGCCCAATGAACCAGATCGCAGGTGCCATGCTCCGTCTTGGGGCGCGCGACTATGCGCAAAGCATACCGGGCCAACATCGCAGGGATGAGATCGGTCAGATGGCGCTTGCGCTTGAACAAATGCGGATTGATCTGGAAAGCGGCGACGCGGCAAAGGCCGAGAACGCCTACAAGAGCGCCGCTTTGACGGGTGCCTCGGCGGCGATAATGCTTCTGGACTCTGGCTTTCGGGTGCACGATCTGAATGGCAGCATGAGGGAACTTCTGACCCAGCTTTCCCCTGAACTGCGGAGCAATCTGGCCACTTTCGATCTTGAAGCGATCATTGGGTCGGATTTGGGCTTTCTGGGGGACGGCCAAGCGCATTTGCGCAGCGCCCTCGCCCAATCTGCGGACGGAACGCATATTGAAACCCTGAAGCTTGGCAACACGCGGGTGACCCTTGCTATCCGCCGCATCACCGACGCCTCGGGCGCCATCCTCGGCTATGCGATCGAATGGACGGATGTGACCGTTCAGTGGCTGAATACCGCTGTGCTTTCTGCCATCGACGCGGGGCAAGCGACCGCACAATTCGACACGCAAGGGCGTCTGCTTGAGGCAAATGAACGATTCAAAGCGCTGCTCGGCACGCAACACATGCCAAACGGCGAGCGTGCGAAAGACAGCCTTTTGTCACATGCCATCACCGGCAAGGATCGTTTGGTCGAACAGGTGCTGAACGAAGGAAACTATCAAGGGAAGATCATATTTCACAGCACGGGCAACGGCACCCGGATCCTAGACTGTGCTCTCAGCACAATCCGGGACCATGCGGGAAAACCCTTTCGCCTTTTGCTGATCGGCAAAGATGTGACCGAGGCCGAACTGGAATTGGAACAAGCCCGCAAAGAACGCGCCGAACAACAAGCGCAACAATCGAAAGTGGTGGACTCCCTTCGCATCGGCCTTCGCCAACTCAGCAAGGGTGATCTGACCGGCCGCATCGAGATCCCATTTCAAGGCCAATATGAGGAAGTTCGGCAAGATTATAATAATACCTTGGAAACGCTTTCAAAAATGATGCGCGAGGTGCAGTTGAACGCCCAAAGCATCAGCAATGAGGCCCGCGATATCAGCTCCACCGCAGATGGTTTGTCACGTCGCACCGAAAACACCGCGGCCACCCTCGAACAGACTGCCGCAGCCCTTGGAGAATTGACCCATTCGGTCAAATCCGCCTCAGACGGCGCCGCAACGGCGGATAAGGCCGTTGCGGAGGCCAAGATCAACGCGGAGCAAAGCGGCCACGTGATCGTGGAGACCGTATCGGCCATGGACTTGATCTCAGCCAGTTCCGAAAAGATTACCGCCATCATCAAAGTCATTGATGATATTGCCTTTCAAACCAATCTGCTTGCGCTCAATGCGGGTGTAGAAGCCGCCCGTGCTGGCGATGCGGGCCGAGGATTTGCAGTGGTCGCCTCAGAAGTCCGGGCCCTCGCACAGCGGTCTTCCGACGCAGCCCGAGAGATCAACGCTTTGATCGCAAACAGCTCGGCCCATGTGAAACGCGGTGTCGATTTTGTGGGAAGAACAGGGGCCGCATTGCAAGAAATCGTAGGGTCGGTTTCGCATATCTCGACACTCGTCTCAAACATCGCACAATCAGCGCGACAACAATCCCTAGGGCTTGCAGAAATAAATGCAGCCGTCACCGATCTGGATCAAGCGACGCAACAGAACGCCGCGCGGCTGGAAGAAACCACGGCCGCCAGCGAGTCCCTCACGGCTGAAGCTGCGTCCCTTGTCCAGGCGATCTCTTACTTCCAGATTTCCGCATCCCCAGCCTTGGCTTCAACCACAGATCAGGTCGTCAGCTTCAAAGCACGTCGCGCGACCGATAAACCCGGAGCCCTGGCAGAGGCCGATCTGCCCGCCGCAGTTGGTCAGCCCTTCTTTCGGCGCGCCACTGATCCGAAAATGACCGGCTGGGAGGAGTTTTGAAGATGACCGCCTGCTGGCCCGTCAAAACCCTAAAGGCAAAATCGTCTGGATCGGTTGCAATCTCCGCGTCGCATCCCAAACCCGTCCAACGTCCTTGGCAGATCTGCCCAAAGCCACGAGGCCTTGAAAGTTGCAAAAGGTGATCCCGGAAATCGAAAACTCCGATGTCACTCATTTCAGGCAAATCCACGTCGTTCAGGGCGCCTATGAAGCGACTGGAGACCCTGAGATCGTCCTGACGACGATCCTTGGCTCATGTGTTTGTACCTGCCTGACAGATCCCATCGCCCGAGTGGGCGGGATGAACCATTTTCTTTTGCCTGATGGTGAGGATTTGAGTTTTGGAAAAGTGCGATACGGACTGCATGCCATGGAGCTGCTGATAAATGAATTGCTTAAGATCGGGGCGAAACGTCAGCGGCTCGAAGCAAAGCTCTTTGGTGGGGCAGGCATGCACGGAGGCCTTGGAAAAATAGGACAGGCCAACGGCGAGTTTGCCCTGAAATTCCTCGAGACAGAAAGCATCAAGCTTGTCGGAAGAAGCTTGGGCGGCACACAGGCCCGGCGGGTTCGATATTGGCCGACGATCGGCAAAGCCCAGCAACTCTTCATCGCGCAGGAACTCTCCGACGAAGCGGTCGCTTCAATTCCCAGACGTGGGCAAACGGCAACGGCCGACATCCGCAACCCGCAAGATGGAGTAACCTTTTTTGACTAGTCCCCTTTCCGACACCGCTTCTTCCGGCGCGCAGCCCCCGGCCCTCAGCAAGACCATCCACAAAACGATCACCCTTCCATCAGTGGTGGACTTTGACGCTTGCCGTCATTTGCATGAAGCGCTGCGGAGGCAAGAGGCACACCCGGTCTGCGTTGACACTCAATCTGTTCGGCACCTTGGGGCCCTTGCCCTGCAAATTCTGCTGTCTGCCAGAATGCGCTGGGCAAGGGCAGGACTTCCCTTTGAAATCGTCCATCCGTCAGACGGTTTCATCGAAGGGCTGAGCCGACTTGGCTTATCACTGAACAGCTTGAAAGAAGGGGTTTAAGGATGAGCGTCAAAATCCTTGCAATTGACGATTCACGGACGATCCGCGAGATGCTGCGCGAAGCTTTAACGAGCGCGGGTTTTGTTGTTGATCTCGCCGTTGATGGGTTGGATGGGCTCGACAGGGTACGGGTCTTTTCGCCAGATGTTGTCATCACTGATATCAATATGCCCCGCATGAATGGTTTTGAGTTCATAACAGCGGTTCGGAAAAACATCAAAAAGACGGCCCTTCCAATCCTTGTTCTGACCACAGAAAGCGCGCAGGACCTTAAGGAAAAAGCCCGCGCAGCCGGTGCGACGGCCTGGATCGTGAAGCCGTTTGATGGGGACAGGCTTGTCTCTGCGATCAAACGCGTCTCGGTGATGTGAGGTCAGAATGAAAGCGCATGGCGACCTCAGGGATACGTTCTTTCAGGAATGTGAAGACCTGCTGGAAGGCATGGCCGAGGGCCTGCGCCAGATGGAGGCTGACTTTGAAGCCGGTCTGAAGGACGCTGAACTGGTCAATGCCGTCTTTCGCGCGGTTCATTCGATCAAGGGCGGGGCTGGTGCCTTTGCGCTGGACGCGTTGGTTCAATTCGCTCACCGTTTTGAGACTGTTCTGGACGCGCTCCGCTCCGGAAGCCTGATCCCCGACAAAAGCGCTCTGCAAATCCTGCTAAGGGCTGGGGATCACCTGACGGATTTGACCTTGGCGGCCAGAACCGGCAGCAGCCTTGCATCCGGTCACAACCAAGCGATTATCGACGGGTTGGATAGCTTGACGCAGCCCGCCACGCTGGCGGAAGACACGGGTAGCCTGTTCGGTTTCAAACCGATGGCGTTGGACTTTGAGTTGGACCTGGGGAGCGGCCCCATCCTCGGCTATGAGATCGGCTTTCGCCCCAGCCGCCGCCTCTAAGCGCTGGGTCATGATCCTGCGATCCTGTTTCGCGCCCTGACCGAGTTTGGAACGCTTTCAATCACTCTCGATCACGCTGCCCTGCCCGATTTTGACAGTCTGGATTGGGAGGAAAGTTACCTCGGCTGGTCGCTTCGATTGGAAACAACCGAACCCGCTCATGTGATCGACGAAGTCTTCGAGTTTGTCGAAGGTCTGTGCGATTTGCAAATCAACACCATTCACGCAGACCGGCCCCCGTCCGAGCCGATCTCGCCCGAAGCCCTTCAGCCCACCGTGGAATTAAGAGCGCCTGAACAAGCCTCCCTGCAGGATCCGTCAAAGAACGACGCCCCGCCCCCGCAACCCAAAGCCACCGTTCGGGTTGATCTGGAAAGGGTGGACCGTTTGATCAACCTCGTCGGGGAATTGGTCATCAATCAAGCCATGCTTTCGCAATGCCTGCTTGTGCCCGGAGAACCGCTGCGCTCAGAACTGGCGACCGGCCTTGATGAGTTTCGCAACCTGTCGCGCGACATTCAGGAAAGCGTGATGGCGATCAGGGCGCAGCCGATCAAGCCGCTGTTCCAGCGGATGTCGCGGATTTTGCGGGAAGCCTCTGATCGCGCAGGGAAATCCGCCCGACTTGTCACAGAAGGCGACGCTACCGAGGTTGATAAAACCGTCATTGAGCAGCTTTCGGACCCGTTGACGCATATTCTGCGCAATGCGATCGACCACGGGATCGAGACCGCCGAAGATCGTCTGCAGGTGGGAAAACCCGAAACGGGGACAATCCGGCTGTCGGCCGCACATCGCTCGGGCCGGGTCGTGATCCAGATATCCGACGATGGGGCGGGATTGAACCGGGCAAAGGTTCGCAGCATTGCCATCGCAAAGGGGCTGATCGCCGCGGAGGCCGAGTTGAGCACGTCAGAAATTGACGGTCTGCTGTTTCTGCCGGGTTTTTCGACCGCCGAACGGGTTTCCGAACTCTCAGGCCGGGGCGTGGGCATGGATGTCGTCAAAAGATCCGTCCAAAGGCTGGGGGGCAAACTGTCCATCCAATCGGCTCTCGGCCTCGGAACCACAATCTCAATCAGCTTGCCGCTGACGCTTGCTGTGCTGGACGGAATGGTGGTGGAAGTGGCGGGGCAAACCATGGTTGTACCGATCACGGCCATCGTCGAAACGCTTCGACCCCGCGCGACTGAAATTCAGCAACTTGGCGTCACTGGCCAAGTCGTCAATCTGCGCGGCACCTACATCCCCGTCATTGATCTGGCAGAGAATTTTGGCGCCGGGGCAAACGGATCGCCGCTGATCGACCGGGTGCTGCTGTTGGTTGAAACGGAAGCCCAACGGAAATGGGCGCTTGCCGTTGACCATATTACCGACCAGCGGCAGGTCGTTATCAAAGGGCTGGAGGAAAACTACGGCCATATCGACGGTATCGCGGCCGCAACGATCATGGGCGATGGCAAGATCGCTTTGATCCTCGACCCGGAAGAAATCATCGCAAAGGCAACGGAACAGCAGCCGCTTCCTGCCGTATCGGGAAAGGAGATTGCCCATGTCACAGCAGGATGAACGGATG
>JAQWYA010000112.1 GCA_029254215.1 Pseudorhodobacter sp. | reverse complement strand
TTTAACCCCTCGCTGTCAGCTTACCCGAATTACTTGTTGAGGAGCGGTTCCATGATCGGAATGGTGGGCGTTGTCATAATCTTTGTCATGGTGTTTGGCGGCTATCTTATGGCCGGCGGAAAGATGGACATCGTCCTCAAATCACTGCCCTTCGAAATGATGATCATCGGCGGTTCGGCGCTTGGAACATTCTTGCTGGCCAACGATCTAGCGGCGGTAAAAGCCGCTGGAAAAGACGTCGCAAAAGTTTTCAAGGGGCCGAAATGGAAGCCTGCGGACTACCGCGATCTTCTCTGCCTGCTCTTTGAAATGATCCGCCTTGCGCGAAGCAACCCTGTCGCGCTTGAGGAACACATCGAAAACCCGGCAGAATCCAGTATTTTTTCGCGCTATCCCAAGGTGATGGCAGATCATGAGGCGGTCGATCTGATTTGCGATACATTGCGCGCCGCCTCAATGAATTACGACGACCCGCATCAGGTTGAAGAGGTTTTGGATAAGCGGATGGAAACGAGCCACCATCATGCGCTGCATTCCAGCCATGCTTTGCAAAGTGTGGCCGATGCCTTGCCCGCTTTGGGCATCGTCGCCGCGGTTCTGGGGGTGATCAAGACGATGGGTTCGATTGATCAGCCCCCTGAAATTCTGGGCAAGATGATCGGGGGCGCGCTGGTCGGAACCTTCCTGGGCGTGTTTTTGGCCTATGGTTTCGTAGGGCCTTTCGCAACCCGGTTGCGATCCGTGGTTGAAGAAGATGCCCATTTCTATGCTTTGATTCGCGAGGTTCTGATCGCCAACCTCTACAACCATCCGGCAAATATCTGCATTGAGGTGGGGCGTCAGAATGCCCCTCATCAGATGCGCCCCAGCTTCAATGATCTGGAGGAAGCGTTGCGGGATCTCAAACAGGATGCGGCATGAAAAGTTTTTTCATTGGCCTTTTTCTCCTTCTGGCGCAGCCTGCGATGTCACAGACTATTCAAGTCAACTCGGGGGAACATGACGGATTCTCACGCTTGGTTTTCCTTGTGCCCGCGCGCGCTGAATGGGAGTTGTTCCGGCAGGATCAGGGGTATGAATTGCAACTCCCCGATGCATCCCCTCGTTTCGTCTTGGATGAGGTTTTTCAACGCCTGTCGCGGACCAGACTGACGGCCATTTATGCCGACCCCGAAAGCGGCGGCCTGCGCCTCGAAATTGGGTGCGACTGCTACGCTCTGGCCTATGAATTACGGACGGGCGTGCTTGTGGTTGATATCATGGATGGGACGCCGCCCGAAGGATCCTCTTACGAGCTCTCAGCATCCGGTGAAAAGCTGCCGCCCATTCTCGCCTCCGGGCGTGATCTGCCGACGCTTCGGCCAAAGCTGCGGCCTGATAGTGTCGACGCGGATCCCATTGAAGCCGTCGAAGAAGATACTGTTGGGCTGCCAAGTGAACAGGATTGGCGCAGTGCGGCACGCGATGCGGTCCAAACCCCGCAACCCGAGCCTCTTGCGACATCAGACCCGGAGTTGACGGCAATGCGGGATGCGCTGCTATGGCAACTTAGTCGAAGCGCTGCAAAAGGGCGCATTGATATCGTACCGCCCGGCGAGGCCGGGGTTTCGCCAATTGCTCCTGCGTCTTCGGATCAGATCCGAATAACCGGTGTGCCAGGGATGAGTGCGGAAACCGAAGCGGACCCCGGCGGAATGACCGAAGACGGATCGAAATGCTTCGAACAAGACCAAGTCAATATCGCCGCCTGGGGCGCGGATTTGCCTGTTGCGCAGGCCATGGGTGGCATACGCGCTGAGCTTATCGGTGAATTCGACCGACCTCAGTTGGAAGCCGTCTCGCGGGCGGTCAGATATCTTCTGTTTTTGGGTTTCGGTGCGGAAGCCCGGCAAATGCTCAGCGCGTTGAACATTTCAGAGCCTGACAGACCCTTGTGGGAAGCGATGAGTTTCATTCTGGATGCTGAAGAGCCCCCGCAAAGGGTGTTTGACGGGATGACCAATTGTGATTCCGACGTTGCCCTTTGGGCAGTTCTTGCGACGCCGTCACTGGCCCCCGCCCGGATCGTGCAGACAAAAGCGGTCTTGCGCGCTTTCTCGGCGCTTCCGCTGCATCTTCGCCGCCACCTTGGTCCGGGGCTGGCAGATCGATTTCTGCGCGCGGACGATCCCGCGACCGCGCGGGCGATCAGGGACGCGATTGAGCGTGCAGAGACGTCGTCGGACCCCGAGGTTCAACTGATGGATGCGCGCATTGATCTTGCGAATGGGGAGGAGGATGCGGCGATCGAAAAACTGCGCCCCTTGCTGGAGGGCAATGATAGCGCCGGCGTCGCTGCGGCGATCGCTCTGGCGGGGGCGCAGACGAGAAATGGCGGCATTCTGTCGCCCGACTTGGTGACCGCGTTGGAAAGCTTCTTGGCCGAAGGTCGCAATGGACCAGACGAGGTTGCCCTCACAGCGGCCCTTGCATTGGGCTATGCATCGCAGGACCGTTTTGATCTGGCCTTTGCGCTCGTTCCGCCGCTTTCAAAGGCGGCAAAACCGGTTTGGCAAAGGTTGGCGCAGTTTGGCGGAAAGTCATCCCTGCTGTCGTATGGAATTCAGGCGGGACAAGACGCGCTACCGGAAGCGGACGGCTCCACCGATCTTGAGATCGCTGCCCGACTGATAGCTCTCGGATTTGCCAAAGAAGCCAACCTCTGGATTGCTGAACCCCGCCGAACTGAAGATGGCGACCGTGCACGTTTGCTGCGCGCCCAAGCCGCCTTGCAGCAGCGAAACGGTAGGGCAGCTTTGCAAGAGCTTGCTGGGCTGGAGGGCGACGATGCGCTTCAGTTGAAAGGGCAGGCGCTGGCGCTCTTGGGGGATGGCGAGGCCGTCGCGGCTTTCCTGCAGGCGGGTGATGTGGAAAACGCGTCGGCGGCGGCAAGGCAGGCCGGTGACTGGGCGCAGGTGGCCAATCTTGATCCGTCAGAGCCTTGGCGGGTGATGGCAAAACAGGTGCTCGCCCCGGATGCGCCGGAACCCTTGCCAAGTGCGCAATCGACCGAAGGGCTTGGTGTTCTGGGGGAAGGGCGGCTTGCATTGCAGGTGAGCGCTGACTTGCGCGCGGTCATGACCCGCCTTTTGAGCGAAGCCTTTGATGCGCGTCTGGTCAATTGATCGACTATGCTAACGGATTGGAAAGGTTCACGAAGCTAAAGTGAGTCCTGACGGCAGAAGCCGTTCCAAGCAGGGCAATCCTTTGAGAGTATTTTTCCTTTGCCTAAGCATTTGCACTGGGGCCTTCTCCTCCGGCCCCCTTGCCGCTTCCGTTTGCGATGATGCCATCAACGTGGCTGCCCAAGAAACCGGAGTCCCTCAGACAATTCTGCAAGCCGTTGCCTTGGCGGAAACCGGCCGCCAAAACTCAGGGCAGATGAAGCCGTGGCCTTGGGCTATCAACGTTTCGGGTCGCAGCCATTGGTTTGAGACAGAGGCGGCGGCCAACGATTTCTTACGCACTTCTTTTCCAAGTGGCCGTCCAAGTGTCGATATCGGGTGTTTTCAGCTCAATGCGCGATGGCATGGCGCTGCCTTTCCATCGTTGGAAGCCATGCTGTCACCGACGGAGAATGCGTTTTACGCGGCCTCCTTCCTGTCAAAACTATTCGAGGAAACCGGCGATTGGCGATCGGCGGTTGGGAAATACCACTCCCGGCAATCCGATTTGGCGGCAGGTTACATCGCCAAGGTCGAAGCTCTTTATCAGGAACATCTTGCCGCTGGCCCCGCATCCGCAAGCGAAGACGTCAAAAGCCGCCCCGACATTAATGTGCCGAAAGTTTCGCGCCCGCAGTTCTCTCTCCGAGGGGCCTCTGGACCGATCCTTACGACCTATAATGCGGGACGATTCACCTTGGGGGCCTCAAAGTGACGCTGCCTTCGCTTCGGGTCATATTTCAGCCAACGATACTATTGGCCTTGGCGCTGATGACCGTGATCGTCATGATGATTCTGCCAGTTCCAGCGTGGATGCTGGATGTCGGCCTTGCGCTCTCCTTCGCGCTTGCCATTCTCATCTTCACAATCACGCTGTTTATTGAGCGACCCTTGGATTTCTCGGCCTTTCCGACAATCCTTCTCGCCTCCCTGATGCTTCGGCTCTCCCTGAACGTCTCTTCAACGAAACTGATTATCGGGCAGGGCCATACCGGAACGGATGCCGCAGGAGATGTGATTCAAGGGTTCGCACATTTCATCATGGGCGGTTCTGTCTTGCTGGGCGTGGTCATTTTTTGCGTTCTGTTGATCGTAAATTTCATGGTGATCACCAAGGGCGCAGGCCGTATGGCGGAGGTCGGAGCACGGTTTGCCCTGGATGGCATGCCGGGCAAACAGCTTGCGATTGATAGCGATATGGCCGCGGGCGCGATCACACATGCCGAGGCAAAGGCGCGCCGGGAAACGGATCTGGCCGAGACGAATTTCTTCGGGTCGCTGGACGGTGCGTCAAAGTTCGTCAAAGGGGATGCCGTCGCTGGTCTTTTGATCACGCTACTCAACATCCTCATGGGTCTTCTGATCGGCACATTGGTGCATGGGATGCCGCTGGGAAGCGCGTTCGAAACCTATGCGATTCTGACAGTGGGCGACGGTCTTGTCAGCCAGATACCTGCCGTGATTATTTCGATTGCGGCGGCGCTTCTTCTGGCGCGGGGGGGCACAAGCGGCGCCACGGATGTCTCGTTTTTTGCGCAGCTTGGGCGCTATCCAGGGGCGCTTGGAACGGTTGCCTTGCTGATGGCCGTCTTTGCAGTCGTGCCGGGAATGCCGTTCTTTCCCTTTATTCTCGGTGCGCTCGGTCTTGGGGCGGCTGCCTATTTTGGGGCGCGTTTCACCCCTTCGACCAGCCCCGAACAAGACACTGTGCCCGAGTCCCCGAGGGAGCTGCGTCTTGGGGATGTCCTTGATTTTGATGACATTCATATCGAGTTTTCCCCGGATCTTGTCTCCATGGTGCTGGATCCGGCCTCCGGCCTTGATGCGCGCATCGGCAATATGCGCAATCACATCGCGCGCAGTTACGGTCTGGTTCTGCCGGAAATCCGGTTGACGGATGAGCCAAGTTTGCCGCCTGGCACCTATCGCATCCGTTTGCAGGGGGTTGAAACCGTGCGCGACAAGCTTTTGCCGGGTCGGGTGCTCGTTCTGCTTGCGGATGGTCAACCCGCACCAGACGGTCAGGACGTGCGCGAGCCTGTTTTCGGCGCTGCCGCGCGGTGGATTTCGGCTGATGATCAAGAGCAAGCGGCCCTGTCGGGCCTCACGGTCGTCTCTCCGGTTGAGGTTCTGGCAACCCATCTATTGGAAGTTCTGAAAGCCAATTTGGCGCGGCTTCTCAGCCTGCGCGGACTTCGCCGTCTTTTGGATGAGTTTACCAACCTTTCGGACGCTCCAAGAGCGGAGGCGAACCGCCGGTTGCTGGCCGAACTGGTGCCCGACAAGGTTCCTTTGGAATTGCTTTTGGCCGTGGCGCGCCTGTTGTTGGAAGAGCGTGTCTCGATCCGAAATCTGCCGCTCATCCTCGAAACGATTGCCGAAGGTCGCGGGCTGGGAACGCATGAAGCGGTTTGTGAGCATGTCCGCCATCGTTTGGGCTTTCAGCTTGTTGCAGAGTTGAAGCGGCCGGATGGCACCATCCCCCTGCTGCAACTTTCCCCCGAATGGGAAAAGACCTTTCTGACCCATCAGATGGACGGGGAGCGTGGTCAGCGCGACGTCGCTCTCCCGCCCGAGACATTCAATCGTCTGGCTTTGGGGCTGGCCGAAAAGCTGAACAAAGTTGTGGAAACGGGGGTGCAGCCAGCGCTGGTCACATCAACACTTCGCCGCCGGTTCTTGCGCACGGTGGTCAACGCAAAGGGGCTGACGCTCCCCGTTCTGTCCTATGAAGAAATCGGGCTGGAGGCGCGGTCCGCCGTCGTGGGCATGGTGCCGGTGTGACGCCTCTGGTTCCGGCCCTTACCGAAATGATTGGGCAGATCCAAACCATTCTGCCGAATTTCCTTCTTGTGTTCTTTCGAGTTGGCGCGGCCATGGCAGTCCTGCCCGCTTTCGGTGAAAACAGCATCCCCTTGCGTGTCAAGCTGGCGGTTGGTCTAGCCTTCAGCGCCCTTGTCATGCCTTCGGTAACCGACCGGCTTTCGGGGCTGGAGGATCAGTATCCATGGGCCTTGTTGACAGAGACCGGAACTGGTTTGCTGCTGGGAATGGGCCTGCGTCTTATGGTTTTTGTTCTTCAGATCGCTGGAACGATCGCTGCACAGGCGGCTTCACTTTCGCAGCTTTTCGCCAGCTCTGGCGGTGAGCCGCAATCGGCAATTTCCACGCTTTTGGTTTGGGCCGGGCTCGCCTTGGCGGTCAATCATGGCCTGCACGTCCACATTGCCGCGCTTTTTATACAGTCCTACACCCTTTTGCCGCCCGGTCTTCTGATGCCCGGCGCGCCCGTGGCTGAGCTTGGAGTGGCGCAGGTCGGGCGTTGTTTTGCACTGGCATTTTCGCTCTCCGCGCCGTTTACGGTGATGTCGCTGATTTACAATATTGCCTTGGGCGTCATCAATCGGGCGATGCCACAGCTTATGGTGGTCTTTGTTGGCGCTCCGGCGTTGACCTTGGGCGGCCTTGTGCTGCTCGCTCTCATGGCACCGCTGTTGCTGGCTGTTTGGGTTGAGGCGTTAAGCGTTCATTTCGCAGATCCGCTTAGGGTGGCACCATGAGTGATCAAGACGAAAATGCCGCCGATAAAGAGCATGAACCAACAGAAAAGAAGTTGGAGGATGCCCGCCGGAATGGTGAGATCCCTCGATCCCCGGACCTGACAACTGCGGCGAGTTTTGCTGGCCTGACACTGGCCGCAATCGGCTTTGGCGCGGAATCCTTGCAAAACATGGGCTCTATATTGGCGGCGCTATTGGCGCAGTCGGACCGTATGGCGCCGGAAATCTTGAAGGGTGCAAAATCCCTGAGCGCTGGCCCCTTGCAAGGCGTTCTTGGGGCGCTGATGCCGCTTTTTCTTCTTCCCATGATCTGCGCGCTGCTGGCGGTATTTGCGCAACGGACCATGCTGTTCACACCCTCAAAACTGGCCACGAAGGCAAACAGAATCTCGCCCATTTCGGGGTTCAAGAATAAATTCGGGCGCAATGGCCTGTTTGAGTTCGTTAAAAGCGCCTCGAAGCTGCTGCTGGTTTCCGTGGCGATGGGGTGGTTCGTTTCAACCCATGCAGCAGAGATGATCGGCTTGGTCTATCTCAACCCCGCTTTGGCAAGTTCCGTCATGGGGCGCCACATTATCGAGTTTCTGATTCTGGTTCTCGCGATTTCGACGGCGATTGGGGCTGTCGACTTTTTTTGGCAGAAGGCTGAGCATCAAAGATCAAACCGCATGAGCCGGAAGGATTTGCAAGATGAGCAAAAAGACAGTGAGGGCGATCCGCATATCAAAGCCAATCGTCGGCAGAAGGCGCAGCAAATTGCGACAAGTCAGATGCTGTCTGAGGTGCCGAAAGCCGATGTGATTATCGTTAATCCGACCCATTATGCTGTCGCATTGAAGTGGGATCGTGGAACGGGCCGGGCGCCGACTTGCGTCGCCAAAGGGGTGGATGAGATCGCGGCGCGTATTCGTGACTGCGCGATCGAGGCCGGAGTTCCTTTGCACAGCGATCCGCCGACCGCGCGGCTTCTTTATGCCAATCTGAAAATTGGGCAGGAGGTCTCACCTGACCATTATCGGGCCGTCGCGGCGGCCATTCGGTTTGCAGAGCGCATGAAGAAAAAGGCAGGGGCCTATGGAAAGGGAACGAGATGAACCAAAAGGCCAAACTGGCGCGTCTGGAACAAATCAGCCGACTTTTGCGAGACGTCGGCCTGTCGAAGCTGCAGCAAACGGCTCTGGAGCGGCAAAAAAGCCTTGATGCCTTGGCTAGGCTGGATGGTGTGCCTGCGGGTGGCGGCGATGGCCTGTTGGAGGCAAACGTCCGCTTGCGTTACGAACGTTGGGCCGACATGCGGCGAAGGGATATCAACCTTCAGCTCGCCGAGCAAACCGCCAAATGGCTTGATGCAAAGCGCGCCGCCCGGCACGATTTCGGGCGCTATCAGGCCCTTGAGAAGCTTTCGTCAAAGCTTTGAGCGGCCCATTTCGATAATTATTTGTGAAGGCCTAAGGTGGAATCGGCGCGCGACCGGCCTCTAGTGCACAAGAAACTCTGCATGAAGCGCCCCTGCTGCGTTGATGCTTTTCAAGATGTCGATCATATCATGCGGCGCCACACCGAGAGCATTCAGCCCTGCGACAACTTCAGATAAGTTGGCCGAACCTTGAATCTCGGCCAAGCCGGTCCCTGGGGCTGCGGAAATAGAGGCTTCACTGCGAGGGACGACGATCGTTTCACCATCCGAAAACGGGTTGGGCTGCACGACCAGCGGAGCCTCCTCGACCCGGAGCGTTAGGCTTCCTTGCGCAACTGCCACGCGGCTGATCCGCACATCGGCCCCCATGACAATTGTTCCCGAGCGTTGATCGACGATCACGCGCGCTCTGGTTTCAGGTTCTACCAAAAGGTTTTCAACCAGTGCCAGAACATGGGCAGGCGATCCGGCACCTGATGCGCTCAGGTGAAGGGAGATTGTGCCGGAGTCCATCATCGTGGCGACCTTCCTTCCGAAATGGGTGTTTACGACAGTTTCAATGCGCCCGGCCGTCGTGAAATCAGGATTCTTTAGGGCGAGGCGGATCGATTGAAGCTGCGACAGTTCAAAATCAACCTCTTGTTCGATGCGGGCCCCGGCGGGGATGACCCCGGCGGTAGGAACGCCTTGTACGACGCGGGCGCCATCCCCCTCGGCCGCGACGCCGCCCGCAATAATCGTGCCTTGTGCAACGGCATAAATCTGCCCATCAGCGCCGTTCAATGGGGTCATGACGAGCGTTCCGCCCTGCAAACTTTTAGCATCGCCAATCGCTGAAACGGTCACGTCAATTCGGCCGCCGCGCCGCGCGAAAGGGGGAAGGCTTGCGGTGACGAACACCGCCGCCACATTTTTGGGTCGAAACTGCTCTCCGGTCACGTTCACGCCAAGCCGTTCAAGAAGATTGCTTAATATCTCTTCGGTGAAGGGCGCATTTCGCATCCCGTCACCACTGCCATTGAGCCCGACAACCAAGCCGTACCCAACAAGATCATTTCCGCGTACGCCGTCAAATTCGACAAGATCCTTGATCCGGATCGGGGCGGCCAAGGCTATGGCCGGCAAAAGCAAGGCTAAGATAACCAAGAGCAAACGCGTCATCTGAGGAAATCCAGCAATGTAAGTCGCGAAAGACGCGCGGTGACGGCATAAAGCGTTTCCAGTTGGTTCTGGCTATCTTCAAGGCGCGTTGCAGCCTCATATGGATCCACGGCGAGAAGGGCGGAGCGCGCCATTTGAAGGCTGGAACGTTCTGCTTCGTTTTGTGTGGCAGCTTCTTCGATCCGCGCTTGTTCCATTCCGAGGCGACCTGAAAGCAGCGCGCGTTGGGATTGTGATTCAAACAAAGCCTCGCCCGACCTGCGGATCAACTGGTTTCGGTCGGCGCTGGCGACGGGCAGGCCATCGGCCAACAAGGCCGCCATCGCGAGCGGCTTGAGCGTATTGCGCAAGGCCGGGTCCTGCGCGGTGATGTTTAGAGTCGTCTGATCCGTCTGACTTATGGGTCGTTTTCCGATGCTGTCACCTCCGGCATAGGCCACCGTTGCGAACCCATTGGGCTGCGAGAACCAATCATCGATCACGGTTTCGATCTCAGAAGCGCTTGTCGCCCCGGCGGTGTTGATTGCGACCCGCAAAGAGTCAAGAATCGTCTCCCCCTCCGTCAGGGCGCTGCCGTCAGTTCTGGTGCCGGCAAATAGGCTTATGCCGCCATGCCGGGAATTGAGGGCGGTAATCGACGCATCAAACCGGTGCCGAGCATCGCCCAGAACGGAGTCCGCTGTCCCCGTCTGGCCGAGTGTTCCAGCATCCAGCAGCGCTGTTGCCAAGTTACCCGTCAGCCTGTCCAGCAGGTCAAACACCCCTTGCATCGCTGTCGTGACCTGTTCTGCATTTTGCGTGGCCGAGCGGTAGGCGGCCAGTTTGCCAAGGCTGCCTTCAATCGCAGAGATCTGACCCAGCCCACCGCGCAGATGAGAGCCAAGATCCGCTGTGACCCCTGTCGTCAACTCCGTTCCCGCCGTCTGCGATTGCAGTTTCAGCGCGGTTACGCGGTGCTTGGTTATGAAATGTTGCGACAGATCGCCGATTGAGGTGAGGGGCATATCAAATCTCCATCAGGCGTTGGATCAGCCGATCCACGGTTTCGATGACTTTTGCATTGGCTGCATAAGCCTGTTCAATCAGCATGAGGTCCTGCAATTCCGCATCGGTGTCGACACCGCCCGCCCGTTCGAGCGTTTGAAGGGCGGTTAGTCGCGACTGCCCAAAGCTGACCTCGGTTTCTGCGGTCAATCGAGAGGAGGACACGACCGAGCCAAGCTGTGCGGCGAGGTCTGCAAAGCTACGATTGGCCGGAAAAATGCTGCCAAAACCGGTAGGAACAGCCCGGCTCAGGGCGTCCTGAAGGGCCGATATCTGGCCTGAAAACCCGGTTGCCCCCGGCTGTGTGGCCCCCAACCCGTCACGAATCCTCCAAGCGGCGCCATTCTGGTCAGGGTCTACGGCCGCATTCAGGCTGAGGCGTTGGGAAAGCCCCGTCAGGTTCGCCATGTCAAGGCTTTGCCCGGCATCCGTAAACAGCCCCGGTGCGCCCGAGGCCCGCGTTGGGTCAACCGCCGGATCGGAGAAGCGCAAAACCAGATCCTGAGCAAGGGAATCGAGGTCTTGTTGTGCTTGAGGGGCCAGACTGTCGCGAAGGGCAATCTGCGCCGCGAGGCTACCCCCAGCCAAAGGCCCGGCACTGTCCAGCCGCAGCGGCTGACCGTTCAGCGTCAGGCCCGCAAGGGCCCCACTCTCCAGCGTCATGTCGGGGGTTATCAGGCCCGTGCTTTGAAAGCCGAGTTTGAAGGCCTGACCATCCAGCAGCACCGCCCCGTTTGTTGTGAACAGCGCAACGCGCCTGTCCTTTTGCGCGATTTCCTTGATCGGCAGAATGCCCGAGATGCTGTCGATGAGGCGTTGCCGCTCATCCTGGAGGGCAGAGGCATCGCGACCGCCGCTGCTGACGGCGACAATGCTGGTATTCAGCTTGGCGACGGCGGCGACGGCGCGGTTCACCTCGTTGACTTGAGTTGCGATCTCTCCGTCCGCGGTCATTCGAACAGATTGGATCTGGTTACCAATCTTGCCAAACATCTGCGCGAGTTGGTCCGCAGCATCGACCACGGCAGTCAAGTGGGCGCTGCTTTCCGGCGAGGACATCGCTGTCAGAAGGGCACTGTCCAAACGGGTGATCCGACCAGACAGGGACATGGGATCGGTGGGGGTGCCATAGCCTTGCTCCATCCCTGTCCAGAAAGAGGCGATGACCGTGGCATTGGCCGTTTCGGCCTCAGCTCCGCGCCGGTCGCGCAGCAAAACTGTGTCAACCCTGCGCATCACCCCATCGACATAAACCCCTTGCCCGGTCAACCCGACCCGCTGGGCGCTAAGTTGCAGTTCGCGCGGCGCATAGCCTTCGGTCCGGGCGTTGGCGATGTTGGAAGACACGGTTTCTGCCGCGCGCGAGGCTGCGGTCAGTCCTGACAAGGCACCGGCTAAAGCGCTGGAAATGCTCACGTCGAAAGCTCCTACCGTTTGATATTGGTGGTTTCTTGCAGCATCTCATCCACCGTCTGAATGACCTTGGCATTCGAGGAATAGGCGCGCTGCGTTTGAATCAAGGCCGTCAATTCAGCGGCGACGTCGGTTGAAGACCCTTCGCGCGCATATCCGACGACCGACCCTGTCGGCCCCTCTCCGGCGTTCCACAGGAAGAAAGAGCCGCTGTCGGGCGAGATTTGATAGGTTTGGTTGTTCAGCGCGGTCAAACCGTTCAGGTTCGGAACATCCACCAGCGGAATCTGGTAGAGTCGGCGCGAAAATCCTGTGTCATAAGTGGCATTGATGTAGCCTTTTTCATCCACCTCAACGGCTGTCAGGTTCCCCACGGGGGAGCCGTTTTTGGTAATCGCCGTGGGTGCAAAGCTGTCAGAAAGCTGCGTGAGGCCATTCGGGTCGCCAAGCCCGCCGATCGTCACGTTCATCGGGCCGCCAGCAACATCCAGCACAATCGAGCCCGTCGCCGGGTCATAGGCGCCCCCCGCGGTGGTTGTGACATCCAGCAATGTGCCGCCATTTGCGCGGGTTGCGTCAAAGGTCAGCAGATAATCCCCGATCAGGGCGCCATCCAGCGCGGAATCCCGGACAACCATACGCCACTGGTTCGACGATCCGGAGGCGGGGATCGTCGGGGTAAAGGACAGGCTGAGTGTCTCTGACGTGCCAAGATTGCCGAAATATTCCACCGACAAGGGGTAGCTGTCGCCAAGCTGGCCCGCCGCCGTCTGGGTTGCCGGAAGATTTACCCCAAGGCTCATCGTCGTTGTCGGATCGCCGGCCTGTTGGTTGGAGTTGATGGTAACCGGCACCAGCCCCGCCGTTGTGTCGCGCGCCAGAACCGGAATCTCCCCATCCGCATTTGCGAGCCATGCCAGAAGTACAAGGCCAGACTCCGTCCGCAGCGAGCCTTCAAAATCCGGGCGGAACGACCCGGTCGAGGTTAGGAGCATCGCAGAATCTTCCAGCCCTGCGGTGAGCGAAGCCGATTCGGCAACCGGCAGCATCCCCCGCCCTGAAATGGCGATATCAAGCGCATTTGCCGTCCCGACTAGCGCCCCGCGCTGGTCAATCAGCCGCATCGTCGAGGCCCGGACACCGCCTGCTGAATAAACGCCAGCCCCCTGTGCTTGGCTGATAACCATGCTTTCAAAGCCCGCATCGGCCCTTTTGTAGCCAAAAGTGCCAGAATTTGCGATATTGTCAGAGATTGCCGCCAGACGGGTCGCGTTGGCGTTCAAGCCTGCCACGCCCGCGCTGAGGGAAGAAGAGATGGTCATGGGGATGCGCCTTTCTGATGCCAGTCCTATTTGGCAGCAGATTGCATCACCCGGTTTAAGATTGGACTAACGCCTAAAATCCGACTGAACCCCTAGCGATCACGACGTAACAAGATCACCTCTAGGCGGTTGTTGCGCTGTGCCATTGGATTTGCCGTGGCCAGTTTGCGATCTGCAAAGCCGCTGACGCGTTGCACCCGTTCGGCGGTGACCCCGGCTTTCTCCAGCAATCCGCGAAAGGCCTGCGCCCGCGCCGCCGAAAGTGGCCATGCCGGATTTTCAATCAGTGTGATCGGGAAAGACGCGACATGGCCATTCACCGCCAGCTCATTCGAGGTGATCTGCAAGACCTCGGCCAGAATGCCCGCAATATCGCGCGTCACCAGTTCGGGCGTTGCGGTTGTGCTGATGAAAAGCGGGCGGTCGTCAAGATCAAAGATCTCGATCACCAAGCCTTCATCGGTTACCTTGCTGGTCACGTGGCGCAAAGCCCGCTCCATCGTCATTCTTTCACCGGAGCGCGCGGTCAGCGCTTTGTCAACATCGGCAAGCTTGGCCTCCATACTTGCGTCCCCGGCGTCGGCCTCGGCGCGGTCCACGGGCGGGCTGCCATCGCTGATCCGCTCTTCTTGCGAAAAGACACTGTCGCCCCCGAATGGGCCATCGCCACCGCCTGAAATCCGGTTGATCGGAATCGTCGGGCTGAAATAATCAGCCAAGCCTTTGCGTTGCTTTTCTGTTGTTGCATTCAGCAGCCACATCAGCAGAAAGAAGGCCATCATGGCCGTCACGAAATCCGCGTAAGCAACCTTCCACGCCCCTCCGTGGTGGCCGCCGCCCTGGATTATCTTCTTTCGTTTGATGATAAGCGGCCGGGCATTTGACTGCCTGTCCATCACACCACCTGTTTTTTACACCCACGGCCCTGATTAGACCAAGCCGATGAACAGCGGCTTAATAGGTCGACTTTTCGGGAAATCCCTTCTCGGCCCCCGGATCGCTCAGCAAAGGGGCAGGCGTATAGCGTCCGTCCAGCGCAGCCGGGGCCTTGGCCGCGCAATCGGCGAGCGTTGCCAGAATCCGCGGCCGCCCCCAATGATGCAAGGCCGCGAAAGGACCGCGCGGAAAGTTAAGGCCCAGCCGCATGGCCGTGTCGATCTCTGGCGGGGCAACCCCGCCTTCCAGCGTCAGAAAGGCGGCCTCATTCACCAAGGCGGCCTCGATCCGCAGCACGATCGCTTCGGCATCTGGCGGGGGCGGCAGAGCTTCGGCTACGCTGAAACCCTTGCCGGATTTGCGCCCCAAATGCCCCTTGGCCACCTGCGCCTCCAGCGCCGGGAAGACATGATAGCGAGGATGCTTCCCCATCGCCTGCCAAAGCCCCCGCGTTGCGGCCAGATTGATATCGGCCCCGATCAGATCAATGAGAGCGAACGGCCCCAGAGGATAGCCCGCAGCGCGCATCGCGGCATCAATTTCGCCCGCCGTGCGCCCTTCGTCCAGAAGGGCAAGCGCCTCTCCGTAATAGGGTCGGGCGCAGCGGTTGACGATGAATCCGGGCGTATCGGCGCATTGGACAACGGTTTTGCCAGCGGCCTCGGTCAGGGCGCGGGCCTGCGACAGTGCCGCGAATGACGCGGCTTTGGGGGCGACCAGCTCCACCAGCTTCATCGCTGGGGCGGGGTTGAAGAAATGCAGCCCGATCAACCGCTCCGGATGCCGTAGCCCGGCCCCGATCTGGCCAATTTGCAATGACGAGGTATTGCTGGCCAGAAGGGCTGATGCTGCGACCAGATCTTCAAGCCCGGCAAAAAGCCTGCGCTTTGCCTCCAGATCTTCGGCAATCGCCTCGATCACCAGATCGGCGGTCGCCAGCCCCGCCAGATCGGGGCAGATCCGGATGCGGGCCAAAAGGGCGCCTGCCGCATCCTCCGTCATCTTTCCGGCGGCGATCCGGCGGTTCAGCTCCTCGCGCAGGCGCAAGAGGCCACTGGCGCGGGTCGGTTCATGCGCATCGGTTGCAACCACGTCAAACCCGGCGGCGGCATAGACCTGAACGATCCCCAGCCCCATGACGCCTAGCCCGGCAACCCCGATCACAGCCATTTCCACCCCCCTAGCGCTTTTGCCCATCCTTCTGCCTTGCGCGTCCAATTTCAAGTCTGAAATTTCAAGCTTGAAATAACAGAGGCGGGGTGGCAGTCTGATCTTCGTTCAACCTTGGGGGATGCCGGATGAAGCTGCTATGTCTGGGGGGAGGGCCTGCGGGGCTCTATTTCGCGATTTCGATGAAACTGCGGGACCCGGCGCATGAGGTGACGGTGCTGGAGCGGAACAAGCCCGATGATACCTTCGGCTGGGGCGTTGTGCTGTCGGACGAAACCTTGGGGAATATGGCCGTGAATGACCCGGTCAGCGAAGCGGTGATCCGGGGCCATTTCGCCTATTGGGATGATATTGCCGTGGTGCATAAGGGCGTGCGCACAGTGACCTCGGGCCATGGGTTTTGCGGGATCGGGCGCAAGCAACTGCTGCTGGACCTGCAGGCGCGTGCAGTGGAACTGGGCGTTGACCTGCGGTTTGAAACCCCGGCGGCGCGGGCTGCTGACTATCAGAAAGACTATGATGTCGTGGTCGCCTGCGACGGGTTGAACTCTGCCGTCCGGCAGGAATTCGCCGCGCAGTTTCAGCCCGAAATCGACACCCGCCGGAACAAGTTCGTCTGGCTTGGAACCCATCAGAAATTTGACGACGCCTTCACCTTCATCTTCGAGAAGACGGAACATGGCTGGGTCTGGGCCCATGCCTATCAATTCGACGATGACACGGCGACTTTCATCGTCGAATGCGGCCCCGAAACCTATGCCGCCTTCGGCTTCGACACGATGAGCAAGCAAGACAGCATCGCCACCTGTGAGAGGATCTTTGCAGCCCATCTGGGCGGTCATTCGCTCATGTCCAACGCCAACCATATCCGCGGTTCGGCCTGGCTCAGTTTTCCGCGGGTGCTGTGCAAGACCTGGCACCACGAGAATGTGGTTCTGTTGGGCGACGCCTCGGCGACGGCGCATTTCTCGATCGGGTCGGGGACAAAGCTGGGCTTGGAAAGCGCTATTGCGCTGGCCGATTATCTGCATAACGAACCTGATCTGGGCACCGCCTTTGCCCGCTATCAGGAAGAGCGCCGTGTTGATGTGCTGCGCCTGCAATCGGCGGCGCGCAATTCAACGGAATGGTTCGAGGAGGTGGAGCGGTACCTGCCGCTGGATCCTGTGCAATTCACCTATTCCATGATGACCCGCAGCCAGCGGATCAGCCATGAAAACCTGCGCCTGCGCGATCCGGCCTGGCTGCGTCAGGCCGAAGACTGGTTTGCCGCGCAAACCGGGGGCGCACCGGGCCGCGCGCCGATGTTTGCACCGCTCAAGCTGCGGGAAATGGCGCTGACAAATCGCGTCGTCGTCTCGCCCATGGCGCAATACAAGGCGGTGGATGGGTGCCCGACCGACTGGCACTTTGCCCATTACGCCGAACGTGCCAAAGGGGGCGCGGGCCTTGTCTATACCGAAATGACCTGCGTGTCGCCGGAGGGGCGTATCACCCCCGGCTGCCCCGGCCTTTATGCGCCCGAGCATGAAGCCGCATGGGCGCGTCTGGTGGGTTTCGTCCATGCCGAAACCCCGGCCAAGATCTGCTG
>JAQWYA010000097.1 GCA_029254215.1 Pseudorhodobacter sp. | reverse complement strand
CCGTTCTGGATCAGATCAAAACACCCCATAAGGTCGATCTGAAAACCATTCCCCGCTTCAACGAGAGCGAAGGCCATGGCCCCAAGCGCCTCCATCCGGTCGAAGATTACTTCGATGACTTGTCGATGCATCTGATGTGGGAAATCTACAAACGCGATTTCCAGTGCTTCAAATATGACTTCGAAAACCCAGCCAATAAAATGCCGCTGGCCCCCGTCGATCTTGACGAAGTGCACGCCAAACTCGGCGACTAAACCGCCAAGTCCCTTCTTTTTGGATCAAATACCTCACGGGGGTCCGGGGGTGTGAAACCCCCGGCTGGCTGCCAGGCAGCCCTCCCTTTGGCACCTGATCCATGGCAATGGCGCAAGGCGATGGCCCCACGGGGGGGCCTGAGCCTTGCGCCCGCCCCCCGATCCAGGCGCTTAAACCGCGCCGTGCTTGCGAAACAGCGCCATCAGATCGGCCTCGGGCCGCGCACCGATATGGCTGATCACTTCAGAGGCTGCGATGCAGCCCAGCCGTCCTGCCGTCTCAAGGCTATGCCCCTGCGTCAGCCCCCATAGGAAGGCCCCCGCGAACAGATCCCCGGCCCCGGTGGCATCCACCACCTCGGTGGGAACCGAGGCCACATGCCACCGCTCCCCCCCCGACAGGACATAGGCGCCATTCGCGCCGTCGGTACAGGCAACAATCTCCACCTCAGCGGCAGCTTGGCTCAGGGCCGCATCCAGATCCGCAGTCTGATACATCGACAGCATCTCGGCCCGGTTGGCGAACAAAAGATCGGTATCTTCGATGATCATCCGGCGGAAGGCAGCGCGGTGCCGCTCCACACAGAAGGGGTCGGAGAGGGTAATTGAAACCCGCCCACCCGCCGATTTGCAGGCCTTGATCGCCTTGGCAAAGGCCTGCTGGCTGTCAGGCCCGTCAAAGCGATAGCCCTCCAGATAGATCCACTCAGCCTGCGCCATCTGCTCTGGGTCAATATCCGCCGGGGTCAGGAATTCCGACCAGCCCAGATAGGTGTTCATCGACCGCTCGCCATCGGGCGTCACCAGAATGATGCAGCGGCCCGTCTCTTGCCCCTCGGTGCTCTTTGCGGCCATCGGCGTTTCAAACACCGCCCCTTGGGCGCGCAAGTCATGGGCAAAGATCGCCCCCAACTGATCATCCTTAACCTTGCCGACATAGGCCGTCCGCCCGCCCAGATGCGCGATCCCCGCAATCGTATTGGCAGCAGACCCGCCGGACACCTCCCGCGCAAGCCCAATGCGGGAATAGAGTTCGACCGCGCGGGGCATGTCGATCAGTTGCATGATGCCCTTCTCGATCCCGTTATCGGCCAAGAAGCCTTCGCCCGCCTGCGCAAGCACATCGACCATCGCATTGCCGATTCCAACGACCTGAAATGTCTTCATTCTGTTTTTTCCTCATAGGGGCAAAGATCGCGGATCGGGCAGATGCCGCATTTGGGTTTGCGTGCCACGCAGATGTAACGGCCATGCAGGATCAGCCAATGATGCGCGTGGTGCTGGAATTCAGCAGGAACATTATCTTCGATCGCCCGTTCCACCGTATCGACATCCTTGCCGGGGCAGATACCCGTCCGGTTGCCGATCCGGAAAATATGCGTGTCCACGGCCTGCGCGGGCTGACCGAACCACATGTTCAAGACCACATTCGCCGTCTTGCGCCCCACACCCGGCAAAGATTGCAGCGCCGCCCGAGAGGAGGGCACCTCGCCGCCATACTCTTCCACAAGGATCTGGCTCAGCTTGACGACATTCTTGGCCTTGTTGCGATACAGACCAATCGTCCGGATCGCCTCGGTTACCTGCTCCAGCCCGAGGTCCAGCATCTTCTGCGGCGTATCGGCGATGGCAAATAAGGGGCGTGTGGCCTTGTTCACCCCAGCATCCGTGGCCTGCGCCGACAAAGCCACCGCCACCACCAGCGTGAAGGCATTGGTGTGGTAAAGCTCCCCCTTCGGTTCCGGCTCAAGGGCCTGAAACCGGGTAAAGATCGCTCGCATCTGGGCGTAATCAAGCTGCTTTGCCATAGGGGTGATATGACCCAGCCCCGCCGCTTGGGCAAGCGCAGCAAAGGCAAAAGCCGCAATTTTCGGGTCGCCTGTGGCCCCATGCCCGGCGTAACCTGCCCCAAACCGGAGGCATCCATGACCAAAGACCCACAACAAGCCTATCATTACGGCGTAATCGCCCGCGCGCTGGAGGTGATCGACAGCACCGGCCCCCAGCTTTCGCTCGAAGGGCTGGCCGCCGAAATGGGCATGAGCCCCGCGCATTTTCAACGTCTGTTTTCGCAATGGGTGGGCGTTTCCCCCAAACGCTACCAGCAATATCTGGCGTTGGATCACGCCCGCCAATTGCTTGCCGATCAGTTTACCGTGCTGGAAACGGCGCAATCCTCCGGCCTCTCGGGCGGGGGCCGATTGCACGACCTGTTCCTGCGGTGGGAGGCCATGAGCCCCGGCGACTACGCCCTTGGCGGCAGGGGCCTCACGATCTTTTGGGGCTGGTTTGACAGCCCCTTCGGACCCGCCCTTGTCATGGGCACCCCAAAAGGCATCTGCGGCATTGGGTTTGCCGCCGAAACCGGGGCCGAGGCGGTGATGGCCGATCTGACCAGCCGCTGGCCCAAAGCCGCTTTCACCGAAGCCCCGGACAGGCTGCGCCCTTGGGCAGAAGCCGCCTTTGGCGTGACCCAAAGCCCGGAGACAACCCCGATCTACCTCATCGGCGCACCGTTTCAGATCAAGGTCTGGGAGGCTCTGCTCCGCATTCCCTCCGGCAAGGTCACAACCTATTCCGAAATCGCGGGCGCCATCGGCCATGCCAAGGCGATGCGCGCGGTTGGTAGCGCCGTGGGGCGCAATCCGATCAGCTGGCTGATCCCTTGCCACCGCGCCTTGCGCAAATCCGGCGGGCTTGGCGGTTATCACTGGGGCCTGCCCGTCAAACGCGCCATGCTGGCGTGGGAGTCCGCCAGCGCAGACGCCCCTCCACTGCGCAACGCGGGCTGAACCAAGCCCCCGCAAACAAGCCAATATCCGCCGATGGATTTGGGCATCTGGAGCAGGCCGCAGAGTTTGCTATACTCGCCCCGCACCGCAAAAGCGGGCAGCATTCTTGAAGAGGCGCAGAAATGAATTTGAACACACCCGTCCTTTTGGCCAGCCTGACCGTATTCGCCCTTGGCGCTTGCGTTCCCACCACCGAAGAAAACCGCCGTCAACAAACCGGCATGGCCGCAGGCGCGCTGATCGGGGGCGCGCTGGGGGCGTCGGCCAGCGACAACAAACTTGCCAAGGCCGCCGTGGGCGCCGTGATCGGTGGGGCGATTGGCGGGGCCATCGGCTCGGCCCTGGATCAGCAAGCCGCTGATCTGCGCAACAGCATCGGCAATGATCGCGTGAGCGTCACCAACACCGGATCGGCGCTGATCGTGAACCTGCCGCAGGACATCCTTTTCGCGACTGACAGCGCGTCGTTGCGCCCTGATCTGACCCAAGATCTGGCCGCTGTCGCCCGCAGCCTGATGACCTATCCGGACACAACGGTGCAGGTCATCGGTCATACCGACAACACAGGCGCGGCCGCCTATAATCAAGACCTGTCGCAGCGCCGCGCGGTTTCCGTGGCCTCGGTTCTGGTGGCCAATGGTGTGCCGAATTTCCGCGTGGCCGCCCTTGGCCGTGGCGAGGATCAGCCGATTGCCTCCAACCTGTCCGAGGCAGGCCGCGCCCAGAACCGCCGGGTGGAGATCATCATTCGGCCCAACTCCTGATCTTTTCCGACACTCCCTAGGATGGGGCGGGCTTTCCCGCCCCATTTTCATTTGAGCATTGAGAACCGACGTGATTGGTCATAGAATTTTACCAAACGCCGAGGATCTTGATGCCATTCGAAGAAATCCATTCCGAAAAACTCTCTGCCGCTGTTGTCCGGCAGGTGGAAAAGCTGATCCTGCGGGGCATCCTGCGGCCCGGTGAACGTCTGCCCTCTGAACGGGAATTATCCGAGCGGATGAACGTCTCGCGCCCCAGCCTGCGCGATGCAGTGGCCGAATTGCAAGAACGCGGTTTGCTGGAAAGCCGCCCCGGCTCCGGGATTTTTGTGGCCGAGGTGCTTGGCTCCGCCTTTTCCGAGGCGCTGGTGGCCCTGTTCGCCAGCCATGAAGAGGCAGTCTTCGACTATCTGGCCTTTCGGCGGGATATGGAGGGGCTGGCGGCAGAACGCGCGGCGCGGCTGGGGTCGGACACTGACTTGAAGGTCGTCGCCGCGATTTTTGCCAAGATGGAAGCCGC
>JAQWYA010000079.1 GCA_029254215.1 Pseudorhodobacter sp. | reverse complement strand
GCGATGCCTCGCTGCCGCCCGCGGCAGAGGCGCTGTTCAAACGGATGCTCGCTGCCGCCCGGTCTGAACATCCGGGCGCGCGCATCGTGATCAAGGCCCATCCGGAAACCACCCTTGGCCTGCGCCCCGGTCATTTTGGCCCCTCGGACCTGCAAGTGCCGGATCAGATGCTCACGGCCCCGGTCTCTCCCTGGCGGTTGGTGGAGGGGGCGAGCGCGGTCTATACCGTCTCCTCTCAACTGGGGATGGAGGCGGTCTTTGCCGGACAAACCCCGCGCGTCTTTGGGCAACCCTTTTACGCAGGCTGGGGATTGACCGCGGATGAGCAGTCGCTGCCCCGCCGGGGCCGCGCCCTGACCCGCGAGGATCTGTTCGCGGCGGCCATGATTCTGGCCCCGACCTGGTATGATCCCTGCCGCGATCGGCTGTGCAGCTTTGAAGAGGCCATGGACCAGCTTGAGGCCGAAACCCGCGCCTATCGCGAGGATCATCGCGGCCATTTGGCTTTGGGGATGCGCCTATGGAAACGGGCACATCTGCAATCTTTCTTTGGCCGCCAGAAGCCGGTAACCTTTGTTAAGACTGCCCCAGAAGCCTATGAAAAAGCGTCGAAATCCGGGGAAAGCGTTTTGGTTTGGGCGGGAAAGGAAGCGGCCTATCCCCCGGCCCCCGCCGCGCTCCAGCTTTTGCGGGTTGAGGATGGCTTCCTGCGGTCGCGGGGGCTCGGTGCACAATTGGTCCCGGCGATGAGCCTCGTCGCGGATGATCTGGGGATTTACTATGATCCGCACCGCCAAAGTCGGCTTGAACGGTTGATTATGCTGCCTCTCTCGCCTGAGGCAGAAGCGCGGGCCTTGCGGTTGCGCGACCGGATCGTGGCGCAGGGCGTGACGAAATACAATCTGTCCGGCGAAGGGCTGCCCAAGCTTGGTCCGGGACGGCGGATTCTGATCCCCGGACAGGTGGAAGACGATGCCTCCATCCGGCTGGGCGCGGGCGAGATTCGCACGAATCTGGCCCTTTTGCAGGCCGTCGCCGCCGCCAACCCCGAGGCCGTTCTGATCTACAAACCGCATCCGGATGTCGAGGCAGGCTTGCGCCCCGGCCATATTGAGGCCGAAGAGCTGCAGGGGCTTGCCGCCTATGTCGCCCGATCAGCCGATCCCGCGCGGCTGCTGACACAGGTGGATGAGGTCTGGACGATGACCTCTTTGCTGGGGTTCGAGGCGCTTTTGCGGGGCCTGCCTGTGACCTGCTTTGGTGCCCCCTTTTATGCCGGATGGGGTCTGACGCGCGATTTGGGGCCGATCCCTTCGCGCAGGAAGGTCGATGCGGCAGGCCTTCCCGCCCCGCGCCACAGTTTGGCGAGCCTTATCCACGCCAGTTTGATCGCTTATCCCCGCTATCATGATCCGATCAGCGGTTTGCCCTGCCCGCCCGAGGTCATTCTGGACAGGCTCGACAGCGCTGGAGCGATCCGTCAAACCAAAGGCTTGCGCCTTTTGTCCAAGCTGCAAGGGATGCTTGCCACGCAGGCGCATTGGTGGCGATGACCCGGCGTCAGTAAATGTAACGGATTTGATCCGTCCAATACCGCTCCATTCGTTTGAGGGCGTGATTGATATCTTCCATCCCGCGGGCGTCGATGATCCCGCGCTGTTCAAACCCTTCGGCATGACGCGCGAAAAGCATGTTCAACATCGTGCGGATCGAACGCCCCTTTTCGGTCAGCCGGACCCGGACAGAACGGCGGTCAATTTCGGACCGCTGATGGTGCATATAGCCCAGATCCACCAGTTTCTTGAGGTTGTAGCTGACGTTGGAGCCCTGGTAATAGCCACGGCTTTTCAACTCGCCCGCCGTCACCTCATTTTCACCGACATTGAACAGCAAGAGCGCCTGAACCGAATTGATTTCCAGCACACCCAATCGTTCAAATTCATCCTTGATGACATCCAAGAGCAGCCGATGCAGCCGTTCGACCAGCGCGAGGCTTTCCAGATAACTGGCCATCAGGGCCTTTTGCGACCCGTCCATCATGTTGTCATGAATGCTCATCCGTTGCTCCGCCTGCTTCTTCAGGACAGAATCAGCAAAAAGAACGAACATTCCGTAAACTCGATACAGGTTCGTCGCAAATTCATGCAAAAAACCGCAAAAAAATCAGGTCAGACGCTGGCGGGCGAAATGACCGATCTCGGCAAGGAGGGGCGCCAGCGGTTCTGGGGCCGGGGCCTGCCCCAAGACCCAAGGCAACAGGTCCTGATCATTTTCCCAAAGCAACTTGTCAAAAAGATCAAGCGTTTGGGGGTCCATCTTGGCAAGATGGGCGTCGGCGTAGGGGCCGAGGATCATGTCCATCTCTTTGGTGCCACGGCGCCAAGAGCGCATGGCCATGCGCTTGATGCGGGCATCGGGAGTTTCATCGGCACGGGCGGGCTGAAACAAGGTCACGCGGCGGCCTCCTTTAGCAGGGCGCGAAGTTGCTTCTCCAATTGCCCCATATCTGTGGCCAGAGCCAGCGATTGCGCGCGCATCCGCGCCAGTTCTGACAGAATCGCGCGCATGTCGGCGGTTGGGGTCGGTGCCTCGCCGGGGGCGGCGACGCCCTCTCCCTCTCCGGTCAAGAGCCAGCGGATCGAGACATTCAGCAAACCGCTTAGCATCTGAAGACGATTGGCGCGCGGATCCGCGACATCATCTTCCCAACCTTTGATGGACTTCAACTTGACGCCAAGACGGCGCGAAAGCTCTTCTTGTGTCAGGCCCGCAGCCTCGCGCGCGGCGGCAAGCCGGTCCCCGAAAGTCGCGGCATCGGCGCTAAACCAATGGTTTTTTTCGTCATCCTGCATATGCTCTTGACGCTCCTTGCAATTCGCTTGATCCCGTAAAGGACGCACCCTAAGACATGTTGCCGCCACATTCAAACCAGTCAGGGCCTTGGCACCCCCGAAAAGGAAGGAGCCGGAATGGCTTTTCTGTCAGATACACTCGCCCGTGTGAAACCCTCTCCGACCATCGCGGTCACCACTAAAGCCGCGGAATTAAAGGCGGCTGGCAAGGATGTGATCGGCCTTGGGGCCGGAGAACCGGATTTCGACACGCCGCAAAACGTCAAGGATGCGGCAAAACGCGCGATTGATGCGGGCAAGACGAAATACACCGCCGTTGACGGCATCCCCGAGCTGAAAAAGGCGATCTGCGCCAAGTTCGAGCGGGAGAACGGCCTGAAATACGCCCCCAACCAAGTCACGGTCGGCACGGGCGGCAAGCAGATCCTGTACAATGCGCTGATGGCCACCTGCAATCCGGGCGATGAGGTGATCATCCCCGCGCCTTACTGGGTGTCTTATCCGGATATGGTGCTTTTGGCGGGCGGGACTCCCGTGGCCGTGGCCGCTGGAATGGAAACCCAGTTCAAGTTGCAGCCCGAACAGCTTGAGGCCGCGATCACGCCGAAAACCAAATGGTTCATCTTCAACAGCCCCTCCAACCCGACCGGGGCGGGCTATACCCGCGCAGAGTTGAAGGCTTTGACCGATGTTCTGATGCGCCATCCGCATGTCTGGGTGATGAGCGATGACATGTATGAGCATCTGGTGTTCGACGATTTCGAATTCTGCACGCCCGCACAGGTCGAACCCGGCCTTTATGACCGCACCCTGACCTGCAATGGCGTCTCCAAGGCTTATGCGATGACCGGCTGGCGGATCGGATATGCGGCGGGGCCGGTGGCGCTGATCAAGGCGATGGGCACGATCCAAAGCCAAAGCACCTCGAACCCCAGCTCCGTCTCGCAATATGCCGCTTTGGAAGGGCTGACCGGGCCGCAAGAGTTTCTGGCCGAAAACCGCGCCCTGTTCCAGCGCCGCCGCGATCTGGTCGTGGGTATGCTGAATGAGGCGAAAGGCGTGACCTGCCCGAAGCCGGAAGGCGCGTTCTATGTCTATCCCGATATTTCGGGCTGCATCGGCAAGACCTCTGCTGGCGGTGCGAAAATCACCGATGACGAGGCTTTTGCCACTGCTTTGCTTGAAGAAACCGGCGTTGCCGTTGTTTTTGGCGCGGCATTTGGCCTTTCGCCAAACTTTCGGGTCAGCTACGCTACCTCGGATGCGGCGCTGACAGAAGCCTGCACGCGGATTCAAGCCTTCTGCGCAGGGCTCGTCTAGGAGGGAATGGGTGAGCAGACCTGATCTGATCGAACGTCCAGGTCTGCGGCCTGCTTTCACGGGCAGGCCCGCCAGCCCAAAGACCTGTCCTTGGCTTCGGATTCGGATTCAGGGGCCGTTCTTGGGCGATGTCACAGGGCGAACAGATGTCGAGTGATCTGCCCGGCTATTATTTTCGCGTACGCGATAATGGCGCGCTGGTGTTTCGGGTCGATACCGAAAATCGCCAGCGCCGAATCGAATTGAACCAGATCGCCACGATCAATATCCGCAATGGAGAGGTGAAGCCGCAGGGCGACACGGTGCTCAGCCCCGCAGATCTGGCCGAAATCACCCGTTGGATCGCGGACCGCGCCCGGCTTTTGGCCGAAAGGGATGTCGATGATATCCTGCGCACAGTGGATCACCTCAACCTCACAACGCAATGGATTCAATCGAAAGCCACGGAAGATCAACTGGATGCCGTCACCGATGCGCTATTGCTGGCGATGCATGATTTACGGTCGGTTCTGGTGCGCAAAAAATCGGACAGGCTGTTGAAAGCCGCAGAGGCGTCAAAAGGCTGATATCTGCGAAACTTCGCCCGATCTGACCAATGCCTTCGAATAATCGGCGGTCACATCGCCACTTATCGCATTATTCTTCCGATCAGCGCTCATTATTCCGACAGATCCGATATCAGGCGCCTCTGGCCTGTCGGATCGTGGTTGAAGCGGCCCCCAAAAACAGGTCAGATGGGCGAAATTTTTTCGGGGGACCGCCATGCTGAACACGGATGTACAACGGCGCAAGGATGACGCCATTTCTCGCGGCGTCGGAATGATGACGCAGATCTATGCCGACCGCGCCTTGAACGCGGAAGTCTGGGATATCGAGGGCAATCGCTACATTGATTTCGCAGCCGGGATCGCTGTCGTCAACACGGGCCACTGCCACCCCAAGGTGATGGCCGCCGTTTCCGAACAATTGGGCCGCTTTACCCATACCTGCCATCAGGTCATGCCCTATGAGCCCTATGTCCGTCTGGCAGAACGTCTGAATGCGGCTGTGCCGGGGGACTTCCCGAAAAAGACGGTCTTTGTGACCACCGGCGCGGAAGCCGTTGAAAACGCCATCAAGATCGCGCGGATTGCCACGGGCCGTCCGGCGATTGTGGCCTTTGGCGGCGCTTTCCACGGCCGGACCTTCATGGGCATGTCGCTGACCGGCAAGGTTGAGCCCTACAAGAAGGGCTTTGGCGCGATGATGCCGGATGTCTATCACGTCCCCTTCCCGCAGGATGTGCATGGGATCTCGACCGCGGATGCGATGTCCTCGCTCAACAAGCTGTTCAAATCCGATCTGGACCCGGACCGCGTTGCCGCCATCATATTTGAACCCGTACAGGGCGAAGGCGGCTTTTACCCCGCGCCGCCGGATCTGCTGCGCAGCCTGCGTGCCTTCTGCAATGAACATGGCATCGTGATGATCGCGGATGAAGTGCAGACCGGCTTTGCCCGCACTGGCACGATGTTCGCCATGCATGGCTATGACGTGGCCGCCGATATTACCACAATGGCCAAGGGGCTTGCCGGGGGGTTGCCGCTGGCTGCCGTGACCGGGCGCGCCGAATTGATGGATGCGGCCAAACCCGGCGGTCTGGGCGGCACCTATGCCGGAAACCCCTTGGGCATCGCTGCGGCCAACGCCGTTCTGGACGTGATCGAGGAAGAGCAACTCTGCGACCGCGCCAATGATCTGGGCAGCCGCCTGCGTCAGCGTCTGGAGGCGATCCGCTCCACCACGCCCGAAGTGATCGACGTGCGCGGCCCCGGCTTCATGGTTGCGGTGGAATTCGGCGACCCGGACACAAAAGTACCGGATGCCGATTTCACCAACCGCGTCCGGCAAGAGGCGTTGAAGCGGAACCTGATTCTGCTGACCTGCGGTGTCTATGGCAACGTGATCCGCTTCCTTGCGCCGATCACGATCCCGGATGCGCATTTCGCCGAGGCGCTCGACATTCTGGAAGCCTCTGTCGCTGCCGCTCGCAAGGCGTAAGCAGGCGGATCACCAACCACCCCAGCGGGCCCTGCGATTGCGGGGCCCGTTTTGCATTCACGCCGGGGAAAACCGGCAAGAAATGGCCGATCCGCAAAACTCGGATGGAACCAAACCGGGGCTGAGGGGTTACACTGGACAAGTTGTTAACCTGAAAGGTTTGTCATGAAGAAAATGTTGTTCACCCTGCCAATTCTCGCCATGGCGCTGTCTGCCTGTCAGACCCGCGATCAGAACGCCGCCCTTGGCGCAGTCGGTGGCGCTGTCGTTGGGGCTGCTGTTTCCAGCGGAAGCGACCGGACCAAAGGCGCGCTGATCGGCGCGGCTGCCGGGGTTGCGGCCTCGACGCTGGTGGGTCCCGCGACCTCGCCGGGCCAGTGCTATTACAGAAACTCGCGCGGAGAGCGTTTCATCGCCGATTGCTGAGGCGCCCTGACCGCAATGCTTCTGCGGCCCGCCCTGCCCTTTCCGGCAGGGGCGGGCCGTTTTGCTTTGGCCATCCCTGCGGGCTGAGGTTTGGCGGGGCCAAAGCAAACGCCTGTCCGGGTCGATCCGCTTGGCACCGGGCGGGGCTTTCGCTACAAGGCCCGCAGCCGCCCGTTGCTAAGGCCCCGCCCCATGCCTGCCACCTCATCCGCCCCTGCGACCGATGTCGCGCCGGAAATCTGCCTGACGGCGGCGGGTTATGGCGTTGCGGGCAAACCTATTCTGACGGATCTGACGCTTCGGCTGACTGAGGCGCGGATCGGGATTGTCGGGTATAACGGGGCTGGAAAGACCACGCTTTTGCGGCTGATCGCGGGGTTGATCGCGCCCACAGGCGGGACGGTGCGGGTCTCGGACCTAGACCCGTTTCGCGACCGCAAAGGGCTGGTGCATCGGCTTGGCATCCTGTTCCAGAACCCGGACCATCAGATCATCTTTCCGACCGTGCTGGAGGAAATCTCGTTCGGGCTGCGCCAGCAGGGTCAGGATAGCCCCAGCGCCCGCAAAGCAGCCGAGGCGATCCTTGCCCGTTTTGGCCGCAGCGATTGGGGCCCCGCGCCCGTGACCGCGCTGTCGCAGGGGCAGCGGCATTTTCTGTGCCTGATGTCGGTGCTGGCGATGAACCCAGCAACAATCCTGCTGGATGAGCCTTTTGCCGGGCTGGATCTGCCGACCATCGCGCGGCTGAGACGTCATCTGGCCGCCCTGCCCCAGCAGTTGATCACCATCACCCATGATCCCGCGACCCTCGCCGGATATGACCGGATCCTGTGGCTGATGCAGGGCCGGGTCCATGCCGATGGCGGGGCGGAAGTGCTGGAGCAGTACAGCGCCGAAATGACCCGGCTGGGAGAGCAGGATGCTGACACTCACCTCTCTGCGTGAGACGCCGCTGCACCGCCTTCCCGCGGGCTGGAAGCTGGCGGCCCTGGCGGCGGCAAGCCTGTGGCTTTTCACCCTCCAGAGCGGGGCCGCGCTTGGCGTGACGATTTGCGCCACGGGGGCGGTGTATCTGTGGCTGGGCCGCGACATCGCCGCGCGCGGGATCGCCCTTTTGCGCCCGCTTTGGCCGTTTCTGGCGGTTCTTGGGCTTTGGCATCTTTGGATCGGGGATATGGCGGCGGGTATCTTTCTGGCCGGGCGGATGCTCTGCGCCGTGGCGCTGGCCAATCTGGTGACGATGACGACACAGTTGGAGGCGCTGATCGCCGTCCTCACCCGCCTGCTGGCCCCGACCGCAAGGATCGGCTTGCAGCCGCAGGTTCTGGCGCTGAGCGTGGCGCTGGTGATCCGCTTTACGCCGGTGCTCATGGACAAAACCGCGCAACTGATGCAGGCATGGCGCGCAAGAGGCGGCGGGCGCGCCAATTGGCGCATCGTGCTGCCCGTGGCGCTGATCGCTTTGGACGATGCCGACCATGTGGCCGATGCTTTGCGCGCGCGTGGCGGAATTGTACCGCAAAACGGGCTGCGGCCCGAATAGGAGACTGAGTTGGAAAAGAACGTAACTTACATTGCCCTGTTCGCCGCGCTGATCGCGGTCTTGGGACTTGTGCCGCAGATCACGCTGGCGACCGGCGTGCCGATCACCGCGCAATCACTGGGCGTGATGCTTTGCGGCACTGTGCTGGGCGCACGGCGCGGAGCGCTGGCGGTGCTGTTGTTCGTGGCCTTGGTGGCCCTTGGTCTGCCCTTGCTCAGCGGCGGACGTGGCGGGCTTGGGGTCTTTGCCTCGCCGACCGTGGGCTTTGTTCTGGGCTTTCCGGTGGCGGCCTTTGTGACCGGCTGGATCGTTGAAAAATGGCGTGGGCAGATTGGGCTTGTGGCCTCTGTCGCGGCCTTTGTCGGCGGGGTTTTGGTGCTTTATGCCTTCGGGATCACCGGGATGGCGATTGTTCTGGGCAAAAGCTGGCCTGCGGCCTCGGTTCTGGTCGCGGCCTATATTCCGGGCGATCTGATCAAGACCGTCCTTGCGGGCCTGATCACCCAAGGGCTGGCGCGCCTGCGGCCCCATGCGGTGTTGTCGCGCGCATGACAGGGTTTGCAAAGCTTGCAGCCGCGCGCAGATCGGTCCGGGCCTTTCGCCCGGATCCCCTGCCCCGCGCGCGCATTGAGGCTTTGCTGACCACCGCCCGCACCGCCCCCTCAGGCGCCAATCTGCAACCGGGGCGCTTTACAGTTCTGGCAGGCACTGCGCTGGAGGCGCTGAAAACCGCACTTGTCACGGCAAGCCTGTCGGGCCGGCGGCCTGTCTCGGACTATGGCTGGTTTCCCGATCCGATGCCGGAGGCGCTGAAAACCCGCCAGCGCGCGGCGGGCTATGCGCTTTATCAGGCGCTTGGCATTGACCGCCGCGATCTGGAGGGGCGGGCAAAGCAGTTTCGCGCCAATTATCGGTTCTTTGACGCCCCGGTCGGGATCGTGGTGAGCATGGATCGCGGCTTTGGTCCCGGTGGCTTTCTGGATCTGGGGATGTGCCTGCAAACCCTGCTGCTCGCCGCCGAGGATGAGGGGCTAGCCGCCTGTGGCATCGGCGCGCTGGCCAATCATGCCGACGTTATTCAGGAAACGCTGCGCTTGCCCGCCTCTGAGATGGTGATCTGCGGTGTGGCGCTTGGATACCCCGATCCTGACGCGCCGGTGAACCACTACCGCACCGCCCGCGAACCGGTCGCCTCTTTTGCAGAGTTTCGCGGGTTCGACAGCCTCGCCTGACAGGACGCCTTCTGCCGCCCTGAAGACGGGGCGACACCAGCAATCCGCCGGAATGCGCCCTGCCGACCCAGCCCCCCTTGGCATCTGCCCCCCTCGGGCGTATAGGCTCTGTCCTGATCAGGATGGAGCCCGGAATGCAAGGCAGCGCGAACCTCAACCTCATGAAGAAAGCAGCCCGTAAAGTCGGGCGCGCTTTGGTCAAGGATTTCCGCGAAGTGGAAAACCTTCAGGTCAGCGCCAAAGGGCCGGGGGATTTCGTCTCGCGCGCTGACAAGGAAGCCGAACGCATTCTGCGTGAAGAACTGTTGGGCGGACGCCCGACCTATGGCTTTCTGGGCGAAGAAAGTGCCGAGACCGAAGGCGCGGACCCGACACGCCGCTGGATCGTTGATCCGCTGGACGGCACGACCAATTTCCTGCACGGCCTGCCCCATTGGGCTGTCAGCATCGCGCTGGAGCATAAGGGCGAGATCGTCGCGGGCGTGATTTTCGACGCCGCCAAGGACGAAATGTTCTGGGCTGAAAAAGGCGGCGGCGCGTGGATGAACGAAAGCCGCCTGCGGGTTTCGGGCCGTCGTTCCATGATCGAGGGCATCTTTGCCACGGGCGTGCCCTTCGGCGGACGTCCGGCTTTGCCCGCAACCTTGCAGGATCTGGCGCGGTTGATGCCGGTTTGCGCGGGTGTTCGGCGCTGGGGCGCGGCCTCGCTCGATCTCGCCTATGTGGCGGCGGGGCGCTATGACGGGTATTGGGAACGCGGGCTGAATGCCTGGGACATCGCGGCAGGGATCGTTATCGTCAAAGAGGCGGGCGGGTTTGTCGATGGCCTGCGCGCGGGCGACAACCCCGTTGAATCGGGTTCGATCATCTGTGGCAACGAGCCGCTGTTTGACGCGTTCAGCAAGGTGATCCGCGCGGCCTGAGCCGCTTCATCGCGGGGCAGACCCCGCCAGAACGGGGGGGCAAAGTGACGCGGTTTGGCTGGCACCCCGAAGCACGCTTGATCGACGCCGCAGGCAACGCCATTGGCCCAACGCAGGGTCAAGGTGGCGTTCTTTCGCCCGATCCTTCCGCCTCAGCGCTGGCCGGGGCCTTATCGGGCGCGCCATTTCGCATTGGCGCTCCGGAGGCCCCCGCCCCCTCGGAAGGCTTTGAAACCCTCACCTCTGGCAGCACCGGAAGCCCGCGCCGGATTGCCCGTGATTTCGCCTCATGGTGCGCCAGTTTCGCGGTCAACGCGGGGCTTTTTGGCACCGGGCCACAGGCACAGGTCGCCATTCTGGGGCCTTTGGTGCAATCCCTGTCGCTTTACGGCGCGATCGAGGCGCTGCATCTGGGCGCGCATCTGCATGATCTGGCCCCTTTGCGTCCCGACCGTCAGCGCAAGGCGATTGCCGACCGGAGGATCGGGCTGATCTGGGCCTCACCGCCGCAATTGCAATTGCTGGTGGATGCAAAGGGGGCGGCCCTGCCATCGGTGAGAACCCTGATGATCGGGGGGGCTGCCCTTTCCCCCGCCCTGACCTGCGACTTGGCAGCCAGCTTTCCAAATGCGGCCATCATCCAGTTTTACGGCGCGGCAGAGGCCAGTTTCGTGACGCTGTCAGATGCCCAGACCCCGGCCGGCTCTGTCGGGCGGGCCTATCCGGGGGTTGAGATCGCTTTGGGCCATCCCGATGCGCCCCGCCCCGAAGGCCGCGTCTGGGTCCGCAGTGCTTATGTTTTCCAAGGCTATGCCGGGCCGGATGCAGGCATTGCCGAATGGCACGAGGGCTGGCTGGGGCTGGGCGAGGTTGGCCGTTGGGACGGGGCTTATCTGAGGCTTGACGGGCGGATCGACCGGATGGTGACCATCGCCGGGCACAATATTTACCCCGAGGCGATTGAGGCGCTGATCCTGACCTGCCCCGGCATTCGGTGCGCCGCGATCCTTCCCGTGCCGGACGCCAAGCGCGGCCATAGCCTCACCGCGATTCTGCAGGGCGATCCGGCGCGCGAGGCAGAGGTTCTGCGCAGCGTCCGCGCCCGGTTTGGCCAGATCGCAACCCCGCGCCGGATCCTGTGGCGCGCGGCAGACTGGCCGCTCTTGGCCTCGGGCAAGGTGGACCTGCGGGCCTTGGCAGAAGGCGGGCAGGAATGAGCGCCTTTATCATCGCCGCCCGCCGCACGCCCGTGATGCCCCAGAACGGCGCTTTTGCGCGGATGGAGCCGCATGAGCTTGCCGCCCCGGTGCTGCGCGCCTGTCTGGCGGATGCCGGGATCGACCCCGCGCAGGTCGATGAGGTGATCGTGTCAAATGCGCTGGGGGCGGGGGGCAACCCTGCCCGACTGGCAGCCCTTGCGGCGGGCCTGCCACAAAGCGTGGCGGGCCTCAGCATCGACCGGCAATGTGCGGGCGGGCTGGATGCGATTCGTCTCGCCTGCGCGCTGGTGGAAAGTGGCGCCGCTCAGATCGTTCTGGCGGGCGGCGCGGAAAGCTATTCTCGCCGCCCCATGCGGGCGCGCACCGACCCGGAGGGCGGCCCGCCCCAGCCCTATGATGCGCCCCCCTTCACGCCTTGGCCCGACCGCGACCCCGTGATGCAGGACGCCGCCGCCGCTTTGGCGCAACGCCTTGGCCTGACACGGGCCGAGCAAGATGCCTTCGCTGTCGCCTCTCATGCCAAGGCGCAAGGCGCGCAGATGCCGGAAATCCTGCCGATCAAGGGGCTGGCGCAGGATGGGTTTACCCGCGCCCTAAGCCTGCGGATCGCGGCGCGCTCGCCGGCACTGGTGGGCAGCATCTCGGTCGCGAATACGGCGATTGCGGCAGATGGGGCCGCCTTTTGCCTGATCGTCTCAGATCAGATCGCGGCGCGGGCGCAAAAGCCACTGCGGATTATCGCCAGTGCCACGCTCGGCGCGGATCCGACCGAACCCGGTCTGGCCCCGCTGGCCGCCATCGCCCGCGTTTTGCGGGGCTACAGCGCCAAGGATCTTTTTAGCGCCGAAATCATGGAGGCCTATGCCGCCCAAGCCATCGGCTGCATTCGGGGCGCAGGGCTCGACTCCGACCGGGTTAACCCCAAGGGCGGTGGCCTCGCGCGCGGCCATCCGATCGGCGCATCGGGGGCTATTCTGGCGGCGCGACTTTACGCGGATATGACCGCCGACACAGCCGCCGCCTCCGGGCAACCCCGCCAGAGCACCGGACTTGCTGCCATCGCGGCCGCCGGGGGCATTGGAGCTGCCCTTTTGCTGGGGCGCTGAACGCCTACAGCCCCGAATCCTTGACCGATTCCATCGCGACATGGGTCGAGGTAGAGGCCACATGCGGCAGCGCCGAAATCCGCTCCCCCAGGACCCGGCGATAATCCAGAATGCTTGCCGTGCGCACCTTCAGCAAATAGTCAAAGCGGCTGGCCATCATGTGGCATTGTTCCACCTCTGGCACCGAAAGCACCGCGCGGTTGAAAGCCTGCAACGCCGCCTCGCGCGTGTCCGACAGGCGCACTTCGACAAAAGCGACATGGCTTTGGCCCATTTTGATCGGGTCAAGCTGGGCGCGGTAGGCGGTGATGACGCCGCTTTCCTCCAGCCGTTTCATCCGCGCCTGAGTGGGCGATTTCGACAAACCGATCTTGCGCGCAAGCTCAGTCGCGCTGATGCGCCCGTCCGCCGCAAGCACCCGCAGAATGGACAGATCGAACCGATCCAGATCCGGCGCATTGTCCGACATGAAACCCCCCGAAAATCAGCCGAATAGCCCGCAAGCCGCACCAAATCAGGACAAACGGCTTTTGATTCCAGTATAAGCTACCCCAAAGAGGAGAGCTTGCCCATGCCCCGCGACACCGCCGAAACCGCCTGGACCATCATTGATCAACACGCCCTGCGCGACGAATCCCTGCTGATCGAAAGCCTGCTGAAAGAGGCGGGACTGACCGCCGAGGACCGCGCCCGCATCGCGGCCAGCGGGGCCGATCTGGTGCGCGCCATCCGCAGTTCCGCCAAGCCCGGCCTGATGGAGGTGTTCCTTGCGGAATACGGTCTTTCCACCGAAGAAGGCATCGCCTTGATGTGCCTTGCCGAGGCGCTTTTGCGGGTGCCGGATGCGGGCACGATGGATGATCTGATCGAAGACAAGATCGCGCCCTCGAATTGGGGCAAGCATCTGGGGCATTCGGCCTCCAGCCTTGTGAATGCCTCGACCTGGGCGCTGATGCTGACAGGGCGGGTGCTGGATGACCGCCAGCCCGGCATCGCCAACCAGTTGCGCGGCGCGGTCAAGCGTCTGGGGGAACCGGTGATCCGCACGGCCGTGTCCCGCGCGATGAAGGAAATGGGCCGCCAGTTCGTTTTGGGCGAAACCATCGAGGCCGCAATGAAACGCGCCCGCGATCTGGAAAGCAAAGCCTATACCTACAGCTATGACATGCTGGGTGAGGCCGCGTGCACCGAACATGACGCGCGCCGCTATCATCTGTCCTACTCCAAGGCGATCACGGCGATCGCCGCTGCGGCAAAATCCAAGGATATCCGCGACAATCCCGGCATTTCGGTGAAACTCTCGGCCCTGCATCCGCGCTATGAAGTGGCCAAGCGCGAGCGTGTGATGGAGGAATTGGTTCCGCGCGTGCGGGCCTTGGCGGGCTTGGCCAAGGCGGCGGGTCTTGGCTTCAACATCGACGCCGAAGAGGCAGACCGTCTGGCGCTCTCCTTGCAGGTGATCGAGGCAGTGCTGCAAGACCCGGCTCTGAAAGGCTGGGACGGGTTTGGCGTGGTGGTGCAGGCCTACGGGCGGCGCGCCGGCGCGGTGATTGACTGGCTTTACGCGCTGTCCGAAAAGCTGAACCGCAAGATCATGGTGCGTCTGGTCAAGGGCGCCTATTGGGATGCCGAGGTCAAGCGCGCCCAGGTGATGGGCCTGACCTCTTTCCCGGTGTTCACGCGCAAGCAGGCCACCGATGTCAGCTATATCGCCAATGCGGGCAAGCTGTTGCGGATGACCGACCGTATCTATCCGCAATTCGCGACCCATAACGCGCATACGGTCGCGGCCATTCTGGACATGGCCACCGACATGACGGCCTTTGAATTCCAGCGGCTCCACGGGATGGGAGAGCGGCTGCACGACATCGTTCATGCCGAATACAAGACCCGCTGCCGGATATATGCCCCCGTGGGCGCGCATCGCGATCTTTTGGCCTATCTGGTGCGCCGCTTGCTGGAAAACGGCGCGAACAGCAGCTTCGTCAACCAGATCGTGGATGAGGCCGTTCCGCCGGAAACCGTCGCCACTTGCCCGCTGAATGCGATGGAGGCGATGGCGCATAAATCCAACCGGGCGCTGGCCACCGGGCCGACCCTGTTCGGGGCCCGGCGCAACTCTGAAGGGTTCGATCTGACCGACGCGCAGGATCTGGCGCGGATCGAGGCGGCCCGCAGCCCGCATGAAAAACCCCTGTTCGACGCGCGCCCCATTCTGGCGGGGCCCGTCGCGGGCGGCAAACGCGAAGACCTGCGAAACCCCGCGACCGGCGCGATTGTGGGCCATGTCCTGCCCGCCGCAGCCCCCGATGTCAGCACTGCGCTGAACGCCGCCGCCAAATGGGATGCCGCCCCGGCCGAACGCGGCGCCGTCCTGCGCCGCGCCGCCGATCTTTATGAGGCAGAGTTCGGCATGATCTTTGCCCTTTTGGCGCGCGAGGCGGGCAAAACCCTGCTGGACGCCGTGGGGGAGCTGCGCGAAGCCGTTGATTTCCTGCGCTATTACGCCGATCAGGGTGAGGCGCTGACAGCCCCTGCCCGCGGCACCTTTGTCTGCATCAGCCCGTGGAACTTCCCGCTGGCGATCTTCTCGGGCCAGATTGCGGCGGCGCTTGCGGCGGGCAATGCGGTTCTGGCCAAGCCAGCCGAACAGACGCCCCTGATCGCCCATTTGGCGGTGACGCTGTTGCACCGCGCAGGCGTTCCCGCAACCGCGCTTCAGCTTTTGCCGGGCGCGGGGGCGGTGATCGGCACGGCACTCACCTCGGACCCGCGGGTGTCGGGCGTCTGCTTTACCGGATCGACCGCCACGGCAATGCGCATCCGCGCCACAATGGCCGCACATCTGGACCCGACGGCCCCGCTAATCGCCGAAACGGGCGGGTTGAACGCCATGGTAGTTGATAGCACGGCCCTGCCCGAACAAGCGGTGCGCGACATCCTTGCCTCTGCCTTCCAATCGGCGGGGCAACGCTGTTCGGCGCTTCGGTGCCTTTATATGCAAGATGATGTGGCCACCACGGTGCAGGAGATGTTGTTCGGCGCGATGGACGATCTGGAACTGGGCGACCCTTGGGCGCTGTCAACGGATGTAGGCCCCGTGATCGACGCGAAAGCCCAAGCCGATATCCGCGCCTATATCGAGGCCGCGCGGGCCGAGGGGCGCGTGCTCAAGGAAGGGCCAGCGCCTTCAAACGGCACCTTCATTCCGCCGACCGTGATCCGGGTCAATTCCATCGCCGACATGCCGCGCGAGATCTTTGGCCCCGTGCTTCATATCGCGCCGTGGAAGACGGGGCAGTTGAATGCGGTCGTGGATGCGGTGAACGCAACCGGCTACGGGCTGACCTTTGGCCTGCATACGCGGATCGATGACCGGGTCAGCCGCGTGGTAGAGCGGATCTGCACCGGCAACACCTATGTGAACCGCAACCAGATCGGCGCGGTCGTCGGCAGCCAGCCCTTCGGCGGCGAGGGGCTTTCGGGCACCGGGCCAAAAGCGGGCGGCCCGGCCTATATCGGACGCTTTACACAGCATTCAGCCCCGGAATTCACCGGCGAAGACGGCACTTGTGACGCGGCCCGCGTGGCCACCGCGCTTAACGCCTCTCAGCCGCAGCGCCGGGCGATCCATACCCTTGACCTTCCGGGGCCAACGGGCGAATCGAACCGGCTTTCCGCCTATCCGCGCAGCCCGCTTTTGTGCCTTGGGCCTCGCCCGGAACAAGCGCTGGCGCAGGCCGAGGCAGTCCGCAAACTGGGCGGTGTCGCGATTGAGGCCCCCTGCCTTGACCCGCAGGCCCTGACCACGCTGGAGGGGTTCAGCGGGGCCCTGTGGTGGGGGGAGGCGCAGACCGGGCGTGCCTATGCGCAGGCCTTGTCGACCCGAACCGGGACGATTCTGCCCCTGATCGGCGGGATGCCGGATGTGGCCCATGTGACGCTGGAACGGCATGTCTGCATTGATACCACGGCCTCGGGCGGGAATGCCCAGTTGCTGGTCGAGGCAGGGGCCGCCTGAACACAAATGCGCGCGCTTTTTCGGCGCGCGCATTCAATGGCTTGACCTGTTCGGGCCAATAGGGATGCTGGCCACATGTTTCCTATTCGCGATCACAACCCATCTGGCCGCACACCCTATGTGACCTATGCGCTCATTCTTCTGAATGTGGGTATTTTCTTTGGCTATTGGCTGACGATCCCTTCGGAAAACGAGTTGGGCTGGTTCTTTGTCGATTGGGGCCTTGTTCCCGCCGAGGTCAGCCGAGGAGAGAAGTTTTCGGGCTTTCTCACCTCCATGTTCCTGCATGGCGGCTTGATGCATCTGGGCGGCAACATGCTGTTTTTATGGATCTATGGCGATAACCTTGAAGATATCATGGGGCATGCGAAATATCTGGCCTTCTATCTGGCGGCCGGAGTCGTGGCGGCCCTCGCCCAAACTCTGGCCGAGCCGAATTCTCTGGTGCCGATGGTGGGGGCCTCGGGGGCGATTGCCGGGGTGATGGGCGGCTATCTGTTGCTGTTTCCCAAGGCGCGGGTCGATGTTCTGATCATTTTCGTGATCTTTTTCCGGGTCTTTCCGATCCCGGCCTGGATTTTGCTGGGCCTGTGGTTCGGGATGCAGGTGCTCAGCGGAATGGCCACGCCCACCGAAATGGGCGGCGTTGCCTATTGGGCGCATATCGGCGGCTTTGCGGCGGGGCTTGTTCTGACGATCCCGGTGTTTTTACGGCTGGGCGGCTTTTCCTATTGGAGCCGCACCCATGGGGAGCCGCAGCATCCCGCCGCTGAATACACGCTGACCAAAACCAGCATCCCCAGCATCCGCCGACGCAAATAGGCGGCCCCCCCGGAGGGCGACCGCCCAAAGCTTTGAAGGGGTGCTATCAGGCGACTTTCTGCAACCCCACCGCTTGGGTCACACCCAGCGCACGGCACACTTCGCGGGTCAGATGCGGGCGGTTGAGCGTGTAGAAATGCAGGTCTTCTACGCCCTCCTCGATCAACCGGGTGCACAGCGTGGTGCATTGCGTCAGCGCCAGCAAATCTTCGCGCCCGTCACGCGCCGCTGCCTCGAAGGCCTCATCCAGCCGTGGCGGAACCGTGGTGCCGCAGCGCGCGGCAAAGCGCTTGGTACCTTCCCAGCTTTGGATCGGCAGAATTCCGGGAATGATGGGCGCGGAAATGCCTTCTGCGGCGCATTGATCACGGAAGCGCAGGAAGGTTTCCGGGTCAAAGAAGAACTGGGTGATCGCCGAGGTCGCGCCTGCATCAATCTTGCGCTTGAGCCAGCGCACATCGGCCAAGGTATCGGCGCTGTCCGGGTGCGGTTCCGGGTAGGCCCCGACGCGGATCTTGAACTTGCCAGTCGCGGCCAGCGCCTCGATCAACTCGACCGAAGAGGCAAACCCTTCGGGATGCGCGGTGAACCGTTCAGCCCCTTTGGGCGCATCGCCGCGCAGGGCCACGATTTCCGTCACACCGGCCTCGGCATAGGATTGGGCGATTTCCAGCGTTTCCGCGCGGGTCGCATCAACGCAAGTCAGATGTGCCGCCACGTTCAACCCATAGTTCCGCCCGATCGTGCCCACTGCCTCATGCGTCAGTTTGCGGGTGGTGCCGCCCGCGCCATAGGTCACGGAAACGAAATTCGGGTCCAGCGGCGCAAGGGCCTGCACGGTTTCCCAAAGGCGAAAGGACGCATCAAGGGTTTGCGGGGGGAAGAATTCGAAGGAAATATTCGGCTTAATGGTCATTTAGGACACTCCTGCTCTGGCCCTCCTTGTCGCCCATTTTCTTTTGTGAGACAAATTCATAATTCTAATGATCTATATGAGGATCACCACATAATGCACCTTGAGTTCCGCCATCTCCGCACGATCCGGGCCATTCAGCAGGCAGGGGGGCTCGCGAAAGCGGCCGATATGCTGAACATGACGCAATCCGCGCTAAGCCATCAGGTCAAGGGGCTGGAGGATCAGGCGGGGGTGGAACTTTTTGTGCGCCGCTCCAAACCCTTGAAGCTGTCGGCGGCTGGCATCCGGATGCTACGGCTCGCCGAACGTATCCTGCCCGAAATCGACGCGCTGGAGGAAGAGTTCCGCGGCCTGCGATCGGGCAAGACGGGGCGCTTGCATATCGCGATTGAATGCCACGCCTGTTTTGAATGGCTGTTCCCGGTGTTGGAATTGTTTCGGCAGGCTTGGCCCGATGTCGATGTGGATATCCGCGCGGGCCTCGCCTTTGAGGCCTTACCAGCGCTTGCCCGCGAGGAGGTCGATTTGGTGATCTCCTCCGATCCGGCAGCGCTGCCGAATGTGGTTTTCAACCCGCTTTTTGACTATCACCCGATGTTCGTGGCCTCTGCCAACAACCCCTTGTCCGAAAAAGCGGTGATCGAGGCCGAGGATTTCCGCGATCAATTGCTGATCACCTATCCCGTGGCTCGCGACAAGCTGGATGTCTTCACCGAATTGCTGACCCCTGCCAAGGTGGAACCGCGCGGCACGAGAGCGGTGGAACTGACGGCGGTGATCTTGATGCTGGTTGGCTCCAACCGGGGCGTGTCGGTGCTGCCCGATTGGGTCCTGCGCGATCTGCGCAGCCATTCCGACTATGTCACCCGGCCTTTGGGGCCGCAGACCATCACCAAACGGCTTTATGCCGCAACCCGCGAAGAAGACGCGACAAAACCCTTCATGGCTCATTTTTTGCGCCTCGGTCGGACAGAGCCGGTCAAGCTGCAACGGCGCTGATTGTGAAAAATCTTGGCGCAAAGGCCGGATCGGGGTATATTTGGGAAAGGGCCAGCGTTTTGGCCCGGCGCTCCGGCGCGGTATTTTGAGAAATTTTTTCGCGGCCCCTTTGGGCCATGACCAGCGGCCAGAGGCCCGGCAGAAGGCCAAAGCCCGTTCATTTGACACCTGCCCCCGATTTCCGGGGCCGCTCTGAAAAGAAGGGCACGCAGGTGTCATCAGATTGAGGAGGTTGCCGTTTTGCAAATGGCTGTCAGCATTTTGGATGAATTGCACGATCTTTTGCCCCGCCTTGCCGATCAAACCACAAGGGCAGAGGCCGCCCGCCCCTTTTCCAAGGCCTTCTATCAGCTCTACCTCGCGCGGTCGGCGGATCCTTCCTCCGACCAGTCCGAAGGGGTGGAGCGGTTCCTGACAGGCTCGGCCCAGATACTGGAACCCGCCCTGCCCTATCTGGATTACCATCTTTGCGACCGGGTTGAGGCCCGGCTGTAGGCGGGGGCAGAGGCCGAGGACTGGCCCATCATCTGCGAATTGCGCAGCACGCTGGAGGCGCTGAAAGAACTCTACCGCCCCCATCTGCCGATGGACGACCTGATCCCCGAGGACGAGGATCTGGACACCGCGATCAAGACAAAAGCCGGGGCGCAGGCCCAGCCGGGGCCCGCCCCTTCGGGCGTGCCGCAATCGCATTGGTGGTGGCAGCTGCACTGATCGGCGCGCGGCGCCTTTCGGCACGGCGGAAGGCCGGATGACGGCTTGGGGGGGTAACGATGCCAAGGGCCGCAAGCCCGGCATTGCCGGAAAAAGTGGTTCGGACGGGGTGACCCGGACACAGTAACAAGGTCCACAGTGCCGCAATCAAAGCGGCAAAGGCACAAGGGGCGGCACCTACAAAAGGTCCCGCCGCCCAAAAACCGCTTACTTGCCTTTGGCTTCCAAAGCGTCCAGCCGCGCCGAGAGGGCGGCATTCTCTTCACGGGCCTTTTGCGCCATCGCGCGCACGGCGTCGAATTCCTCCCGCGTGACAAAGTCCCGCTCTGCCAGCCAGCGGTCAACGAACCCCTTCATTGCGGTCTCCGCCTCGGACTTCGCCCCTTGGGCGACCCCCATTGCGTTGGTCATCAGTTGCGACATATCGTCGAGAAACTTGTTGCGCGTTTGCATATCTGTCTCCTTGCGGCCCGCTTCGGGCTTGCCGTGTATATGGCAACGACCCGCCCTCAGGGCAAGCCCGGCCGCGCCCCCGGTTGACTTCGCCGCACCCGCACCAGAGAAGAAGGCAGCAAACCCATCCGTTTTCCGGATGCCCCCAAGGCCAAAGGACGCCCCATGCAAGGCTATATCGCCTTCCCTGACATCACGCCCGAGATTTTCTCGATCACGCTGTTCGGCATCACCTTTGCGCTGCGCTGGTATGCGCTGGCCTATATCGTGGGGCTGCTGATCGGCTGGCGGCTGGTGCTGCGCGCACTTGCAACGCCACGGCTGTGGGCGGCGGGGCCGCCGATGACCGCCGATCAGGTCGAGCGGCTGCTGACTTGGGTAATCGCCGGGGTCATTCTGGGCGGGCGCATCGGCTATGTGCTGTTCTATCAACCGGGGCATTTCCTTGACAGACCGCTGGATGCGCTGAAAATCTGGGAAGGCGGGATGTCTTTCCACGGCGGATTTCTGGGCGTCGTTGTCGGGGCCTTCCTGTTCTTCCGGGCCGAGAAAATCCCGATGCTGCCCGCGGCCGATCTGATGGCTTTGGCCACTCCGCCCGGCCTTCTGCTGGGCAGAATTGCGAATTTCATCAATGCCGAACTCTGGGGGCGCCCGACGGATATGCCTTGGGGCGTGGCCTTTCCCGGCATCGCCGCACAGGATTGCCCTGGCATTGTGACGGTCTGCGCCCGGCACCCGTCGCAGCTTTACGAGGCGGCGCTTGAGGGGCTTTTGCTGGGCCTCGTCCTGATCTGGCTGGTCTGGCGGCGGGGCTGGCTGTCACGTCCGGGGCAGCTGATGGGGTTGTTCTTTGCGGGCTACGGCGCGGCGCGCTGTTTTGTGGAGCTGTTCCGCCAGCCCGACGCGCAATTCGTGACCGAAGGCAATCCGCTTGGCCTTGCCTATCAGATCGGCGGCTATGGGCTGACGATGGGACAAGTGCTGTCGCTGCCGATGATCGTGGTCGGCCTCTATCTGATCTGGCGGGCGCGGCATGGAAACGCTTGAAGACCTGCTGATCCGCCGCATTCAGCAGACGGGGCCGCTGACCCTTGCCGACTACATGACCGATTGCCTGCTGCATCCTGAGCACGGCTATTACACAAGGCGCGATCCGTTCGGGCAGCAGGGGGATTTCATCACCGCCCCCGAAATCACCCAGATGTTCGGAGAGCTTCTTGGCCTGTGTCTGGCGCAAGCCTGGGTGGATCAAGGCGCGCCAGATCGCTTCACGCTGGTCGAACTCGGTCCGGGGCGCGGCACTTTGATGGCGGATGTACTGCGCGCGACGCGCCGGGTTCCGGGGTTTCACGCCGCAGCCTCCCTGCGGATGGTCGAAGCCTCCCCCACCCTCACCGCGCTGCAGGCCAAAACCCTGGCCCCAGAGGAACCCCGCCCCGATTTCACGCGCTGGACAACCTCCCTTTCCGATCTGCCGGATGCTCCGATCTTTTTGATCGCGAACGAGTTTTTCGACGCTTTGCCGATCCGCCAGTTCCGGCGCGAAGACAGCGGCTGGTCCGAAACCATGGTCGGGGCAGAGCAAGGCCGCCTTGTGTTCGGGCGCAGCATACCTGCCCCGCTCAACGCGCTTGACCATCGGCTGAGCGACACGACACCCGGCGATATCGTAGAGCTGCGCCCGGCGGCCACGCCCATCGCCCATCAGATCGGCACGCATCTTGCCCGCCACGGCGGCGCAGCGATTGTGATCGACTATGGTGCGGCGCGGTCCTTCGGCGATACGTTTCAAGCCCTGCGCGGCCACGCCCCTTGCCACCCGCTGGAGGACCCCGGCACCGCAGATCTGACAGCCCATGTCGATTTCGGTGCCTTGGCGCAGGCGGCCGCCCCCGCACGCGCCTCGGGGCTGACGGATCAGGCGGTCTTGCTGGCCCGGCTCGGGATTGGCGCGCGCGCCCATAAACTCAGCCTCGGGCTCACGGGGGAAGCCCTGCAATCGCATTTGGCCGCGACACAACGCTTGACCCGGCCCGAAGAAATGGGAACCTTGTTCAAGGCGCTTGCCCTTTTCGGCCCCCAGACCCCCGCGCCTCCGGGATTTGACGATCATGCTTGAAATCATCACCGCAGACGCGCTGGCCCCGCTGAAACATGGCTTTTTCACGCGCAAGGGGGGGGCCTCTTCCGGGGTGTTTCACGGGTTGAATTGCGGTCCCGGCAGCAGTGATTTGTCGGAGGTCGTGGCGATCAACCGTGCCCGCGTCGCCACCGCCATGGGGGTTGCGCCCGAAAATCTGCTGACCGCCCATCAGGTGCATTCGGCCCGTGTCGCCACCGTGACAGGCCCGATGGAGCCGCGCCCCGAAGCTGACGCGCTTGTCACGGCCACGCCGGGCATCGTCTTGGGCGTGCTGACCGCCGATTGCCAGCCGGTGCTCTTTGGTGACGCCGAGGCGCAGGTCGTCGGGGCCGCCCATGCGGGCTGGCGGGGTGCGCAGGCCGGGGTGCTGGAAGCCACAATCGACGCGATGATCGCACTTGGTGCGCGGAGGCAAAGCATTCGCGCCGTGATCGGGCCGACCATCAGTCAGGCCGCCTATGAGGTCGGCCCTGAGTTTCTGGAGAGTTTTCTGGACGAAGACCCGACAAATGCGCGGTTTTTCGCGAATGGGACGGGCGACCGCGCGCTGTTCGACCTTCCGGCCTTCGGATTGGCCCGCCTGCGGGCCGCCGGAATCGCCGAGGCCGAATGGACCCGCCATTGCACCTACCGCGACCCGGACCGCTTCTTTTCCTTCCGGCGCACGACTCATTTGCAAGAAGCCGATTACGGGCGGCTGATTTCGACCATCCGGCTTTAGAAACAGTAAACCACGCCCTGCCTCGGCCCGAACGCGCCCAGATTTTGCCCAAAACCCTGCCGGGCCCCAACCGAAGGCCCGAAGAATCCATGCCAGATTCGCGGCCAACACATTGAAATACATAAAAATCACTGACTAACCTTCGGTTTCAACTCCTCCCGCAGGCTGGCACGGTTAGTCTTAACACTTCCCCAAGATTGCCAAAACAAAGCCCCAATGCGGCGTCAAATTACGGTCAACCAAGAAACAATCGCATCAGAACGATGCAAGACGCAGGAGCAGACCATGAAAAAAGACCGCCGCTGGCTGAAGTCCATCATCGCCGCCTCGACCGACAAATCCATTGCCCTGCCGTTTGAGCGTGGCAATCGCCGCCGCCCCGCCGCTTTTGCCAAGCCTCAGGCCGCGCCGCAAACCCAGACACCGCGCGCCTTGGCGGCCTGCTGATCTGCAAAACCGAATCAATCGGGAGGGTTGCGCCTTCCCGGTCTCGCCCCAATCCGACGCGATTATCGGGAGGCCGCGAAACAATCGAAGCGCTACTGCGCGATTGGTCACAGCAGCCCCTTCAAATATGTTGAAAATTTGACAAGCCTGCGCAATTGCGGCACATTCCTTGTCAGAGCGGCGACAGTCGCTTTACGGGTTAATGTGCTGGACAGCGTGGTAAAACCGAAGGGCAAATGGCCCAGGGTACCCTCTTCAGCTTGTTTGTCGGGTTTTCAAAATGGCGGTCCTGATATGCTCCTCTGGCATGTCATTCAGGGGCCGCCCATTTTGTTT
>JAQWYA010000076.1 GCA_029254215.1 Pseudorhodobacter sp. | reverse complement strand
ACCAGAATGCCCAGCCAGCCCGCGATCCAGCCTTTCAACGGCATGGAGCCCGCCGCCATCGACCCCGACACCATGATCCCGATCACCGCCAGCCAGAACATCTCCCACGAGCGGAAGTTAAGCGCGAAGGTCAGAAGCAAGGGGATAAAGGCGATCAGTAGGATGATGCCCACCATGCCCCCCACGAAAGAGGCCGCAATCGCCATGCCCAGCGCCTGCCCGCCTTCGCCGCGTTGGGCAAGCTGATGCCCCTCGATCATCGTGGGAACCGCATCCGGCGTACCCGGAATGTTGATCAGCACAGCCGAGATCGCGCCACCAAAGACACTGCCGGTATAAACCCCCAACATAAAGCAGATCGCCAGATCCTGCGACATCCCCGCAGACATGCCGATCAAAAGGCCCATCGCCATGGTGGTAGACAGCCCCGGCAAGGCCCCCCAGATGATCCCAAGGCACACGCCCGCAAGGGTGATGATCAGCAGCGATGGCGCCATCAATTGAACAAAAGCGTCAAACATGGCTCAGAACCCTCCGGGAAGCGGAATGTAGAACAGCTTTTGAAAGACCAGCGTCAGCAGAAACGTCCACCCGACCGAGACCGCGACCGTGATCCAAAGCGGCCCGCGCCAAGACACATGGATGATCGCGGACAACGCCAGAACGGTCACAGGCTCAAAGGCGCTCAGCACGAAAGGGACGCCCGCGATGGTGAAAAACACTTGGAAAGCAAGGAATTGCAACGTGAGGATATAGGCCGCAACTGTTGCCGCCAGCACCGCCGCGCGGCGATCTTCGGCGCTGTTGCGGGCCTCGGACGGGTCCATCACGATCCCGGCGCGGCGGCGCTTCAGTGCGGAATGCCCCAGAAGCACGGCCATCCCGCACAGCGAGGCTCCGGCCAGAAAGGGTAGCAATCCGGGGGCGGTGCGCAACTCGCCCGGCACAGGCAGCATCCAGGACGCCACCATCACCACAACAGACAGAACGATCAGAAAGCCCGCGGCAAACAGATCGAGCCCCGGCGCCGCATGGCCGGCCCCGGCTTCCTCGCCGTCGAATTTAACCTCTTGGTTCACGGCGTCAGCCATGCGTCCCCCCTCATGCGGTTGTCTGTTTTTCGAACGCGCGCCGTTCCAAGAACCGGGCCCCAAAAAGACCGGGCATGCTGCCATGCCCGGCCAGAGTTCAGCCGATCACTTGATCGGCGCGGGAGTGTAGCCCTGTGGCGGCCACCAAGCGTCGAAGTCTTCCGGCTTCGGCAAGCCCAGGTCGGCGGCGGTTTTCACCTCGGCCCCGATGGCGTCCTTGTTTTTGTTGAAGATATCGACGGTGACGGCTTCCATCAGCGCGCCCTCACGGTCGGCCTCTTCCCCAACCTTCACATCAAGCTGGAAGAACTTGTCTTCCATCAACTGCTTGAACCCGTCGGAATTGGCGGCCGCGCGGAAACCGTCGGTCAGTTCCTGCAGGATTTCCACCGGAATATCGCGCCGCGCCATGAAGTTATAGGTTGCCCCCACCGGCAAAAGCTTGCGGCTTTCGGGGATGATAGAGGCGATAGAGGGGCAAACCGTGCCATCGGCCAAGGTGATATCCTCGGCGCTGGTCTGGCAAAGGTTGCGCAATTCGCCCGCCCGGATCAGGTCGATATGTTCATGCAAGCCGCCGCCCGCGATGTCCGTCTCTCCCTGAAGGCCCGCCAGAGTGGCCGGAGCACCGCCCTTATAGGGCACATATTTCAGCTCCATCCCCGCCATATTGGCGATGATCAGCGCCAGCTCATGCCAGACACCGCCGGTGCCCGAGGTGGAAATCGAGACGGACCCCGGATTGGCCTTTGCCGCCGCAATCGCGTCCTGCATGGTCTGGAAGGGCGAGTCCTTGCGCACAGACCAACTGGCCAAGGCATTGGCGGCCTTCATCGTGACCCAATCATTCCACGGAACGAAATCGGCATGGCCCAGAACCCGCACGAAGCGGTTGTAATTGGCACCGCCCAGCAAAGTGTAGCCATCTGGCCGCGCGCCGCCCACGAATTGCGTGGCCACCCCGCCCACAGCCCCCGGCTTGTTGATGACATTGATCGTCCAGCCCTTGGCTGCGGCCATTTCCTCGGCCAGCTTGCGCATGATCGCATCGGTGCCGCCGCCCGCATCATACATCACGACCAGCGTGATCGGACGCATCGGATAGGTTTGCGCGAAAGCGGCCCCCGGCATCGAGATTTCGAACACCGCGGCCCCTGCTGTTGCCGCCCCCGCCGCCATGAAACCGCGCCGGCTCAGTCCTGAGTTTGAAGTCTTTGTCATAACGTCCTCCCTAGATGTTATGCCGGTTCGCCCCGGCTAGCGTTTAGCCCTTTACAGCAGCCGCCTCGCGCGCCTCCTTTGAGCCCCTGTAATTGTGTTTCCTCATGAATTCGGTGACTTGCGGTTCAACGTCGGTTTCCATCAACGCGTTCCAGCGGTTGTTGAATCCGAAAAGCGCGATGACAGCCCCGATTTCGACCACCTGTTCGGGCGAAAAATGCGCCCGCAGTGCGGCCATATCTTCGGGGCTGGCAAAGGATGGGCACTGCCCCCCGCTGAGCGCCACCCGCAGGGCTGCACGCTCCGCCTCCGAGAAAAGATCAGAGGTTTCAAACTCCCAGATCGCGTCCAGCTTTTCCTGCGGAACGCCGTTATCCGCCCCGTTCTTGAACGTATGCGCCGAACAGTAAGAGCAGCCGTTGGACAGGCTGGTGACATGGGCCACCATCCAGCGCAGCGCCGGATCGACGGTTCCGTCAGGGTTGCGCACTACGGCGCGGATCAACCCCAACACGGCCTTCGCGATTTCCGGTCGGTGCGACAGGGTCAGCATGGAATTGGCCGTAAAGCCCGTCGCCGACGCCAGCCATGCGATATCGCCTTCAGCGGCCTGAGTTTCCGCAAGGGACAGGGGCGCGACATGAGGCATCAGAGTCTCTCCATTTGGTTAACCAATTTTGGCATTAACTCAATCACAAAACCATTCGCACCCTTCACCCCCCTAATCAACATAAAAACGATTTTGTTAGTACTTTTTGCTAAATTATAGGCATTCTCCTGCATATTTTGGTCAACCATTTAGGTTTGAGCATGGGAACCCTCCACCACTCCGAAATGCAACCTGCACTGGGCGCAGCCTTGGCGGATTTCGGCGCTCAACCCCTCGGCAAACAGCCGCGTGGCGGGGCTGGCAGCCTTGGTTGCGGGTTCGATCAGCAGATAATCCACGGTCATGTTCGGGCGTCGAATCGGGTAGAAATGCAGATCCGACGCCGTGAGATCGGGCAAACAAAGGCAGCCCGGCAGGATCGAGCACCAATCGCCCCGGCGGATCATATCCAAAGTGGTCATCATCGAATCCAGCTCGATGATGTTGTGACGCGCCGTCCCATAGGTCGTCAGCCGTTGATCGATCTTGGCGCGGCGCGCATTGCTGGGCCCCGGCAGGACCAGTCGCAGGGCGGGCAACTCTGCCAGATCAACCGCGCCATGCAGCCCGGCAATCGGCTTTTTCGACGCCAGCAATTCCAGATCACTGTCGAGAAACCGGCCCCGTAACCCGGTCGGAATATCCCCGTCCGGCACGACCGCGAAATCCAGATCCCCGGCCAGAACCATCTGCGTCAGCAAACCGCTATAGCCTTCGGTCACCTTCACATCGACATTGGGATGCGCGGTTGAAAAGCTGACAAGCGCCGGGGCAAGGATGGCACGGGCAAAAGTTGGCATGATGCCTACCCGCACCTCGCCCGCCAATTGGCCGGTATGGGCGCTGACATCTTCCTCCAGACGCCCCACTTCGCGCAGGATCTGAAGCGCCCGCCGATAGATCTGCTCTCCGGCTTTGGTCGGGGCCACGCCGGTTGAGACCCTTTCAAAAAGGCTCAGGCCCAGTTGATCCTCCAGATCGCGGATCTGAACCGAGACCCCCGACTGGGTGGCATGAACCTTGCGCGCGGCGGCGGAGATGGAGCCTTCCTCATAAACCGCGATGAAAAACCGCAGATTTTGCAGCTTGATGTTGTTCATGACCCACCCCCCGTCATGGCCCGCCAAAGGCCCGCATCCTGCTGCGAGATCCACAGCGCACTGGTCACAAGGCCCGGCAAGCACAGGAATGTCAGCAAGGTCGAGACGACCACCGCCCCGGCCACTTGCTGCGCGTCCCGGCCAAACCGCTCTGCAAAGACATAGGTCACGATGGCGGTCGGCATGGTGGCCAGCAAGAACACTGCCCCCGCAGCCACCCCCGTCAGCCCAAAGGTCAGGATCACGATGAAGGCTGAAATCACCCCGATCACCAGACGGCCAACCGCAATCAGAATGGCGGGCTTGATGTCGGAAACCGTCAGCGTGGCCAGCGACGTGCCCAGAAGGATCAGCATGGTTGGGATCATCATGCCCCCCAGCATCTGCGTGGTTTTCGCCAGCACCTCGGGCACCGGGATATCCAGAAAGACCACGATCAACACGATCGCCACGGCATAGGGCAAAGGTTGCTGCGCCAGCGCGCGCCAGTCGAACCCGCCCGAGGCAATCGCCATCCCGACCGAATTCTGAAACAGGGCGACGACGAAGAAATAGGAAATGCCCAGCTGCATCCCAGCATCGCCAAAGGTCAGCACGACCAAGGGCAGGCCCATATTGCCCGAATTCGGCAGCATCAGCGTTGGCAAGACGCTGTTCATCACGCCGCCCACGAGCTTGATCACGATGAACCCCAGAACCCCCGCCACGGTCAGGCAAAACAGCGCCGCCCCCACCATCAGCCGCAAAGCCGCGCCATCCACCTCCATCGAGGTGAGCGTGCTGAAGATCAGGGCGGGCGTCGCAACCAAAAGCACCAGCGTTGACAATGTGCGCGCCTGCAGGTTCGCAGAGGAGCGGCCCAGAATGAACCCGATCAGCGTAATGATCAGGATCGGCCCGAGGATGCCCGTCAACTGCCCGATCATTGTGGGCCTCCGCTGCGGGGGGGCCGGGGGGTCATGGCGCCAACCCCGCCGCGCGCAGGCTGGAACAAAGCTCCGTCACCCGTTCGGCGTTGGATACCGCAAGCGCGCCATCTGCGTTGAACAGGTTGTTTTCAAAGCCAATCCGTGCCTTGCCCCCTTTCAGAACCGCGCTGACAAGGCAGGCTGTCTCATGCCGGCCAAAGGCGCAGACGGCCCAGCCCGCCCCGGCCAAAGCGCCGGTCTTGGCCTCCAGATAGGCGGTCAGGTCTTCAGGGCGGCTGTCTTGCGCGCCCTCGTATTGACCCAGCACCAGCATCAACTCAAGCCCGTCGCGGGGGATGACGCCCCTGGCCACAAGCGCCTCCATCCGGGCAACTTCCAGCGCGGTATAAAGGATGTGCTGTACGCCAATGCCAGCCTCGGCCAGATCGTGGAAAAACCGGGCGACGTCAGGCTCCGGCTCGCCTTTGGTGATTTCGCGCATCGCGATCGAGACCTGACTTGGCCGAAGAGCCGTGACAAGGGCGCGCTGTTCGGCGGGAGAGTAGCGGCCTACCGCCTCTGTCGTGATCTGAACCCCCATCTCGGGCACGGCCAGCGCCAGTTCGGCCAGCAGTTCCCGGTAAAGACCCAGATCAAGGCTATGCGCCCCAGCCTCGTCCCGGACATGGGCATGAATGCCCCCTGCCCCGGCGGCAAAACAAGCCCGCGCCTCTGCCACGATCTGCGGAATGGTAACGGGCAAGGCGGGGTGATCGGCCCGGCCGCGCCGTGCGCCATTGGGCGCAACCATGATCCGGGGCAACCCTGTCACCGTAGAACCCTCCTGTTGCCCAAACCCTCAGGCCGATTGCATCGTTTCGCCATTCAGCACCCAGTTTTCCGTAACCTTTGTGCCGGATTCCTGAAGCATCTTGGACACCGCGCAATGGTGGCGCAGTTTTTCAACGACCTGCACCGCGCCCTCGCGGGGGCCGTCATAATTCGCGGTGATATGCAGCGTCACATCGGGAAAGGGCACATCAATCGGGTTGATCAGCCGCGTGCCATGGCTGTCCATCGTGATGGCGATGTCGATCTCCATGCTGGTGAAGGCAATCCCGTTTGCCGCCGCCAGCTTGTTGGAAATGACATGGGTGCAGCCCAACAGCCCCATGAAGACATATTCCACCGGCATCGGCCCTTCATCGGTGCCACCCCGCTGGATCGGCTCGTCGATGATCACGCTTTTGCCGCGCGCGGTCGCAACTGACTGGGTCGGGCTGCGATGCCCCCCCGTCACGTTGAATTTCCAGATCGGCTTTTCTTTGACGGCGGCCATTTCAGGTTCCTTGCGTTCAGGACGACAGAGACAGAAAGCCCCCGATCGCCCGATCAAAGGCGGCCGGTTGTTCCATGTTGGACAGATGTGCGGCATCGGGCAAAACGGTCAGGCTTGCGCCCGGCGTTCTGTCGGCCATGGCCTGCATCACGGCGACCGGGGCCGCGGGGTCATGCTCGCCCGTGATATAAAGCACGGGGCAGGCGATCTTTGGCAGATGTTCCAGCAGATCAAGACTTTGGAGCAAGCGCGCCGCGCCCTCATACCCGGTCGGAGAGGTCGCCTCGATCATCTCACGGACCATGGCCAGAAGCGGCGCATGGGCGGGGTTGCTGCGATAGGCTTCGGTGAACCAACGCTCCATCGTGGGGGCGGCAAGGCCGGACAGGCCCACCTCGGCCAGACGGGCGATATTGCCATCCCAGATCGCCTTGTAAGGCGCGGGCGCATCGGCGCGGGCATCGGCACAGACCAGCTTGCCGATCCGGTCCGGCGCTTTCAAGGCAAGGGCAAGCCCCGTCATTCCCCCCAGCGAGACGCCCATGAAATCGGCGCGCGGAATGGACAGGGCATCCATCACCGCCAGAATATCCCCGACCACATCCTCGAACCGGTAGGGGGAGGCCCCCGCCCCGCTTTGGCCATGCCCCCGCGTATCATAGCGCAAGACCCGGTAGCGGCCCAAAAGGGCGGGCATTTGCAAATCCCAGACCCGGCGATCCGTGGCCAGAGAGTTTGAGAGAACGATCCAGGGCGCGCCCTCGGCCCCCTCCGCCTGATAGGCGATGGCGGTGCCATCGGCGCCGGCCACGGTTCCGGCGATGGGCGCGCTCATGCTTCGGCCCCGAGGGCGACTTGCAGTTTAGGCATGACCTTTTCGGCCATCAGGATCATGGATTGCCGCCCCATGTCATAATCGGCCCAGTCATGCCCCGCATAAACCAGATGCCCAAACGGCCCCGTGGTTTCGCGGAACTCAAGGATCTGGTCGGCAACACTGGACGGGTCGCCATGGATCACCAGACGGTCCAGCACATAATCGAGCGTCACCTCGGCATCCGGCATGTTCTGATCTTCCTTGAACAGGTTCAGACGCCCCCCGCTGCCCAGCTTGCGCAAAAGATTGCTGTAATACAGCACATAGGGGCTGTTGGGGTCGCGGGCATAGGCGCGAGCGGTCGCGGCATCATCGGCCACGCAGACATTCTTGGCCACGCGCCAATTGCCGAAATCCGCAGGACGGCCCGCCATGGCGCAGCCTTCGGCATAGTTGGGCCAATGCGTCGCGACCCATTTCGGCAGCAGGAAATTGGCCGAGATCGGCTCCCACCCCCGCGCGGCCATCGCCGTCACCCCCTTTGAGAACGGCGCAACGACGGTGCCCACGATCTGCGGATGCGGGGCTTGATAGGGTTTCATGATCGCGCCCTGGCCGATCTCGGGGATCATGGTGCGCCGGGTCGAGACGTTGAAAAACTCCCCCTCCAGATCATAGGGCGGCTCTCCGGCCCAGATCTTCAGAACCATGTCGATACACTCGATGAACATCGCGTTGCGGTTCTTGTCGATGGAGCCGAACACCTCGGCATCCGACATCAGCCCCCCCGGAGAGATGCCGAAATTGAAGCGCCCCTCCAGCATGTGGTCCAGCATGGCCACCTCGGCCGCCACGCGCGCCGGGTGCGAATTGGGCAGGTTCACCGTGCCAGTGCCAAGGATGATGTTCTGGGTTTCATAGGCGAGGCTGGCCAGAAACGCCACGGTCGAGGTGATGATCTCGGCGTTGTCTGTCGTATGCTCACCACAGTAAGCCTCTGCAAAACCTAGCTTATCTGCCAGAATGAACGCCTCGCGGTCTTCCCTCAGGCTTTGCACGTAAGGCTTGCCCAATGGGTGAATCGGCATGGTAAAAAAGGAAAGTTTCACAAGGCGGCTCCTGCCCGATTGGCGTTGGCCTTTGACTATGGCGCGACAAATTGTCCAAGTGATAATGATGATTTTTCATATTGGCCATCGCTTTTGGCGATAGCCAGCCCATCAGATTTTCAGAATGCAGTTATCAGAAGTCATCAATTGTCCAGGGCCCCTTCGCGCCCTAGCTTGTGCAGTCAAAGTTCACAGAACCCACAAGCCAAGGAACGCCCCGGATGAATGCGCATACCGCCCCGCCCAGAAAGCCGCAGACCGACCCCGAGATGGATCAGCTGGCCTTGCGCAATGTGATGGGCCAATTCGCAACCGGCGTGACGGTCATCACCACATTGGGGCCGGATGGCGCGCCTGTGGGGATGGCGGCGAATTCCTTTGCCTCGGTCTCGCTGGATCCGCCGCTGATCTTGTGGAGCATCGGGCTCAAGGCGCATAGCCTGCCTGCGTTTCGGGGGCATGGTGGTTTTGCGATCAACATCCTGTGCGAGGATTCCAAAGACCTTGCGCTGAATTTCGCGCGTCCCTCCGAAGACAAGTTTGCGGGTGTTGTGTGGCGATCCGGCTATGCCCGCGTGCCGGTTCTGGACAGCGCCGCCGCCGTTCTGCAATGCCGGACAGAGCAACGACTGCCCGGCGGCGATCATGAAATCTATATCGGCCGCGTGATGGACTTCCATCAGCGCGAAAAATCGCCTTTGCTGTTTCACAAAGGCAAATTCGCCAAGATGGGAGAGTTTCTATGACCGCCAGCACCGCCCCGTTCACCATTGCCATTGCCGGGTATGGCTGGTGGGGCAAACATATGGTCAACCGGCTGGAGGGCCATCCCTTCATCCGGGTCGCGGGGATCATCGAACCGATGGAGGCCAATCATGCCGCCATTTCGGCCAAGGGTCTGACCTGCTGGCGCCATTTGGAAGAGGCGCTTGCCCTGCCCGAAATCGACGCCGTGATCCTGACCACCCCCAATCCCTTGCATGAAGAGCAGGTTGTCGCGACCGCCGGGGCGGGCAAGCATGTGTTTTGCGAAAAGCCCCTCGGGCTGTCTGCGGCCAGTGCGCGTCGGTCGGTGGCGGCCTGTCAGGCAGCGGGCGTGCAGCTTGGCATCGGGCATGAGCGGCGGTTTGAACCCGCTATGCTCGCACTGCGGGCGGCCCTTGAGGAAGGGGCGCTTGGCACCATCATGCATGCCGAAGCCGCCTTCAGCCATGACAAGCTGATCCATGTCCCCAAGGGTGACTGGCGCACCTCCAAGGCGGTCTCGCCAGCGGCGGGAATGACGGCGATGGGGATCCATCTGTCCGACCTGCTGATCTCCTTCTTCGGGCGGGTGGAAACGGTGCAGGCGATGACGGCAAACCGTTCTCTTGGCTGGGAAACGGGCGATGTGGTGACCGTGCAACTGGGCTTTGAGGCGGGGATGACAGCCACGCTCAGCGCCGTTCTGCACACGCCGCATTTCATCCGGATGCATGTCTTTGGCAGCCAGCGCTGGGTTGAGGTGCTCAATGACAGCCACCCCGACACGCCGGATGGGATTGTGCGCGTCTTGACGGCAGAAACCGGGAAACCGCTGGATGTGACCGAATATGCCTGGACGGATGCGGTTACAGCAAACCTTGAGGCGTTCGCCGCCGCAGCTCAGGGCCGTGGCCCTTACCCTTTCACGCTGGACGAGATGGTCCACAACATCGAGGTGCTGGAAGCGATCGAACGCTCTGCCGAAGGGCGCGAAACGATCCGCATTTCGGATATCTGAAAAAACTTTTCAAAAATGCCAAACGCCGCGCCCCCACATGCTGGAGGCGCGGCGTTTCGCTGTATCAGAGGCAGTCGTGGAACAGCTGCGTCAGGTTTTCCACGGTCAGCGGCACCGGATTGCCGCCGCAGCTTGGGTCGTCGATCGCCATGGCGGCCAACGCGTCGATCTTGTCGGCCTGAACGCCCATCGCACCCAGACCGCGCGGGATCGCAAGGCTGTCATTCAACTCCTGCACATAGGCGCAGAACCCATCAAACCCGCCAGCAATGCCAAGATAGGCCGCCGCCATGTCAAACCGATCCCGGATCATATCGGCGTTGAAGCGCAGCACCGCTGGCATGCAGACAGCATTCGTGGTGCCGTGATGCGTGTTATAGACAGCGCCGACCGGATGGCTCAGGGCATGGATCGCTCCGAGCCCCTTCTGGAAGGCGGTGGCCCCCATGGCGGCGGCGCTCATCATATGGGCGCGCGCCTCAAGGTCGGTGCCATCGGCATAGGCGCGGGGCAGATAGTCTTTCACCAGCCGCATCCCTTCCAGCGCGATGCCTTGGCTCATCGGATGATAGAACGGGCTGGAGAACGCCTCCACACAATGGGCGAAAGCATCCAGCCCGGTGCCTGCGGTGATGAATTTCGGCATGCCCACCGTCAGTTCCGGATCGCAAATCACCACGGTTGGTAGCACTTTGGGGTGGAAAATGATCTTCTTCACATGGGTTTCGGAATTGGTGATGACGCTGGCGCGCCCCACTTCCGAGCCAGTGCCTGCGGTGGTGGGAACGGCGATGATCGGTGCAATCGCCTTGGCATCGGCCCGCGTCCACCAATCGCCGATATCCTCAAAATCCCAGATCGAGCGGGTCTGGCCCGCCATGAAGGCGACCATCTTGCCCAGATCAAGGCCCGAGCCGCCGCCGAAGGCGATCACCCCGTCATGGCCCCCGGCCTTATAGGCGGCAACGCCTGCGGCAAGGTTCACCTCATTGGGGTTCGGATCAACCTCGGAAAACAGGGCGCGGCCAAGGCCAGCCGCCTCCAGAATATCCAGCGTGGCCTTAGTGATCGGCAGCGGGGCCAGCCCCTTGTCGGTCACCAGCAGCGGCTTCTTGATACCGGCTTGCGCACAAGCCGCGGGCAATTCCTTGATGCGCCCTGCCCCGAATTTCACGGCAGTCGGGTAGGACCAGTTTCCAACGAGGTTCATTTCGTCACCTTCTTGAGATGGTAGGATTTCGGGCGGGTCAGGTTGTGGAACCCGATGATGGAAAGCCCGCCGCCACGACCGGTATTCTTGCACCCCGTCCAGCACAAGCCCGGATCGAGGTAATCGGCCCGGTTCAGGAAAACGGTCCCGGTTTCCACCCGGTCGCCCACGGCCTGCGCCCGGTCCAGATCCGCCGTCCAGAGCGAGGCCGTCAGCCCAAATTCGCTGTCATTCATCAGGGCGATGGCCTCCTCATCAGAGGAGACCTTCATGATGCCAACCACGGGGCCAAAGCTTTCGTCCCGCATCACGCGCATCTTGTGGGTGACATTCGTGAGGATTTGCGGCGTGAGGTAGGCCGCGCCATCATCTGCCGCCATCGGCGCGATATGGGCCACGGCCCCGTCTGCCAGCGCTTCAGCGATCTGGGCGCGCACCTCGGCGGCAAAGCGGGTGCTGGCCATCGGGCCGATGCTGGTTTCCGCGTCCAAGGGATTGCCAAGTTTGTAGCCATTGACGATGTCCACAGCCTTTTCGACGAAGGCGTCGTACAGGCTTTCATGCACATAGATCCGCTCGATCCCGCAGCAGCATTGGCCCGAGTTGAACATCGCCCCGTCGATCAGCGTGTCCACGGCCGCATCAAGATCGGCATCCTCCAACACATAGCCGGGGTCTTTACCGCCCAGCTCGGTGCCGACGCCGGTAAAGGTGCCAGCCGCTGCCCGTTCCATCGCGCGCCCGCCCCCGACAGAGCCGGTGAAATTGACGAAATTGAACGCGCCCGAGGCGATCAGATCCGAGGTGGTGTCATGATCCAGAAACACATTCTGGAACACATCCGCTGGAATGCCCGCAGAATGGAAGGCCCGCGCCATGCGTTCGCCCACCAAAAGCGTCTGGGTCGCATGTTTCAGCACAACCGTATTGCCCGCGATCAGGGCCGGGGCGACCGTGTTGATCGCTGTCATATAGGGGTAGTTCCACGGGGCCACGACAAAAACGACGCCTTGCGGGATGCGTTTGATATAGCGTTTGAAGGTTGCGTCCTCGCCCACTTCAATCGGGGCCAGCGCCTCGGCGGCAATGGCGGCCATATGGCTCGCGCGTTCATTGAAGCCGCGAAACTCGCCGCCATAGCGCACCGGGCGGCCCATCATATGCGCAAGCTCGGGCACGATCTCGTCATTCATCGCGCCGACGGCCGCGACCCCGGCCATCACCAGATCAATCCGCTCGGCCAAGGGGCGGGCGGCCCATGCGGCTTGCGCGGCACGGGCGCGGGCGGCAGCCGCCTGCGCTTCGTCCATGCTAAGCACGGAACGCGTGGCAAACACCGACCCATCGATCGGCGAGATACATTTCAGAACGTCAGTCATTTTATCCTCGATTACGCGCGCTCAAATCCGCGCGCCACTTCGTAATCCGTGACAACACGGTCGAATTCCTCAATCTCCCATTCCGCCGCGCGGGCATAGTGGTCAATCACATCATCGCCCATCGCGGCGCGCAGCATCGCTGAATCCATCAGCGTCTGGCGGGCATCGCGCAGGGTTTGCGGGATGAAGCCGGACTTGCCGCTATAGGCGTCACCCATGGTGGGCGGGTCCAGCGGCAGCTTGTCCTCGATCCCCTTGATCCCGGCGGCGATCAGCGCGGCCATGGCCAGATAGGGGTTCAGGTCAGACCCGCCGATCCGGCATTCCACCCGCACGCCCTTAGTCCCCTCACCGCACAACCGGAACCCTGCGGTGCGGTTATCGACCGACCAGATCGTGCGGGTCGGCGCGAAGGTGCCCTTTTGGAAGCGCTTGTAGCTGTTGATATAGGGGGCCAGAAAATAGGTGAAATCGGGCGCGTATTTCAGAAGCCCGGCCATGTAGTTCTTCATCAGCTCCGACATGCCCAAGGCGTCATCCGCATCGTAAAAGACGGGCTTGCCATCCTTCCAGAGCGACTGATGCACATGGCTGGAAGAGCCGACCCGCTTGTGATGCCATTTTGGCAGGAAGGTTGCGGCATGGCCCTGCTGCCACGCAATTTCCTTGACCGCATGTTTGGCGATGCTGTGATAATCCGCCGTCAGCATGGCGGGGGCGTATTTGATGTTCAACTCCTCCTGCCCGGCCTCGGCCTCGCCCTTCGAATTCTCGATCGGCAGCCCGGCGGCATAGAGGTGATTGCGGATCGGGCGCATCACATGTTCTTCCTTCGTCGTCTGAAGGATGTGATAATCTTCGTTATAGCCCGAGATCGGCTCCAGATCGCGGAAGCCGGATTTGCGAATTTCATCGAAGCTTTTGGCGAAAAGGAAGAATTCCAGCTCCGTCGCCATCATCGCGTCAAAGCCCATGGCCTTGAGCCGGGCGACCTGCGCCTTCAGAACGGCGCGGGGGGAATGGGGAACTTCCTTATGGGTGTGATGATCGAGCACGTCACAAAGCACCATGACAGTGCCCGCAAGCCACGGCACCGGACGCAGCGTGCTGAGGTCCGGCTTCATGATGTAATCGCCATAGCCCCGCTCCCACGAGGTGGCGGCATAGCCGCTGGGCGTTGCCATCTCGATATCCGTGGCCAGAAGGTAGTTGCAGCAATGGGTCTCTTCAAAGGCGCTTTGCACGAAATGCACCGCATGGAACCGCTTGCCCATCAACCGGCCCTGCATGTCGACAAGACAGACCAGAACGGTATCAACCGTGCCTGCGGCTGTCTGGGCCTTGAGATCGTCGAAACTCATCGAAACGGACATCGGATGTCTTCCTGTCAGCAAAGGGAGGAACGGAGGGCACTGCCCCGGCATCAGCAAACCGCGCCGGGACAGCCTTTGTCAATCATTGCCCGAACGGGTCAGCCGTAGCGATACGGACGCCCGGCCTTGACCATATCGGCATTGTACTTCTTGAGGATCTCAACGACTTTTGCCTTGGTCGGGCTTTCGGCCGCGATCTCATCCCAGAACTTGAGGGCGGCCTCTTCCACGGTGGCCCATTCGGCATCGGGGATTGTCGTCAACTGCATTTTGGTGCCATTGACGCGCAGGCTTGCCTCACCGCCCCAATACCACCACTGACGGTAGTAATGCGACTGATCCATGCAGACGCGCAGGAGTTCCTGCAGATGCGGCGGCAATTCGTTCCAGCGGTCCATATTGGCAAAGAACGACCCGGCCCAAGCGCCCGAGATGTTGTTGGTCAGGAAGTAATTGGTCACATCGGCCCAGCCAACGGTGTAATCCTCGGTGATGCCAGACCATGCGATCCCGTCCAACTCGCCCGTCTGCATCGCGACTTCAATGTCTTCCCACGGAAGCGTAACCGGGACGACGCCGAACTGGGTCAGGAAGCGACCTGCAGTCGGGAAGGTGAACACGCGCTTGCCCTTGAGGTCTTCAAGGCTGTTGATCGGGTCCTTGGTCGCGAAGTGGCACGGATCCCAGGCCCCGGCGCTGATATGCTTCACGCCAACCTTGGAATATTCCTCGTCCCAGATCTCATTGAGGCCATATTGGTTGAACAGGACCGGCACATCGAGGCTGTAGCGCGAGGCGAAGGGGAAGTAGCCGCCGAACACGGTTACATCCGTGGGTGAGGCCATGCTGTCATCATCCGACTGCACCGCATCAATCGTACCGCGCTGCATGGCGCGGAACAATTCGCCCGTGGGCACAAGCTGATCGGCAAAGAACAGTTCGATCTGCATCTGATCGCCGGCGATCTTGTTGAAACTGTCAATCGCGGGCTTGATGACATGCTCGGCCAAGGCGGCCCCAGCATAGGTTTGCAGGCGCCAAGTGATCTTGGACTGGGCAATCGCCGGGGCTGCAAGACCGGCACCAACAGCCGTGGCACCAGCGGAGGTAAGGAACTTACGTCTTGTGGTCATTGTCGTTCTCCTTGTGTCAAATTTGGCCTCCGGACGAGGCTCTTTTCGGGTTATTTTCCGTAAACCGTATCGGGCAACCATGTGGCGATCTCGGGGACCATCATCACCAGCGCCAACGCCATCACCATGATCAACACAAATGGGATGATCGAGATATAGATATCCTTGAGTCTGATCTCGGGCGGGGCCATCGCCCGCATCAAGAACAGGTTATAGCCGAAGGGCGGCGTCATATAGGCGATCTGCGTGGTGATCGTGTAAAGCACCCCGTACCAGATCAGATCAAAGCCCAATTCCCCGACCAATGGCACATAAAGCGGGGCCACGATCACCAGCATCGCGGTGTCATCCAGAAATGTGCCCATGATGATGAAGCTCAGCTGCATCAGGATCAGGATCATCCACGGGCTGAGGCCCATCTGTTCGGTAAAGAGGCTGTCGATGGCCCGCACCGCGCCCAGCCCGTCAAAGATCGCGCCAAAGCCCATGGCCGCAAGGATGATCCACATGAACATGCAGGAAATCGCCAGCGTGTTGCGGACCGAGTTTTCAAACACCTCGCGGGTCATCCGCCGCTTGAGGATCGCGGCCAGAAACGCCGTCATCGCCCCGATGGCCGAGCTTTCAACCAGCGAGGTCCAGCCATTCACGAAAGGCACCATCATCGCGGCAAAGATCGCCAGCGGCAGAACGCCTGCCCGCAACAGGCGCAGCTTTTCGGCCATCGGCACGTTGCGTTCCTCGGGCGGGAGGACGGGGCCAAGATGCGGCTGAATGCGGCAGCGGATGTAGATATAGAGGATGAACATCCCCGCCATCATCAGCCCCGGCACCACGCCCGCGAGCCACAGCTGCCCCACCGGCTGGCGCGCGATCATCGCGTAAAGCACCAGCACCACCGAAGGCGGCACAAGAATGCCCAGTGACGAGCCCGCCTGAATGACCCCCGTCACCATGATCTTGTCATAGCCCCGGCGCAGCAGTTCCGGCAGGGCGATGGTGGCGCCAATCGCCATTCCCGCCACGCTCAGCCCGTTCATCGCGGAAATCAGCACCATCAACCCGATCGTGCCAATCGCCAGCCCGCCCCGGACAGGCCCCATCCAGACATGGAACATCTTGTAAAGATCGTCGGCGATCCGCGATTCCGACAGCACATAGCCCATGAAGATGAACATCGGCAGGGTCAGCAGCGGATACCATTTCATTAGCTTCATCGCCGCCGAGAACGGCACATCCACGCCGCCGACGCCCCAAAGCATAACCCCGGCAAAGGCCCCGACAAAACCGATGGCCCCAAAAACCCGCTGCCCCGTCAAGAGCATCAGCATCATGGAGCTGAACATCAAAAGGGCGATCATCTCATAGGACATCAGATTTCCTCGCCCCGGATGCGGCCAATATCGCGCAAAAACTCTGCCAGAACCTGCAACAGCATCAAGGTGACACCGAAGACCAGCAGCGATTTGATCGGCCACATCACCGGCCGCCACGCGGTTGAACTGCGCTCCAGAAAGCCCAGCATCTCACCCGCCGCACCAAAGCCTTGCGTCAGCAAAGTCACGATCAGATCCTTGAAGAAGGAAAAAGGCTCCGTGCCAAAATACCCCAGCGAATAAGCGGTAGAGCCGACCGCCCCATAAAGCAAAACCCCAAGGTAGAAGATCAGGAACACCACGGTGAACGCATCGACCCAAGCCTTGGTCTTGATGGACCATTCGCCATAGAACAGGTCCATCCGCACATTCGACCCCAGCTGGATCGAATAAGGCCCGCCCAGAACGTAATAGGCGACCATCAGGAATTGCGCCGTCTCCAGGGTCCAGAGCGAGGGGTTGAACGCCACCTTCGACACCGAAGACCACAAAAGCACGCCAATCATCACAAAGATCAGATACATCGCGATCCGGCCAATGGCCCGGTTCAAACGGTCTATCGCATGGATATAAAGATGCACAAATCTAGGCATGGCCAGCCATTTCCGCCGTTTCCAGCGCTTTGAGGGCGGGGGTCAACAAGGTAAGCACCTCTTCGGCCATTGCAGCGATGTCCTCGGAACTGGACAGAAGGTCATTGCGCAACTCCAGCATGACATTGGGAAGCCCGCGGGACAGCGCGTGCAACTGAAGCGAATGGGTCACCCCATCGGCAGGCCCGTAAGGCATGTTCCGCTCAATCCGCCGATGCGGCAGCGCCGGGGCGGCCGCCAGCATCGCATCGGCAACACGGGTGTCGGCATCATGCAGGATACCGATTTCTACCGCGCGGGGCTGGCCGAAATAAACGGGCGTGAAACTGTGGACAGTCACCAGAACGGTCACCTGCCCGCGCGCGGCCCGCGCCTCCAACAGGTCAGATAGGGCAGCGCAGAAAGGGGCATAGATGGTCTGGACACGCTCCTCCCTGTCGGCCTCTGTCAGGTTCCGGTTTCCCGGCACCTCCACCAGTTCCGACTTTTCGGGCATCGCAGAGGGAGCCTCGGGCGGACGGTTGCAATCATACACCAGCCGCGAGACGGTCGAGGCCACCAACGGCGCGTCCAGCGCCTGCGATAGCAGCAGCGACAGCGCCAATGCGCCGGGATCCCACGCCGCGTGGCTGTCCCTGTCGTCAGGCTTCACCCCCAGCCCGTGATAGCGCGCAGGAATAAGATTGCTGGCATGTTCGCAAAGCAAAACCACCGCCCCGGCGCCCTCAGGGTTGATCACATCAACCGCGTCTGATTGCCGTTTTGCTTCGCTCACTGCGACAGACTCCTGCACTCTTCTGAAAAAATACTTCCATAATGTGAAAACTCTGTCAAATTAATTTCAGAGCCATCCACAGGATTGCCCAAGACCCGCGACCTGCTATGCTTTCCTGCCCAAGAACAGGGCAATCCGCCAACGGAGAGACCAGTGCCGAAACCCTCGATGACCGTTCGGGAACTGATCCGCGCCCAATATGAGTCGCTGACCCAATCCGAACGGAAATTCGCCAATTCGCTTTTGGAGAACTACCCGGCAGCGGGGCTTGCCTCGATCACCATCGTTGCGGCCAATGCCGAAGTTTCAACCCCGACGGTGGCGCGGATGGTGCAGAAACTGGGGTTCAAGGGTTATCCGCAATTCCATCAGGCGCTTTTGAAAGAGCTGGAGGCAAAGGTGTCCGGCCCCAACCGGCGGCGCGACAATTGGGCGACCGAAGCCCCCGACGGCCATATGCTCAACCGGTTTGCCAAATCGGTCACCCAGAATATCGAACAGACCTTCGCCAATATCGACATGACGCAGTTTGATGCGGCGGTGCGCCAGTTGGGCAAGGCGGATAGCCGTTTGTACATGGTGGGCGGGCGGATCACCCGCGCGCTGGCCGATTACGCCTTCACCCATTTTCAGGTCGTGCGGCCACGGGTGACGCATATGACCTCGTCTTCCGCGACATGGCCGCATTATGTGCTGGATATGGAACCGGGCGACACGCTGCTGCTGTTTGACGTGCGCCGCTATGAAACCAACCTGCAACGGCTGGCCGAACAGGCGAATGAGCGGGGGATCACGGTGATCCTGATCACGGATCAGTGGTCCTCCCCGATTGCCAAAGTGGCGACCTACACCTTCCATTGCTGGATAGAGATCCCTTCGGGCTGGGATTCCAACATCACCACGATGATGATGCTGGAGGCCCTGATCGCCGCCACCCAAGAGGAAAACTGGCCCGAAACCCGCGCGCGCTATGATCGGCTGGACAGCCTGTTTGACACCACATTCCTGTTCAAGAAATTCCCCTGACAGGGGCCGCGCCCCCGGCCCGGTTCAGAACGGCCCGCCCCACAGCTTGCCCAGCACATCGAAGGCCAGCGCAATCGGGGCCTCTTCGCGGCGGCGCTGCAAGGCCGCGATGCCAAGCGAGGTTTCGACCGCCAGCGCCTCGACCACCACCAGCCCGTTGGACTGCTTTTCATGCAGCGCAATTGATTCGCGACACAGGCTCATCCCCACGCCAGACCGGACCATCGCCAGCATCGACGGCTCCTGATCCACAAGCGCCACGCAGTTTTGTACAACGCCATGATCGGCAAAGCGCCGCTTGAGAAGCCGGTGATGAATGGATTGCGGCGGCGTTCCGATCCATGGCAGGGCAGCGAGTTCCGCCCAGCCCAGCCCTTCAACGCGCCGCCCCCAGCCTGCCGGGGCGATGACCCGATAGCGAAACTCCGTCAGCTTTCGATGATGCAGCGCATCCGTACCCGCCGCCTGCGGCGTATCGAGCACAAAGCCGATGTCAATCTCGTCCCGGCTCAGGCGGGGCGGAACCTCGCCACTGATCCCGTGGAAAAGCTGCGCCTGAAGCTGCGGCGCGCGATCCACCAAGGCCGCCAAAAACCCGCCCAAGCGGATGAAATCGGGGTCAATTATCGTGCCGATCCGCAGCGTGCCGCCAATCTGCCCGATCCGGCCGCGCGCGGTTTGATCAAGGTCGGTCATCGCAGCCAGCACCTGTTCGGCCTTTGCCAGAAGGGCCGCCCCGTCGGGGGTCAGCTCCACTCCCGTGCTGACGCGGCGAAACAGCTCCAACCCGGTATCGGCCGATAGTTTCTTGAGTTGCAGGCTGACCGCAGGCTGCGTTAGCGCCAAAAGATCCGCAGCGCGCGAGATGTTCCCCTCCCGCGCGACGGTGACAAAGGATTGCAGACTGCGCAGATCGGTCAGATGCCTCATATTAAAATTATTTATAATGCGCCGTGTCAGAAGTCATTAGATTTTTCAGCCCCCTTGCGGCAAGCAGGAAAGACCGGCGGGCCTCGCCGGACCTTGGGGAGGGATGGGCAATGTCAGAGACCGCATTCGATTACGTCATCGTGGGCGCAGGCTCCGCCGGGTGCCTTCTGGCCAATCGTCTGAGCAAGGACCTCAAGAACCGCGTCCTGCTGCTGGAGGCGGGCAAGCGTGACAATTACGCCTGGATCCACATCCCAGTCGGGTATCTGTACTGCATCGGCAATCCGCGCACGGATTGGCTGTTCAATACCGAAAAGGAAGCGGGGCTGAACGGTCGCAGCCTGCGCTACCCGCGCGGCAAGACGCTGGGCGGCTGTTCCTCGATCAACGGGATGATCTACATGCGCGGGCAGGCCCGCGACTTCGACGCCTGGGCGCGCGAAACCGGGAACAGCGACTGGAGCTGGGAAAACGCCCTGCCCGATTTCAAGGCGCATGAAGACCACCAGAAATTGGATGGCGGGGCCGATCCGGCCACGGGTGACAACAGCCGCTTTTCCGATCTGCATGGCCATGGCGGCGAATGGCGCGTGGAAAAGCAGCGCCTGCGCTGGGATGTGCTGGAGGATTTCGCAACCGCCGCCACGCAGGCCGGCATTGAACGGACCGAGGATTTCAACACCGGCGACAATGCGGGCGTTGGGTATTTCGACGTGACCCAGCGCTCTGGCTGGCGGTGGAACACCTCCAAGGCGTTTCTGCGCCCGGCCAAGGACCGCCCGAACCTGACGATCTGGACGGAAAGCCAGGTTGAATCCCTGATCTTCGAGACCTCGGCAGCTGGCCAGCCGCAGTGCGTGGGCGCCAAGCTGCGCCGGAAGGGGCAGGCGGTGTCTGTGCGTGCCCGCAAAGAGGTGATCTTGTCAGCAGGCGCCATCGGCTCTCCGCAGATCTTGCAGCTTTCGGGCGTGGGGCCAGCGGCCCTTTTGAAAAAGCACGGAATCGCGGTTGTGAAAGATGTGGCCGCCGTCGGGGAGAACCTGCAGGATCATTTGCAGATCCGCGCCGTTTTCAAGGTCAAGAACGCGAAAACCCTGAACACCTTGTCCAGCACCCTTTTCGGCAAGGGCATGATCGGGCTGGAATATCTGTTGAAGCGCAGCGGCCCGATGAGCATGTCCCCCAGCCAGTTGGGGGCCTTCACCCGCTCGGACCCAAGCCAGCCCTTCGCCAATCTGGAATATCACGTCCAGCCCCTGTCGCTGGAAGCCTTTGGCGAAGATCTGCACCCGTTCCCGGCCATCACCGCCAGCGTGTGCAACCTGAACCCGACCAGCCGGGGCACAGTGCATATCCGTTCGAACAAATATGACGATGCGCCCGCCATTGCGCCCAACTACCTGACCACCGACGAAGACCGCAAGATTGCCGCCGACAGCCTGCGTCAGGTGCGCAAGATCGCCGCCCAGCCCGCCTTTGCCAAATACCAGCCCGAGGAATACAAACCCGGCATCCAGTACCAGACGGATGAGGAACTCGCCCGACTGGCAGGTGACATCGCCAGCACGATCTTCCACCCGGTCGGCACGGTGAAGATGGGCCGCGACGATGACGAAACGGCGGTTCTCGACAGCCATTTGCGGGTCAAGGGGATCAAAGGGCTGCGCGTGGTCGATGCCAGCGTGATGCCCCTGATCACCAGCGGCAACACCGCCGCCCCGACCATGATGATCGCCGAAAAGGCCGCGCGCTGGATCCTGCAATCGGCCTAAGCCTGACAAGCCCCTTGAACCCGGCGCGGCGCGCGCCAAGATAGGCCCGCCGCCCACCCCTGCAACGACATACCCCGGAGCCCCTCCATGGCGTCTTCTTTTGACACTCCCCTTCCGCTTAAAGGCATCAAGGTTGTTGATTTTGGCCAATACATCGCCGGACCTGCGGTTGCGATGATCTTGGGCGACTTCGGGGCGACGGTTGTGCATGTCGATCCGCCGGGCGGGCCGAAATGGGACAATCCGGCCAATGCCACGCTGAACCGCAACAAGCTGTGCGTGACCATCGACCTCAAGACCCCAGAAGGGTTGGCCGAAGCCCGCGCCCTGATCGCGGAGGCCGATATTCTGGTGGAAAACTTCCGCCCGGGCACGATGGCCCGAATGGGGCTCGACCTTGCGGAATTGCGCGCTAAACGGCCCGAGCTGATCACCGTGTCGATCCCCGGCTTTGCGTCCAATGACGACTTGCGCCGGGATTGGCGGGCCTTTGAAAGCGTGATTGCGGCGAGTTCCGGCGTCTTTACCGATATGGGCCTGAACCGGGTTCTGATGGGGATCAACCCGTCCTTCTCTCCGCTGCCGCTGTCTTCGGCCTATGGCACGATGCTGGCCGCCTCGGCCACGGCGCTGGCGCTTTTGTCGCGTGAAACCACCGGGCTTGGCGATCAGATCGAGGTGCCGCTGGCCGCAGCCGTGATGGAGGGGCTTTCCTATAACTCCATCAAGATCAACAACTTGCCCGAACGCTACAAGACCCAGCGCGAAAAAGAGATCGAACGCCGACGGATCGAGGGCATCCGCATGAACATGACCTATGACGAGCTGCAGGAAATGCTCGACCCGTTCTATCGCAGCTATATGTGCAAGGACGGGCGGATGTTCTACGTCGTTTGCCCAAGCCACAAAACCCACGCCAAGCGCTGCCTGCAAGTGCTGGGGATCTATGACGAGATGGTCGAGGACGGCCTGACCGAGGAAGAAGACACCTATCTGCCCGCTTCGGAATGGAAGTCGGATGTGTCGCTGGGCGTCTATCCGCTGCCGAAATTCTGGGCCGACAAGCTGGCCGACCGGATGAAAGAGGTGTTCTTGACGCGCACCTCCAAGGAATGGGAAAAGATCTTTGGCAAGGGCCGCTTCCCCGGCGCGCCGCAGCGCTGGTTGCAGGAATGGATCAACGATGACCATGCCGAAACCACCGGCCTGATGATCGAGGTGAACGACCCTGAATTCGGCCCGATGACCCAACCCGGCCCGATGGTCTGGCTTGAAGACAGCGGCCCCCAGATGCTGGAACCGCAGCCCCGCCGCGCCGTCGATTTCGCCACGGCGCTGAAGGCGCTGAAGGCCAACCGCACCAAGCTGCCCGCTGTCATGGACCCGGATGACAAGCGCGGCTGGCTGGACGGCGTGCGCGTGCTGGACCTGTGCAACGTGATCGCGGGGCCGCATTCGGCCGCCTACTTCGCGCGTTTCGGGGCCGAGGTGATCAAGCTCGACCCGTCCAAACCCTTCTATGACTGCTGGAACACCGTGATTTTCGGCATGTCGCACGGGCGCGGCAAACAATCCATCCTGACGGATATCACCACGCCGCAGGGCCGCGAGATCCTTGAAAAGCTGGTGCAATCGGTGGATGTGGTCGTCTGGAACGCGCCGGACAACCAGATCCGCAAGATGGGACTGGATATCGAGGGGCTGCGCCGCATCAACCCCGAGGTGATCTTTTGCAAGCTGGATTGCTTTAGCGGACCATTGCGCGGCCCGCGCACCGATTATGTCGGCTATGACGATCTGGTGCAGGCCGCAACCGGCATCATGCTACGCTTTGGCGGGGCGATGCACACCCCCGAAGAACACGCCCATGTCGGCACGATCGACGTGATGTGCGGCTTTGGCGGCTCGATGGGGGTGGCGGTCGCCTTGTTCCAGAAGGCCCGCACGGGCAAGGTTGCGCGGGCGCGGACCTCGCTTTCCGCGCTCAGCGGGCTGGCGCAGATGCCCTTCTGCTTTGACTATGCGCGGCGCGGCCTGTTTGACGAACCCGCCGGGCGGGATGTCGTGGGCTATGATGCGCTGACCCGGTTTTACGACACCTCTTCGGGGCGATTCCTGTTGCTCAGCGCCTATGAGGATGACGTGGAGCGGATCAATACCGTCGAAGGTCTGGAAGGCTTTGCCGATGTCGCCCCGGAAAACCGGGCAGAGTTTCTGGCCCTCGCCTTTCAGAATGGCCGGGCCAGCGACTGGATTGAACGGCTGCATGCCGCAGATGTTGCCGCCGCCGTCTGCGAAAACATCGAAGCCCTGCGCTCTGACCACAGCCATGCGGCGGATGATCTGCCGGGCACCGCGAATGGCAGCTATTCCTTCACCACCTACCCCGATCACCCTTGCGGCCATGAGGTGACCCAGCTTGATCCCTATGCCGTTCGCCCTGTTCGCAGCGCGATCCGCGCCCTGCCTCCGGCCGAAAAATACGGTGCCTCGACCGTCGCGGTGTTGAATTCCTTGGGATATAGCGCCGAGGAGATTGCCGCCATGCTCGACAGCGGCGTGATCAACACAAGCTGGAGCAAGGAATACCTGCCAAGCTGACGCGACGCTGTGGCGTTAAAGCGACGGGCAAGACAAAGATAAGGTTTGGCGGGCAATAACATTGCCCGCCGCTTTCATTTCTGAAGGACAGCCGTCCTCAGCCGCATTTCGAATATCCGCAGGAGGCGCAGGTCATGCAGCCTTCAACCATCCGCATCTCATAGCTGCCACAGGAGGAGCAGGATTTGCCGCGCGGGGCGCCAACGGTCACGACCTCTGCCTGCGGGTCGGATTTAAGGCCCATCCCCTCGCCTTCAATGAAGCCGATGGCAACAAGGTGACGTTCGATCACGCCCCCGATGGCTGCAAGGATCGACGGGATATAGCGGCCCTCTACCCAGGCACCGCCGCGCGGATCAAAGACGGCCTTCAGCTCTTCCACCACAAAAGACACATCGCCACCCCGGCGGAACACGGCCGAAATCATCCGTGTCAGCGCGACCGTCCAGGCAAAATGCTCCATGTTCTTGGAGTTGATGAAGACTTCGAACGGGCGGCGATGGCCCGAGATGATGATATCGTTGATCGTGATATAAAGCGCATGTTCCGACCCCGGCCATTTGACCTTGTAGGTCGCCCCTTCCAGCGCGGCCGGGCGGTCCAGCGGTTCGGTCAGATAGACGACTTCGGCCCCCTGATCAGCCTCGGGGGCGGCCTCAGAGGTTTCGGTGACAGACAAGACCGACCCCGTCACATCATTCGGGCGGTAGGTCGTGCAGCCTTTGCAGCCCTGATCCCAGGCGGCCATATAGACCTCTTTGAAATCTTCAAAGCTGATGTCTTCGGGGCAGTTGATGGTCTTGGAGATCGAACTGTCGACCCATTTCTGCGCCGCCGATTGCATCCGCACGTGATCCAGCGGAGGCAGGGTTTGGGCGTTCACGAAATAATCAGGCAAGGGCGCATCGCCCTTCAATTCCCGCCACAGGCGCACGGCGTAGTCGACCACTTCTTCCTCGGTGCGGGAGCCGTCTTTTTGCAAGACCTTGCGCTTGTAAGCATAGGCAAAGACCGGCTCGATCCCCGAAGAGACATTGCCCGCGTAAAGGCTGATCGTGCCGGTGGGCGCGATAGAGGTCAGAAGCGCATTGCGGATGCCGTGCTTGCGGATCTCATCACGCACATCATCATCCATCGCCTGCATCGTGCCGGAGGCGAGGTATTTCTCGGCATCAAACAGCGGGAACGCGCCCTTTTCCTTGGCCAGATCGACCGAGGCAAGATAGGCGGCGCGCGCAATCGCTTTCATCCAGGCTTCCGTCTGGGTCGCGGCCTCCTCTGACCCGTAGCGCAGGCCCAGCATCAGAAGGGCATCGGCAAGCCCGGTAACGCCCAGCCCGATCCGGCGTTTGGCGCGGGCTTCGGCGGCTTGCTGGGGCAGCGGAAAGCGGCTGGCATCGACGACGTTATCCATCATGCGCACGGCAAGCCGCACCAGCTTGTCCAGCGCCTCCGGGTCCAGTTCGGCCCCGGCCTCGAATGGTGCGGTGACCAGCTTGGCAAGGTTGATCGAGCCCAGAAGGCAGGCGCCGTAAGGGGGCAACGGCTGTTCGCCGCAGGGATTGGTGGCGGCGATGGTTTCACAATAGCTCAGGTTGTTGGCGGCATTGATCCGGTCAATGAAAATCACGCCGGGTTCGGCGAAATCAAAGGTGTTGCGCATGATCTTGTTCCACAGATCGCGCGCCTGCACGGTGTGATAGATCTTGTCGCCAAAGCTCAGATCCCAAGGCGCATCGGCCTTGACAGCCGCCATGAAGGCATCCGTCACCAGCACCGAAAGGTTGAACATACGTAGGCGGGCCGGGTCTTTCTTGGCCTCGATGAAGGCTTCGATATCAGGGTGATCGCAGCGCATCGTGGCCATCATCGCGCCCCGACGGCTGCCCGCGGACATGATCGTCCGGCACATCGCATCCCAGACATCCATGAAGGACAGCGGCCCCGAGGCATCCGCCGCCACGCCCTTCACCTCGGCCCCGCGCGGGCGGATCGTGCTGAAATCATAGCCGATCCCACCACCCTGCTGCATCGTCAGCGCGGCCTCTTTCAGCATGTCGAAAATGCCCGCCATGTCATCGGGCACCGTGCCCATGACAAAGCAGTTGAACAGCGTGACAGACCGCCCGGTTCCGGCCCCGGCCGTGATCCGACCCGCGGGCAGGTATTTGAAATCTTCCAGCGCGGTGAAGAACTTTGCCTCCCAGGTCGCGGGGTCCGCCTCTACGCTGGCCAAAGACCGCGCAATCCGACGCCAGGTATCTTCGACCGAGCCGTCAATCGCCGTGCCGTCGCCTGCTTTCAGGCGGTATTTCATATCCCAGATAGCCTCGGCGATGGGGGCGGAAAAACGGGACATGGGCAGGGATCCTTTGGATGATCAAAGTCGCAGGACTTGAGGGGATGGAAACGGAGG
>JAQWYA010000074.1 GCA_029254215.1 Pseudorhodobacter sp. | reverse complement strand
GTGCTGTCCCAGTCTTGCAGGCCACCCAGCACATGGCTGGCATCGGACGGGGTGACACCGCAGAGCATCACCAGCCCGCGCGCGACCAGCTTGTCCTTGGCGGCGACGTCCAGCCGGGTGGTCAGGGCGGCGGCCAGCGGCATCGGGGCTGTGATCCGCTCCAACAACGCGGCTTCGCGGGGGGCAAGGCCGCTGGCCTCGCCGCCCATCGGCAGGATGAAGCGCCCGTCATGTTCGCCGACGATGCCGCCGCTGAGCACCCGGTCAAGGGCTGCATGGACCATCGCGCCATGCTCCACCGCCAGAAGGGACACGGGGATCAGACGGCGCGGGCCAAGGTGCAGGCTGCCTTGCAGGCCGGAAGAGTCCAGCCACAGCTCACTGTCGCCGCCAAGCCCGGTGGTGCGCATCGCCACAGCCTCCACCATGGTGCGAAACCCGCCGACGCGCGCGCCTTCCGGGTCGATTTCAGGCAGGCCGTCGCGCAGAAGGGCGATATCCGTGGTAGTGCCGCCAATGTCTGACACCAGCGCGTTTTGCGCCCCCGTCAGCCAGCGCGCGCCCACGATCGAGGCTGCGGGGCCGGAAAGGATCGTCTCGATCGGGCGTTCGCGGACCATGGCGGCGGAAATCAGCGCCCCATCGCCGCGCACGACCATCAGCGGGGCCTTGATGCCGCGCTTGGCCAGATGGCTTTCGCAAGACCGCACCAGCTGGTCGATCATGCCGATCAGCCGCGCGTTCAGCACCGCCGTCAGCGCGCGTTTAGGTCCGTTGAGGTTGGCCGAAAGTTCATGGCTACAGGTGACGGGACGGCCCGTGACCTCGCGGATTAGATCGCGGGCGCGCAACTCATGTTCGGGGTTGCGGGTGGCAAAGCGGGCAGCCACGGCGAAGCCCATCACGGGCAGGTCGGCCACGGCTTCGGCCAAGGTCGTGAGGTCCAGCGGGGCGGCCTCGGTTCCGGCATGGCTGTGACCGCCCGCGATGGAGATCACCGGATCGCCTTTAAGGGCTTCATTCAACCCGCCGCGCACCAGATCGCCTGCGTCAAAGCCGATGGCGATCAGCGTCACGCGCCCGCCCTGACCTTCGACCAGCGCATTGGTGGCCAAAGTGGTGGAGAGCGAGGCCATCTGCACCGCCTCTGCCGCGGCCCCCGCCGAGGCCATGGCCGCATCAATCGCCCGGCCGATCCCCAGCGACAGATCCTGCCGGGTCGTCAGGGATTTGGCCTTGCCGATCACCTGATCCGTCGCTGTGTCCAGCACAACGGCATCGGTATAGGTACCCCCGGTATCCACCCCCAGAAAAACTGTCATACCCTTGCCAATCGCCTCTTGCTGTGCGGTGCGCCGCAGTGGCGGCACGCTTTGTTGCCTGTCAGGGGCCAGAACTAGGGCGACAATGCAAGGAGGTCATCCTCCGAAGCGACGCAAACCCGCAAAGAGCGGCAATTTCGGCACGATAGGCAGGATTTCGGGCAGCGCCTTCGGGTCTGGCAAGAGGTCAGTGCCTTCGGGCTGGGCAAGGGGTCAGTCCGGGCGGTTGCGGCGGGCATGGGCGGGGGGCAAGCGCAAAAGACCCCGGTATTTGGCAATGGTGCGCCGGGCAACTGGCGCGTCGGGGGCGCTGAGCTGATCTGCGATGGCCTGATCGGACAGGGGGTGGGCCGGGTCTTCGCCCGCGACAAGTGCCGCAATCCGCGCCCGGATCGCCCCTGCCGAAATGTCGCCCCGCGCGGGCAGGGCAGTCAGATCGGTGCCGGGGGCAGCGCCCCGGCGCGACAGATTGGTGGTGAACAAGGCGCGCAGCCAGAACACGCCTTGCGGCGATTCTGCGCTGACCCCGGCAATCGCCCGGCTGATCGTCGAGGGGTGCATCGACAACACCGCCGCGACCGAGGCCATGGTCATCGGCGCAAGCGCGGTCAGCCCATGATCCAGAACCGCCTCTTGCTGACGCAAAATCTCGGTCCCGATCCGCAAAAGCGAGGCATTGCGCCCCGCAACGGCCTGTTTCAGGGCGCGGGCCTCGGCCAGTTGCGCCTCGGCGCGGGCTTTGACCGCCGGATCAGGGGAGGCGGGTTTGCGCGGTGCGATCTCGACCTCGGGCAGGGCAGAGCGGTTCAGCGAGACCACCCAGCCATGCGCGCCGCGCGTCACGATCAGGTCAGGTTCGCGGATCGGGGCGCTGCCTTGGGTAAAGCCGCTGCCGGGCTTGGGGTTGAAGGCGCGGATCTGGCGCAGGCGGCGGGTGATCTCGGGGTCAGGGACATGGGCCAGACGGGCCAGACGGCCAAGATCCCCCGCCGCCAGCAGATCCAGATGTGACAGGATCACCGCCATCGGGGCGTCTAACTGCTCGGCCTCGCGCGCTTGCAATTCAAGGCATTCGCGCAGGTTGCGGGCAAAAAGCCCCGTCGGTTCCATCTGTTGCAGGCGTGCAAGCACAGCCTCTGCCTCGGGCAGCGTCAGGCCCGCCTCTTTGGCAAGCCGGTCCAGCGGGCGCGACAGCCAGCCAGAGGGGTCAAGCCCGCCCATCATCACAAAGGCCGCCTCGCGCGGTTTTCCGGGGGGGAACAAAAGGCTGATCTGGCCGCTGACATGCTGCATCAGCCCCGGCTGGGCTGCGGGGCTGTCGATCTCGGGCATCGAGCTTGCGGCGGCAAAGGCGCTTGTCCAGCGCGGCAGCCAGTCCGAGGGCGCGCGTTCGGGCTTGTGCAGGCGAAGCTGCGGGTTCGTTTCGGCCTGCTCTTCCAGAAAGGCGGCAAGGCCTTCACTGTCATGGCGCAACACCTTCAGGCTAAGCGCCAACCCCGTGTTAAGCGCGAGCCGCTGGGTCTGGGCAAGGCGGTTGGCCGGGCGGATGGACATGGGGCGGGCCTGTTTGACAAAGCTGGGGTCAGGATAGGGGGTGCGGGCCATTGCCGCAACCGGATCACAAAGGGGTGTGGCCCTCGCCATCGGGGCGGGCATTGGCTATGCAAGGGGCAGCAAGGCCAAGGGGGCAAGATGCAAGGACAGGACTGGCCGCTGGTCAAGGATATCGTGCTGATCGGGGGCGGTCATGCCCATGCGCTTGTGCTGCGCAAATGGGGGATGGCCCCGCAGCCGGGGGTGCGGCTGACCGTCATCAACCCCGGACCTGTCGCCCCCTATACCGGGATGCTGCCGGGCCATATCGCGGGCCATTACAGCCGGGACGAGATGATGATCGATCTGCTGCGCCTCGCGCGGTTTGCAGGCGCGCGGGCGGTGCTGGACCGGTGCATCGGGCTGGACCGCGCGGCGGGCCGGGTTTTGCTGCAATCGGGGGCGAGCCTGCGCTATGATCTGGCCTCGATCGACATCGGGATCGGGTCGGGCCTGCCGGAACTGCCGGGGTTTTCGGATCACGCGGTCGCGGCCAAGCCCTTGGGCGGCTATGCGCAGGATTGGGAGCAGTTTGTGGCCTCCGCCCCGGCCGCGCCGCGCGTCACCATCATCGGGGCGGGTGTGGGCGGGGCCGAACTGGCCATGGCCTCGGCCTATCGGTTGCGCCAGACCGGGCGGCACCCCGACGTGACCCTGCTGGAGCGGGGCGACACCGCCCTTCCCGGCGTGGGCGCGGGGGCGCGGGCGGCCTTGCTGGCGCGGCTGGCCGCACAGGGGGTGACGCTGAAAACCGGTGTCGCGCCCCAGCGGGTCTGGGCGGATAGGGTGGAGCTGTCGAGCGGTGAAACCCTCGCGTCGGATTTCACGCTGTCGGTGGCGGGCGCGCGCCCGCAGGACTGGCTGCGCGATACGGGGCTTGCGCTGACCGATGGGTTCGTGACCGTGAACGGGATGCTCCAAAGCTCGGACCCGGCGGTGTTTGCGGTGGGGGATTGCGCCCATATGGCTGAGGCTCCGCGCCCCAAGGCCGGGGTGTTTGCCGTGCGTCAGGCCCCGTATCTGTTTCACAATCTGCGGGCCGCCCTGTCTGGCGCGGCTTTGCAGCGCTACCGCCCGCAGCGCGACTACCTCAAGCTGATCTCCACCGGAGAGAAGGTGGCCGTGGCCGACAAGGCCGGGTTGCGGCTGGAAGGGGCATGGCTCTGGCGCTGGAAAGACGGGATTGACCGCAAGTTCATGGCCAAATTCGAAGAGTATCCCGCAGCCCGCCCCCGCCCGATGCCGCCCGAAGCCCCGGCAGGTCTGGCCGAGGCGCTGGGCGAAAAGCCCTTGTGCGGCGGATGTGGCGCGAAAGTGGGCGGGGCGATCCTGTCGGATGCCTTGCGCCAGATCGCAGCCCCGCGCCGGCCGGATGTGCTGTCTGGCCCCGGCGATGATGCGGCGATCCTGCGCCATGGGATGGGCGTGCAAGTGCTGACCACCGACCATCTGCGCTCCTTCACCGCCGATCCGGCCCTGATGGCGCGGATCACGGCAACCCATGCGTTGGGCGATATTTGGGCGATGGGGGCCGCGCCGCAAACCGCCCTGTCGCAGATCACCCTGCCCAAGCTTGGCCCGGAGTTGCAGGCAGATATGCTGGCCGAGATCATGGCGGCTTCGGCCGAGGTGTTCGGGGCTGCGGGCGCGGATATCGTGGGGGGGCATACTTCCATCGGTGCGGAACTGACGATCGGCTTCATGGTGACAGGGGTGGCGGAGCGGGTCGTGCAGAAATCCGGGGCGCGGCTGGGCGATGCGATTGTGCTGACGAAGCCGATTGGCACGGGCGCTGTGCTGGCCGCTGAGATGGCGGCGGCGCGCATTCCCGGCCTGTTGTTGGGGGAGGCGGTCGCGGCCTGCTACGCCTCCCAGCTTCGGTCCTTGGCAGGGGCGTCGCGGCTGCTGGCCCCGGTGGCGGGCGCGATGACCGATGTCACGGGCTTTGGCCTTGCCGGGCATCTGCTCGAAATCCTTGAGGCGTCGGGTGCCGAGGGGGCGGGCGTGGGCGCCGATCTCTACCTTGATCAGGTGCCGATCCTGCGCGGGGCCGAGGCTGTGGCGCGGGCGGGTCACGCCTCCAGCCTTGCGCCCGCGAACCGGGGGGCGGCGATCGGGCGGATGCGCTACCGCGACAGCGCCAAGGCGGCGCTGCTGTTTGATCCGCAAACGGCGGGGGGGCTTTTGGCCACTGTTCCGGCAGCACAGGCCGCGGATCTGGTGGCAGAACTGCGTGCGCAGGGCGAGGAGGCGGCAGTGATCGGGCGGATCACCGATCAGGCCGGGCGGCTGACCGTGCTGGAGGCAGCCCCCGGATAAAGCTGTTCAATCGTTCCGGTCATCTGGTCGGAAAGCCTGCGCAACGCGTCGTCGGACAGGCTGTCCGTCGGGAATTCAAAAGGCGCATCGGCCCCGTCGCGATCCTCTGCAAGCCGTTGGCGGTGCTTTTCATAGCGCGGATCATAGTGGCGGGCCATCAGATCGGCGGCCAGAGCGTTAAACGCGCCCTCGGTCGCCATGCGATGCCAGCCCTCGATCACCTCGGCGGCGTGCTGCGGGGCCAAAAGCCCGATGATATGGTGCAGCTTCGCCTGATCGGTCGCCAGATCGGCGTAGGCCGTCACCAGATACTCGGCCCGCGCCTGCAAAGAGGCTTCGATGACAACGCGCGGGGCCGCAGCCATCGCCTTCCACAAGCCAGGGGGCAGGCGGCAATTGCCCACCTTGGAGCTTTCAGCCTCCACCACCACCGCGCGCGCGGGGTCTAGGGCGGCCATGGCCATGGCGAGATTACGCTCAAACATCTTTTGCGAGGGCTGGCCCCCCGGCATCGCCCCGAAAAGTGAGCCGCGATGATGGGCCAGCCCCTCAAGGTCCAGCACTTGCAGGCCTGCATCGGCCAGATGCCCCAAAAGGGCGGTCTTTGCCGATCCGGTATTGCCATCCAGCACGACAACCGGGCCGGGGAAGGGCTGCGTGTAAAGGCTGTCAACAACCAATCCGCGCCACGCCTTGTACCCGCCCGAGATCAGATCGACCCGCCAGCCGATCTGCGACAGGATCGAGGCGAAAGACCCGGACCGTTGCCCGCCCCGCCAGCAATAGACCAAGGGGCGCCAATTGCCCGGCTTGTCGGCCAAAGGCCCTTGCAGATGGCGCGCCGCATTGGCCGCCACCAGCGCCGCCCCGATCTTGCGCGCGCGAAACGGGCTGTCTTGTTTGTAGATCGTCCCGACCTCGGCCCGTTCGGCATCCGACAGCACCGGCAGGTTGATCGCGCCCGGCAGATGGTCTTCGGCAAATTCGGCAGGAGAGCGGACATCAATGATGTCATCAAACCCGAAGGTCTTGAGAGGGTCCAGAGAGGTCAGGGTGATCGCCATGGCGTTCGTCCTATCCTATGGCCCCGTGCGGCGCAAAGGCCAAAATGGACGGGCGCTAAAACCCCGCCTCACAGCGGTCCAGAAGCCGCGAGAGCATGGCGTCGCAGCGGTCAAGCTGGCTGATCTCGATATATTCGTCGGGCATATGGCCCTGCGCCATGGAGCCGGGGCCGCAGACCACGGTTGGCACGCCCAGATCTTCGGCAAACAGGCCGCCCTCGGTGCCATAAGGCACCTTGATGCTGGAATTGCCCCCCGTCAGCCCTTTGACAAAGCTGACCGCAGCGGCATCGGGGGCGGTGCCAAGGCCGGGATAGCGCCAGAGCCGGTCAATCGTGATCGCGGCCTCGGGGAAATCGGCGCGCAGGGGGGCGATGATCGCCTCGGCGGCGGTCTCCAACTCGGCGATCAGCGCCTCCGGGTCGTGCCCGGCGAGGGAGCGGATTTCCATGTCAATTTCGCAATGATGGGCCACCACATTGACCTGCACCCCGCCGCTGATCTTGCCGACATGCAAGGTGGTGTAGGGGATGTCATAATCGGGGTCATGCGGGCCTTGCGCCGCCACGCGGGCTTGCAGTTCGCGCACCGCTTGCGTGAAATCCAGCGCAAGATGGATGGCGTTCAGCGCCAGCGGCGCCGTAGAGGAATGGCCCGCGCGGCCCGTACAGGTCACCCGCAGCGCGATCTTGCCCTTATGGCCAATCGCGGCCTCAAGGCTGGTGGGTTCGCCCACAAGGCACAGGCGCGGCTTGACCGCCCAGCCGTTCATCTCGGCAATCATTGACCCGACGCCGCGACAGCCGACCTCTTCGTCATGGCTGAGAGCGAGGATCAGCGGCACCTTCAGATCGCACTTTTGCGCCTTCAGCATCAGCGCAATGCTGGAGGCGACATAGCCTTTCATATCGGTGGTGCCGCGCCCGTAAAGCCGCGTGCCTTCCTGCGTCAGGGTGAAAGGCGGGCGGGTCCATGCCTGCCCCTCCACCGGGACCACATCGACATGGCCGGACAGAATCACGCCCGGCACGTCGGCAGGGCCGCTGAGGGCGTAAAGATTGGCCTTCTGGCCGGTTTCATCGGGGATCAGGGTGCTGTCAATTCCGGCCTCGGCCAGCAGGTCTTGAACGAAGGCCAGCAGGGGCAGGTTGGTCATGTGGCTGACAGTTTCAAACGCAATCAGACGTTCCAGAATTGCCCGCGTATCCATGTGCCCTGTTCCCCTTTTCTGCGGCAGGCGGCCCTTGATCCGGGGGCCGCCTGCCTTGTCTACACGCGCGAGCCGGGGAACGGCACCCCCATCGCGGGGCTCATTCCTGCGAGCGCAGGATTTGCGCGGGTCTTGCGGCCAGCGGTCGCCAGGCAAAGGCCAGCCCCGCCACCAGCGTGGCCAGAACCCCGCCCAGCACGATGGCTATGGCCGAGACCGGCTCGAACACATAGCTGACCTCCATCACGAAGCGCATCACGGCCCAACCGGCAAGCCCGCCCGCGACAATGGCCACGACCCCCGCCGCAGCCCCGGTCAGGGCGGCGCGCATCGCGAAGGAGCGCAGGATCTGCCCGCGCGATGCCCCCAGCGTTTTCAGCACCGCCGCCTCATAGACCCGCGCGCGTTCGCCCGCTGCCGCCGCACCGATCAGCACCACAAACCCGGTGATGAGCGAGGCCCCCGCCGCCCAGGCTGTCGCCGTGGCGATGGCTTGCAGCGCCTCGGACACGCGGTCAATCGCGTCACGCACCCGCACGGCGGTGATATTGGGATAGGCCGTGGCCAGATCGCGCAGAATGGCCGCCTCGGCCGAGGCTTCGGCATAGACGGTCGCGATATGGGTATGGGGCGCACCCGCCACGGCAGCCGGGTTCAGCAGAATCACGAAGCCCATGCCCCCGGTCGAAAAATCCACCTCGCGGAAGCTGGTGATCTCGGCCTCGATATCGCGGCCAAGGATGTTGACGGTCAGCGTGTCACCCAGTTTCAGGCCAATCTCGTCTGCTTCTTCCTGCGCGAAGGAAATCTGCGCGGGGCCGGTGTAATCGGGGGCCCACCATGTGCCTGCGGTCACCTCGGTCCCCTCGGGCGGGGAGGCCGCATAGCTGACGCCGCGATCCCCGCGCACCACCCAGTGATTGCCCGCCACCTCGCGCGCGTCCTGCCCGTTGATGCGGGTAACGATGCCGCGCATCATCGGCGCGCTTTCCACCTTCGAGACAGCGGGATCGCTGGTCACCCGGTCCAGAAAGCCGTCGATCTGGTCATTCTGGATATCGACGAAGAAATACGACGGCGCGACAGCGGGCAGATCGCGGTCAATCGCGGCGCGCAGGTTGCTGTCGATCTGCCCGACAGCGGCCAGCACCGAAAGGCCCAGCCCCAGCGACAGGATCACCGAGGCCGCCTCTTCGCGTGGGCCGCCGATGCTGGCAAAGGCTGCGCGCAGGCCAACGCGCCCCCGCACCAGCGGCAGACGCGCGGTCTTGCGGGCGGCGGCGCGCAGGCCCATCGCGGCAAGCATCAGGATGCCAAGGGCCGCCACGATCCCCACCGCCGACCAGATCGCCAGCGTCGGCACGCCCGACAACAGCGCGGCCCCGCCGATCAGCATCACCGTAAGGGTGCCAAGCGCCACCCAATGTTTCCAATGCGGCCAGGCGGTCTTGCCCTCTCCGCCCCGGTAAAGCGCTGCGGCGCGCACCGATTGGGTCCGCGCAAGTGGCCAGAGCGTGAATAATAGTGCTGTGAGGATGCCATAGAACGCGGCCTCGGTCAGCGGGGCGGGGTAAAGCGCGAAGGTCACGGGCAGGGGCAGGGCCGCCTCCAGCAAGGGGGCGATGACCAGTGGCAGGCCCGCGCCCAGAAGCAGGCCCAGCCCCACGCCGATGATCGTGAGCGCGCCGAGTTGCAGCAAATAGGTCTGAAAGATCGTCCGGCCCGAGGCCCCGAGCGTTTTCAGCGTGGCGATCGTGGCGGTTTTCCCTTCAAGATAGGCGCGCACGGCGGCCGAAACGCCAACGCCGCCCACGGCAAGCCCGGCGAGGCCCACCAGCACAAGGAAAGAGCCGATGCGATCGACAAAGCGCGCGACGCCGGGGGTGGCGCGGCGGCTGTCTGACCAGCGCAGGCCGGTGTCGCGATAGGCGGCCTCGGCCTGCGCCTGCAAGGCATCCAGATCGCTGCCGGGCGGCAGGGCGAGGCGGTATTCGGTTTCAAACAAGCTGCCCGCGCCGATCAGGCCGGAATTGGCAAGGCTTTCGGTCAGCACCATGGTGCGTGGCCCAAGGCCGAAGCCGCCCGTGGCGCTGTCAGGCTCGGTCACCAGAACCGCGCCCAGACGGAAGGTTTGGGTGCCCATCACGAAACTGTCACCCAAGGCAAGGCCCAGCCTGTCCACAAGCACGCGGTCCATCACGGCGCCGGGGCGGGTGGCGTCGCCCGCCAGCGCATCGGCCAGCGGAACCGGAGGGTCAAGCGTCACCGCCCCGACCAGAGGATAGGCGCTGTCGACCGACTTCACCTGCGTCAGCGCGCGATCCTCGCCCACCACGGCCATGGACCGGAAATCCACCACCTCCGAGACGCCAAGGGCGATCTGCTCCATGAAGGCGCGTTCTTCGTCGGAGGCAAAGCGATAGGTGAACTCCATCTGCGCGTCACCGCCCAGCAAGACCGCGCCTTGTTCTTTCAGCCCCGTCTCAATAGCGGTGCGGACCATGCCAACGGCGGCAATCGCGGCGACCCCAAGCGCAAGACAGGCGAGAAACACCCGGAACCCCTTGATCCCGCCGCGCAATTCGCGCCGCGCGATGCGGGCGGCGATGGCGATGCTCATGCCGCGCCCTCCCGCAGGGCCGGGGCTGTGGCCGGTTCATCCGGCGCGACCGATCCATCGGCAAGGCGCACCACGCGGCTGCACCGGGCCGCAAGCTCGGTCGAGTGGGTGACCATGATCAGCGTGGCCCCGTGGCGTTCCTGCAAGCCAAACAAAAGGTCCATGATCGCGGCCCCATTGGCCCCGTCAAGATTGCCCGTCGGCTCATCCGCCAGAAGGATCGCAGGGCGCGGGGCGGCGGCGCGGGCGAGGGCCACGCGCTGCTGCTCCCCCCCCGACATCTGGCTTGGGTAATGGTCCATCCGCGCCCCAAGACCCACGGCGCGCAATTCAGCCTCGGCCCGTGCGAAGGCATCCTCCGCCCCCGCCAGTTCCAGCGGCACGGCGACGTTTTCAAGCGCGGTCATCGTCGGGATAAGGTGGAAAGATTGAAACACCACCCCCATATTAGACCTGCGAAACCGCGCCAAGGCATCCTCATCCATTGCGGTCAGGTCTTGCCCAAGCGCCAGAACGGAACCGGATGTGGCGCGCTCCAGCCCGCCCATCAGCATCAGGAGCGAAGATTTGCCCGACCCGGACGGCCCGATCAGCCCAAGGCTTTCGCCCCGGCTCACCGAAAGGGTGATGCCGCGCAGGATCTCAACCGGCCCGGCATTGCCCGCCAAAGTCAATCGCGCATCGGTCAGCGCCAGAATGGAATCAGCCATGAAATCTGCCCTTCGTTTCTTCCTTGTCTTTCGATATGGGCCAGCGCGCGCTTTCTGCAACTGCATAACGGCGATTGCGCTGACGGTTTTGGTCTTGGTCGGGGCATCTGCGGCGCGTGCCGAACCGCTGGAGGTGGTGGCGCTGGGCGACAGCCTGACCCAAGGTTACGGCCTGCTGCCCGATGAAGGGTTTGTGCCGCAGATGCAGGCCTGGCTTTCGGCGCAGGGGGCGGATGTGCGGCTGGTGAATGCGGGCGTGTCCGGCGATACGACGGCGGGTGGCGTGTCACGGCTGGATTGGTCGCTGGGGGCGCAGACCGATGCGCTGATCGTCAATCTGGGCGGCAATGACATGCTGCGCGGGCTGGACCCTGCCGTCAGCCGCGCCAACCTTGAAAAGATCCTGCAGATGGCGGCGGCAAAAAACCTGCCGGTTTTGCTGGTCGGTCTGCAGGGGCCCACAAATTTCGGGCCCGATTACAAGGCCGCCTTTGACGCGAT
>JAQWYA010000069.1 GCA_029254215.1 Pseudorhodobacter sp. | reverse complement strand
CGTCTGACGCTGATGGCCAATCAATATGTGATCGAACTGAACCGCGCCTGAACCGCGCGCTTTGGGCCAAGGTCGGATGTTGCGCGGCGTCACGGTGAAATTCAGGCATGATTTCCCTTGGTTCCGCGCAAACTTTGCGCCTAGAGTTGCTTTATTCAACCCTCTGGGGGGATGGGTAACCCAAAAGCCATTTTAGACTGGAGCAAGCCGGACATGAGCAAGAGAGACGAACTGATTGCCAAATATGCGGAAGATCTGCGCAATAAGTGCAAGATTGAACCCGATATGGCGCTGCTGACCAAAGTGACGATCGGCTGCGGCCCGGCAATCTACAATGCGGACAGCTCGACGGTAGCGGGGACGGACGAGTCCGAACTTGAAACCGTCAAGAAGAACTTTCTGATGAAAAAGCTTGGGCTGCCCGACAGCCCTGCCCTGATGGAGGCGATCAACGCCGTCATCAACACCTATGGCCGGTCGGAGCGGAACAAGTATCGCGCTGTGGTCTATTACATGCTGGCCAAGCATTTCGGCAAAGAATCTGTCTACGGCTAAGGCCTATCCCAAGACCGGCCGTATCTGGCCTTAACCGCCCGCAGCATCCCTGCGGGTGGTTTGCGTTTGGGGCACCCGAAAACCCGTTTGAATTGCCTAAAATGGTCCGGGCTTTGCCTTTGCCGCGCCTGCGCGGTTGCGGTATGGATAGGACATGAGCAGGATGCTCAGGGCCTCAATTTCAGAACACGCGTGGTGCTAGGGGAAGCGCGTGGGGTGGATGAAGGGCCCTAAGGGGTTGGGGCCCTTCATTTTTTGCCCCACTCGTTGCGTTTTCCCATACCTACTGCATGTCTGATCAGGCGACGCTGCACGCTTCAAACGCGAGCCTTCCGCAAAAGCGGCCCTTCAAAACAGCGTCAGGATCGCGCCCATGATGGCGCAGCCGACCACAGAATTCACACCATCAATCAGCGTCAATTTCGGATCGCGCGCCGCGAAGGCGTAATTCATCGCAACCCAAGGTGTGATCAGAAAAGCCCCAATGCCAAAGCCGCCGATGATCCCGCCCAGCACAGTCTCTACACCGGAGGCCGCCAGCAGGTGCCGCATCATGCCCGCAACCAGCACCATCGCAGAAAAGCCAATGATGAAGGGCATGGGGCTTGACCCGCCTTGCGGCTTTCCATCCGCCCCGACCTTGACGCCCGCCGCCTTGATCCAGGCTTTCGACACAGACATGTACCAGACCGCCCCAAAGGCAAAAGCCCCTAAGGCTGCCAGAATGACACTCAGAAACGCCATTTTTTTCCTCCCGCTGTTGATGCACCCATAGGATGCGCCTGAACGGGATGTCAGGAAAGGGTCTTTACGGATCGACACCGCCAAGGTGGCACACCAACTGCCATTCGGCCTCTGACACAGGCTGAACTGAGAGGCGCGTGTTCTTGACCAGCGCCATCTCCTGCAATTCGGGGTGGGATTTGCATTGATCCAGCGTCACAGGGGTCTTCAAAGGCCGCACCGCGCGGATCATCACGCAATCCCAGCGCGGATCATCGGTGGTGCTGTCGGGCGCGCTTTCGCGGCACACCTCGACGATGCCAACCACCTCTTTCCCGATGTTGGAATGATAGAAAAACCCCAGGTCGCCCCGTTTCATCGCCCGCATGTTGTTGCGGGCCTGATAGTTGCGTACCCCACCCCATTCTTCGCCCTCCGCGCCCTTGGCGACCTGCTGATCCCAGCCCCAGGCGTCCGGTTCGGATTTGAACAACCAATAGGCCATCAGCCGATAACCTTTTTCCATTCCGTCAAGCTGACCGAAGAAAAGAGTCCCGCCTTGGCATAGGGGTCAGCGGCGGCCCAAGCCTCGGCCTCGGCCATGGTCTCAACGCTCAGCACGATCAAAGAGCCGGTCATCTTTCCCTCGGCATCCAGAAAGGGGCCGGCCATTTCGACAATGCCGCTGGTCTCGATATGCGCCAGATGGGCAGAGCGGTTGTCCAGCCGGGTTTGCAGGGCCCCGGGTTTGTCCTGGCAGATAAGGGCGACGCGCATGGGATTACTCCTGTTTGAGGGGGCGGGACATAAGCGCCTGAATGGCGGCGTCCAGCGTGATGGATTGGGTTGTAAGGGCCGCAACCATGGCGGTAATCGGCATGTCGATCTGATGTTTGCGGGCAAGCACTGTCACGGCCTTCGCAGTGGCGACCCCTTCAACCGTGATGGAAGGGTCAAACCCCTCTCCTCGGCCCAAGGCGCGGCCATAGCGGAAGTTACGCGATTGATCCGAGGTGCAGGTCAGCACCAGATCGCCAAAGCCCGACAGCCCTGCAAGCGTATCGGGCCGCGCGCCCAGGGCCGTCGCAAGCCGCGCCATTTCGGCATTGCCGCGGGTCATAAGGGCCGCCCGCGCGCTTTCGCCAAGACCCGCGCCCATCACGACGCCCGCCCCGATCGCGATCACGTTTTTCAGCGCCCCGCCCCATTCCGCACCCGTCACATCCGTCGTGCGATAAAGCCGCAGGCTGA
>JAQWYA010000061.1 GCA_029254215.1 Pseudorhodobacter sp. | reverse complement strand
TTTATACTTGCCATCCTGCTATCCGTTCCGAATGCGCTCAGCAATTTCCGCAATGCCTGACAAGTCTGGCGACCGCGACAAAAGTGGCGCAATCTGCCGAATGAGGTCAACCTCGCAATCCCACCAGCGCAGTGCCAACAACGCTGCTTTAACATCGTTCGGAAATCGAGCCTTGATGAACCGCGCAGGGTTACCGCCCCAGACTTCATATGGCCCCACGGACCTATCGACAGTTGCGCTTGCCGCGATTACCGCGCCGTCAGCAATGGAAACGCGCGACAGAATTGTGACAGCGCTTCCAAGCCAAACGTCATTTCCAATGGTTACATCGCCGTTGCTTTTCGGATGACCCTGAATGCCTTGTCCGCCCAATGTCTCGGTAAATATATGGCCGAAGGGGAATGTCGTTGCCCAATCAATACGATGATTGCCTCCCAGAAAAACGCGCAGACCTTGGGCAAGTGAGCAGAACGACCCAATCCGAAGACAGGCGCCCTCCCCCCATTGCAGGATTTCAGCAGTTTCAAACCCGTATGTGAACCGACCGATTTCGACGCGAGACTTTCCAACCGTCGCAGTTCTTGTCTGTGTTGCGTCTTGCACAATTCCCTCCCTGGCCGCCCAGAAACTGCAGAATAAAAAAAAGAGCCCGCATGATGCGAGCCCCTTTCTGTATCGTAGTCCTGTCGGATCAGCGCTTGGAGAACTGGAAGCTCCGGCGGGCTTTTGCCTTACCGTATTTCTTCCGCTCGACCACGCGACTGTCGCGGGTCAGGAAGCCAGCGGCTTTCAAAGCGGCGCGCAAGGTGGGATCGTAAAGCTGCAGCGCTTTGGAGATCCCGTGCTTTACCGCACCGGCCTGACCAGAAAGGCCCCCACCGGCAACCGTTGCCATCACGTCAAACTGACCTTCGACATTGGCAACCGAGAACGGCTGACGCAGGATCATCTGCAGCACCGGGCGTGCAAAATATTCCGGCATGGTCTTGCCGTTGACGGTGACTTTGCCCGAACCGGGACGGATCCAGACGCGGGCAACCGCGTCCTTCCGCTTGCCGGTTGCATAGGCGCGGCCAAGGCTGTCGCGCACGGGTTCACGAACCACGGCGGCTGCCACGTTTGCGGCCGGAGTATCGGCCACGGCGGATTTCAGATCGTCAAGAGATTTGATGTCAGCCATGATCAGGCGCTCCGCGTATTCTTGGGGTTCATCGACGCAACGTCGAGAACGGTGGGCTGCTGGGCCTCATGCGGATGCTCGGAGCCAGCGTAAACGCGCAGGTTGGTCATCTGCTGTGCGCCAAGGCTGTTGCGGGTGATCATACGCTCAACGGCTTTGGTGACAACGCGCTCGGGATGGGCGCCATCCAGAATCTGGGCTGCGGTGCGGAACTTGATCCCGCCCGGATGGCCCGTGTGCCAGTAGTAACGCTTGTCGGCGCGCTTGTTGCCCGTCATCTGCACTTTGTCGGCATTGATCACGATGACATTGTCACCCATGTCCATATGCGGCGTGAAGGTCGGCTTGTTTTTTCCGCGCAGGATATTGGCCACGATCGTGGCGAGGCGGCCCAGAACGACGCCTTCGGCATCGATCAGGATCCACTTCTTGCTGATATCCGCCGGAGTAGCGGTGAAGGTTTTCATTTGGAACCCTGTGAAGTCTATGGCGGGAAAAGCCCCGCAGTCTCGGATGGCGCTGTATCTTTCAACGCAGCGATGCAGTCAAGTGACGTGATGTATAATTTAT
>JAQWYA010000059.1 GCA_029254215.1 Pseudorhodobacter sp. | reverse complement strand
GCTCTTCATAGCCATTGGTGAGGGTGACGATTTCGGTGCGCCGTTCAGGCCCGCCAACAGAGCCGAAGCTGAGGTTCGCGGGAAAGCGGATATCGTGGAAGGTCATGATTTGCGGCCCTTATCTGTTGCGTTGCCCACGGGCGAGCGCCCGCTGCGCCTGAGCGGCGATCTGGCTTTGGCTGCGCTGAAATCCGGCGACATCGGGGGTGGAGATGTTCATCACCACCGTCACCGGACGCGCGCCCTGCCCCGAAACCTGCACGCCCAGACGGCCATCGGCCCCGCGTGCAAGGGGCATGATCGCCTCGGCCCCGGCCTCTCCCATCAGGCCGGTGCCGCCGCGCATCGGAAAAGCAGTCGGCGCGCTGACAATGCCGCCCGTGGCGAAGGGCATGACCCGGCCTTGCGAAAATGCGCCTCCGTTGGCAAAGGGCAGCAGGCCGCTGAGCAAGCTGTTCATGCCATTGGCCACCGCCCCGCCCAATGCGGCCTGCACCGGTTTCATCGCGGTGTTATAGACGGTGTCGGCCATGGATTGCGCCACCCCGCGCAGCGCATCCGACAGCTTCATTCCGTCGAAGACCAGCCCGTCAAAGGCCCGCCGAAGCCCGCCGCCGATACCGTTGGAGAGGGTCGTCACCTCGCGGCTGGTGAAGACCATACTGTCGCGCAAACGGGCCAATTCGCCCTAAAAAGCGCCGACCATGCCCGGCATTCCGTCGAGCGTGACCTCCAGTGCGGCGATCTGATCTTCGAGGCTTTCGATGTCAGCCATGGGGGTTCTCCTTTCCGGGGGAAACAGTGTCGGGCCGCGGGGAAGCGGTATCGGGGAAGGCGCGGGCAAGGTCTTCGAGCCGCGCACGGGTCAGGGTAGCGGGGGCTGCCGGTTCGCCCAGCATCACGCGCAATTCCTGCGGGGTGAGCCGCCAGAACTGTTCGGGGGCAAGGCGCAGCCCGTGAAGCCCCACCCGCATGAGGCCCGGCCAGTCCATTCCGCTCATTTCTGGCCGAGGGGGGCAGAGGGCGGCGGGCTTGGGCTGGCAAAGGCGCGGGCCAGAAGTTCGGCGGCGGCGCGCGCGGCTTCAACCGGGCCGCCGCCGATTTCAACGCAGCGCAGATCGGCGGCTGTGCCAGACCATCCGCCGCCGCGCAGCCCCGCCACGATCAGGGCCAGCACATCGCGGCTGGTGAACTGGCCTTTCTCAAACCGCTCCACCAGATCCAGCAGGCTGGACTCTGGCAGCGCTGTTTCCATCTCGGCCAGGGCACCAAGCGTGAGCTTGGCGACATGGGGTTTGCCGTCGAGGATGATCGCGACCTCGCCCGCCCAAGGGTTCGCCATCAAAGCGCCGTGAAGCTGAGCGCCCCGGCGGAGACGAGCGACAGCTCATAATTTGCCTCGCCATTGTGGCTGCCAGAATATTCGATCGAGGCGATCTGGAACGGCCCTTCGACAATCCCGAAATCGGGGATGATGACCTGAAAGCCGGGAACCTCGCCGTCAAAGAAGATCTGGCGGGCGCGCTCATCCGTGGCGGCATCGCGAAACACGCCAGAGCCGGAGATGGAGGCCGATTTCACGCCTGCCCCGGCCAGCAATTCGCGCCAGCCGCCGGTACTTTCCAGACTGGTCACATCGACCTGTTCGGCGTTGAAGCTGATCCGCGTGGCGCGCAGCCCCGCGATGGTTTCAAAGGTCGCATCGCCGGACATATCCAGCTTGATCAGAAGGTCTTTGCCGCTTTGGACTGCCATGGGAAATCTCCGATTCTGGTTGCTTTGGCCCTGTGTCAGGACCGGTGTTGAGGAAGGCGCGCGCCGGTGTCAGTCTTGCACGCGGGCCCGAAAGCTGAGGTCGATGCGGCGGATGTCGCCTTCATCCAGCCGTTTTGCGGCGGCGCGCAGAAAGGTCAGGCTGATCAGATGGCCCCGGCTCAGCGCACCGGAAGCCCCCAAAAGCGCGTCCGACACCGCCACCGCTGCGGCCTTGGCGGCCTGAAAGCCCGCCGCATCCGAAATGATCGAGATCACCAGCCGATGTTCCGCGCCGCTGCCGGATTTGTCGGATTGATCGCGCACATCTTCGGGGCCCAGCAGGATGAACGTGCCCTGCCCCGCACCGGGTGGCAGTGCGTCCAGCACCGGGATATTGGCCAGCGCGGGCGCGGCGTTCAGCCGTTGATAAATCGCCTCCTGGAGCGCAGTTGCGATGGCATAGCTCATGCCGGGATCTCCTCTCGGGCAAAGCAGATGAGATAGCGGCCCGCCGGGTCGCGTTCGGTGACAGCAAGGATCGCAAAGATCCGCCCGCCATCGCGCAGCCGCTGCCCGACCTTGGGGCGCTGCGCGGCCCCTTGTGGCGCCCCGCGCAGCGTGATGCGAAACGAGATCGCGGAGAGCGAGGCTTCCTCGCCGGCGGTTTCGCGGCCTGAACCGGGGGTGACCTCGGCCCAAACCGTGCCAAGAGTGGCCCAGCTTTCGGTAAAGCCGCCCATCCCATCAGGGGTCTGGAGCGGGGCTTCCAGCGTCAGCGGGCGCGACAGGTGAACCGGTTTCATGCAGCCCCCACGCCCAGAAGCCGGACTGTGCGCCAGCGCTCGATCAGGGTGACGACGGCATGGGGCAGCCCTTGGGCCTGACGCGCGCCGCTGTCGTGGCGGGTCTCGTAATACTCGGCCGCGAGCCGCAGGACAGCCAGCGCCAGATCGGCGGGAACATCCGCCCATTCGGGGCCAAAACCGGCGGTAAAAGTGATCTCGATCCGGCCCCCGGCGGGGGGAAGGGGCAAGGCGCTTGCGCTGGCCTCCAGCCGGGGGCGGTGCATGTCGGGCACGAGCCTATAGAGGCTTGGCGGCAGGACGTCGGCCTGACCATCCGCGCGGCGCATCTCCAGCGCCAGGATCGCGGTCACCGGGGCCAGAGGCAAAGCCTGCGCCTGCGCGTCCCGCCAATCTGACAGAACCCATTTGAAATCGCGCGAAATCAACGCCTTGCCGATCCGGCCTTCGATGGCGGCAAGGGCGCCACGCAGATAATCGGCCAAAAGATCCTCTTGCAGGGCGGCATCCGCAAATCCGGTTCCCAGCCGCAAATGATCCTTGAGCGCTTGCACCGGCAAGGCCGCAACCGGCACTGGTCCCAATTCTGTCAACATCATCTCGTCTTCTCCATCCGGCGGGGTTTGGGGTGGGCGTGCATGGCTTTGCTGCTCGGGCAGCAGGAACGCTAGACAGCAAGGCCGGGGGCACGCCCCCTGCGATGCACGCCCTGGCCTCGCCCCCCAAAACAAAGGGGGGGCGAGGCGTCGCCTGCAGCGCTTAGGACAGCGCGAATTTCAGCAGTTTGATCGCCGCAAAATCGCTGACATCGCCGCCCACGCGCTTGGTCGCGTAGAACAGCACATGCGGCTTGGCCGAGAAGGAGTCGCGCATGACGCGCAGATCGGGGCGTTCTGCGATGGTGTAGCCGCTGGCGAAGTCACCGAAGGCCACCGCATAGGCATTGGCCGCGATATCCGGCATGTCTTCGGCGATCAGCACCGGGTAGCCCATCAGGCGCGCAGGCTCCCCCGCTGCAAGCCCGTCGGACCACAGGAAGCGGCCATCGGCATCCTTCATCTTGCGCACGGCTCCGGCGGTCTTGGAGTTCATCACGAAGCTTGCATTGGCGCGGTAGCTGGCATCCAGCGCATAGACCAGATCAACGATCGCATCCGCCGGGGCGCTGGCCGAGAAATCGCCCGCCGTTCCCGTCGGAATGTAGCCAAGGTTGCCCCAGGTCCAGACCGCATCATCCACCGCCGTGTGGTTCAGGAAACCGCGCGGTTTGTCGATGCCATTGCCCGAGACGAAAGAGGCCGCCTCGGCGCGCATGAACTTGTCGGCGATCCGGCCTGCAAGCCAGCTTTCCACGTCAAAAGCGCTGTCATCCAGCAGGCGCTGACTGGCTTTCGGCAGGGCGCTCAGCTCATGCAGCGGGATTGAGATGCGTTCAATCGCGGGCGTGCCGCTTTCCACGACCGCAGCACTTTCCGAGGCCCAGCCAGAGCCCACATCGGTATGGTCGATCAGCACGTCAAACGACGTCGCCTCCACCTGCACGACATTGGCAATCGCTCGGATCGAGGAGGTCGATTTGAGGCTGGAGCGGATGGTTTCGGCGGTTTGCGGGTCCACCAGATAGCCGCCTTCGGCATTCACCGCCGTGTTCAGGGCCTTGCCTTCCAGCACAAGGCCGCGCAGCCCATCATCATCGCCCGAGCGCAGATAGGCATCAAAGGCTTTCTTATGCGGCACATCGGCCTCGGCAGAAGCCGACAGCGCGGGGCGCCCGTAGCGCATGGTTTTCCGATCCAGCATGGTCAATCGCTCTTCCTGTTGTTGCAGTGCAGATTTCATTTCGGTCTGAAAGTCCTTGAGGTCTTTCAGAAACCCGGTGAGCGCGGATTTCACTTCCACACCCGGATTCAGGGCGGGGGGCATATCTTCCCCGGCCCGAGCCTTTGTCTCGGTCATCTCGTCTTCCTTTGGGTTTCAGTCGTGAAAGGCCGCGCCCTAGCGCTCGGCCAAATCCCGGCGGGCGGCGTTCAGCATCTCCGCCAGGTCGGCAAGGGTGGCATCGGGCGCATCGCCCTTGGCCGCAACCCGTGCTTCGGGAAGCATCGGGAAGGTGACAAGCGACACCTCCCAAAGCTCCAGTTCCGTCAAGAGCCGCTGGCCCTTGGCGTCTTTCTGGGCGCGCAGCGTGCGATAGCCGATGGACAAGCCATCAATCGCCCCTGCGGCAAGCAAGGCCGCAGCCTCGCGCCCCTTTTCCACTTCGGCCAGAATCCGGCCCTTGACGTAAAGGCCGCAAGCATCTTCGCGAACCTCGTCCCAGATCCCGATCGGATGGGCCGGGTCATGCTGCCACAGCATCTTGACCCGCCGCCCCGCCGCGCCAAGCGCACGCAGGCTTGCGGCATAGGCGCCCTGCTCCACGATGTCGCCGCCCTGATCGCGCTTGCCAAACAAGCTGGCATAGCCTTCAACATGGCACCCGTCGGTGATGGTCAGGCCCAAAGCCCCCCCGCTCGCCGCGGCCTGGAATTTATGCTCCAGCATGGTTTTCCCTTTCAAATCCGTTCGTTGCATCACCGCATCGCCGCCTTCAGCAAGGCCTCTGCCCCTTGGGTCAGCAAGAAGGCCGCAACCCCGTAGACCCCAAGCCAAAGCCTGCGTTCCAGCCGTTCCAAAGTCGTCTCGATCTGGCCGAGCCGATATTCAAGCGCGGTCCAGCGTTGTTCAGCGACCCGCTCATTCGCTTCGATCCGGGCATTGGCGACATCAAAACTGTCATAGAGAAACCGCGACCCGCCCGGCGGCTTGATCCGTTCACTCATGCCTCCTCCGCCAAGGGGGGCAGACCCAGAAGGGCGCGCTTTTCGGCCTTGGACAGGAATTCAGCCGCCCCCACCCGCGCCCATTGCTGATCGCGTTCGGCTGCAAGGGCGGGGACCTGATCCAGATCGGGCTTGAGGAGGACCTCTTCGCCAGTGAAACCCGAAAGCCAAAGCGACAGCGAGGCCGAAACCTTGGACACAAGCGGCAGAACCGTCAGGCGATAAAAGGCGCGGTTGGCCTCTTGGTAATTGGCGTAGGTGGCGTCGCCCGGAATGCCCATCAGCATCGGTGGCACCCCAAAGGCAATCGCGATTTCGCGCGCGGCGGCTTCCTTGGTTTTCTGAAACTCCATATCCGAGGGGCTGAACCCCATCGGCTTCCAGTCAAGCCCGCCTTCCAGCAGCATAGGGCGGCCTGCATTGCGCGCACCCTGATGATGGGCCTCCATCTCGGACACCAGACGGTCGTACTGATCGGGGCTCAGCGCAGATTGGCCATCCGCCCCGCGATAGACAATCGCGCCGCTGGGGCGGGCCGCGTTATCCAGCAAGGCCTTGGACCAACGCGAGGCCGAGACATGCACATCCACCGCGACCGCTGCCGCCTGCATCGGAGAGAACCCGTAGTGATCGTCTTGCGGGTGGAAGTTCTTGATATGGCAGATCGGCGCCTGACCGCCCGCCATGTCAAAGCGGTGCTTGCGATTGCCAACGGTGTAATCATAGGCAATCGGCCAGCCATCCGGCCCCGGCACCAAAGACATCCGGTCCGAGCGCAGCACATGCAATTCAGACGGAAGCCCCGCCCCGCCGGCCGTCGCAAGGCCCGGCACCGCCTCGACATAGCCATTGCCGGACAAGAGAAGCTGGCCATAGATCGCCTCGAACAGCTCTGCCCGGCCCTGCATCGGATTGGGTCGGGCGACCAGCGACAACAGCGGATGCGCCTCATAGCGGCGGTCGCAATCTTGCAGGATCACCGGCAGGGCGGCGGCGGTTTCGGCAATCAGCTTGACCGCGCGAAAGCCGATCGGGTTGCCCAGAAACCCGGCCTTGGTCAGGCTCACCACGTCGCGCGGGCTCCATGCCACGCGGCCAGTGCCGGAGTAATTGATTACCGGCCCCGCCGCCGAGGCTTTCTGTTCCGGCACCTGCACTTGCGCGCGTTTCAGAAAATCGAACACCATCTGGGTAAGCTCCTCTTTCTTGTCGGGCCGTTTGGGCGTTTGAGGCCAATTGGCGGTCTGGACCATCGGGCCGGGGTCTTGCCCCTCGTGCTTGGTCTGTTTTCAACGAAATTGATTTAACTTCGTTAAAGGCTGCGTACGGTGGGGTTGCGCCAGACCGAGGCAGGCTCGATCATCAATTCAGTCAGCGCCCAGACCAGCGCGTCAACGCGGTCGGGGCTGCCACGGCCCTGATAGCCCTGCGTCGTCATCTGACACATCTGGTCTTCCAACACGCCCAGCCCCGGCAGATGCAAAACCCGCCCCTGTTCGTAAAGCGCGGCCACCGGCTCGGCTCGCGCCGCCTTGCCGCGTGCGGCCCGAACCGCGCGGTAAGGCACCAGCGCATCAATCTGGCGGATCACGCTTTCCACCAGATCGCCGCCCTGATTGACCTCGGCCACCAGACGTTCGGCCCCGTGCCGGTCGCGCGCCGCAATTGCCGCCCGCGCCCAAGCATCGGGAGAGGAGGCGCTGACGCTGGCATCCTCCAGCACATAGGCGCGCCATTCCTGCGGCGGGCCATCGGTGACAGCCCCCACAACGACGATACCGCATTCATCCGAGCCGCTATGCCCGGTGACAGGCGGGTCCACCGCCACGACAATCCGGCTGAGCTTGGGCGCATGGGGCCTGCACAGGGATTCCAGCCTGCGGCGGCTCCACAGCGCGCCATCGACATCCTGCATCAGAATGCCGTCCAGTTCTTGCCGCCCCAACCGCGTCCCGGCATAGCGCCGCTCCACCTCCTCAAGGAAAGAGGCTGCAAGATAAGCCCGGTTGGCCCGCGTCGGCGCATGGGTCACCACGGTCGAGGGGTTGTCGAGGATCACCTTCAATATCTCGACATTGCGCGGGGTGGTGGTGACGACCTGCCTTGGGTTCGCCCCCAGACGCAGTGCGAATTGCAGCATGTCCCATGTCTCGGCGGCCTTGGTCCATTTCGCCAGTTCATCCACCCAAGCCGCGTCGAATTGTGGCCCGCGCAGGCTTTCGGGATTATGCGCCGAGAAAAGCTGCGCCTCCGCCCCATTGGGCCAGACCAGCTTGTTTTGCGTGGCGATCCAGACGGGCCTTCGGTCGGGAGGCGCGCAGCTCAGGATGCCGCTGTCGCCAAAGACCATCACATTGCGCGCCTGTTCCAGCGTTTCGCCAACCAGTGCGACGCGGCGCGCGCGGCCCGGTGTTTCGGGGCGCGCGCCTTCCACCTCGGCGCGCACCCATTCGGCCCCGGCGCGGGTCTTGCCCGCCCCGCGCCCCCCCATGATCACCCAGCTTTTCCAGACACCCGCCGGGGGCAACTGATGCGGCAGCGCCCAGAATTCAAACATCCAAGGCAACGCCAATAGCGCATTCTGGCTAAGACCGCCTAGAAACTCCGTCACCGTCTCCGGCGTTGCGGAGGCAAGCCAGGCGGCGCCCGATTTCATCTCTTGCGGCGTCAAGGTCGAGGAACCGTTCCCCAAGCCCGGCGTCGCTGTCGTTTTGGCAAAGCTTTTCAACTCTGGTCCTTTCTTGCATGACGGTGTGGAAGGCGTTGCGCAGCTCTTTCAAAGAGGCCGAGACCTCTTTGCTGTCAGGGCCCAACTCGGCCGTGACTTTTGCAATCGCCTCCTTCAGATCCTCTGCGGCCTCGCGATACAGATTTTCCGTGAATTCCAGCAGGCTATGCCGCGAGCCTTCGCCCGCACTTGTTGTTATTGTCATTATGCTATTCACCCACGTCTCATGCTGCCCACATGAGAGACGCAAAAAACGGCCGCAGGGGGGAAACCCTGGGCCGTTCAAACACGTCTTCTAGCGTAGGAAAACCTTAGGGCGGAGCGGCCCGAAAGTCAATCTTTACATTATTTTCAAAGCGTTAACGCAGCGCCCTTGGGTCGGGCGCGCGCCTTGCAACACCTTAGTTTCCTTGCACGCCTGTGGCCGCATCGCTGCCGCGCTGTGCCTCGATCGCGCGCCATTTGGCAACATTGGCATTATGCTCGGCCAAAGTCACCGCAAAGGCATGCCCGCCCGAGCCATCGGCCACAAAGAAGATATAGGGTGTGTCATCGGGGTTGAGCGCGGCTTCAATGCTCAGCCGACCGGGGTTGGCGATGGGCGTTGGCGGCAGGCCGTCAATCACATAGGTGTTCCACGGCGTTTCGCGGCGCAATTCGGACTGGCGCAGGCCACGGCCCAGAATGCCCTCGCCCTTGGTCACGCCGTATATCACCGTCGGGTCGGTTTGCAGCCGCATCCCCTTGCGCATCCGGTTCACGAACACACTGGCCACCTGTCGGCGCTCATCGGCGATCCCGGTTTCCTTCTCGACGATCGAGGCCATGATCAGCGCCTCTTCCGGCGAGGCATAGGGCAATCCGTCCTGACGGCTGGCCCAAAGATCGGCAAGGGTCGTGGCCTGACGCGACTGCATGGTCTGGATCAGGGTCGCACGATCCGCGCCGCGCGCCACCTCATAGCTGTCGGGCGCAAGGCTGCCTTCGGCGGGGCGTTCGGCCACGCTGCCTTGCAGGAATTCGGCCCGTTTGAGGCTTTCCACAACCTGCCAGCTTGTCACCCCTTCGGCCAGCGTCACGCGGTAACGCAGATCGCGGTCATCGCTGGCATCGACATATTCCTGCGGGGCGGCGCTTGCGGCCGGGTCAAAGGCAACCACTTCAACATAGCGATTGGTGGAGGGGTCCAGCTCGCGCAGGATGATTTCCGCGCTGGCCACACCGATCCGGAAATTCACCTCGCGCCCGCAGGTCGATTGCCCGCCTGCGGTGATGATATCCAAAACTTGCTGCATCGAGGCCGAGGCCGGAACCAGATAGCTGCCGAATTTCAGATCGCCGCCCCGGTCGGCATAATCCGCACCGATCCGAAACAGCCGCGCATCCGAGATGACCCCCTGCCCTTCCAGCGTCCGGCTGACCGCGCTCAGCGACGCGCCGCGATCGACCTTGACGCAGGCTGCATCGGCCAAGGGGCCGGGGCCGTTAAATTCCTGCCGGCCCCAAGCCAAAAGCCCCGCGACCATAACCAGAATAACAATGAACAAAGTCAGGGCGTTGGACGCGATGGCCTTCCACATCAGTCGGTCACCTTACCCATGATCAGGCTGGCATTGGTGCCGCCGAAGCCAAAGGAGTTCGACAGCGCCACGTTGATCTCGCGCTTGCGGGCCGCGTTCGGAGCCAGATCCAGCTTGGGCGTGATCGCGGGGTTATCGAGGTTGATCGTCGGCGGCGCCATCTGATCGCGGATCGCCAGAATACAGAAAATCGCCTCCACCGCACCTGCGGCCCCCAACAGATGCCCGATGCTCGACTTGGTCGAGGACATCGTGGCCTTGGCTGCCGCATCCCCCATCAGCCGTTCCACCGCGCCCAGTTCAATCGTATCGGCCATGGTCGAGGTGCCATGTGCATTGATGTAATCAATATCCGCAGGGGTCAGCCCGGCCCGTTTCAGCGCCATCGCCATGGACCGATAGCCGCCATCCCCGTCTTCGGAAGGCGCGGTGATGTGGTAGGCATCGCCCGAAAGCCCATAACCCAGCACTTCGGCATAGATCTTGGCCCCGCGCGCCTTGGCATGTTCATATTCCTCCAGCACGACCACGCCCGCGCCTTCGCCCATGACAAAGCCGTCCCGGTCTGCGTCATAAGGGCGGCTGGCCTTGGTCGGCGCATCGGCGCGCTTGGTGGACAGGGCCTTGCAAGCATTGAACCCGGCGATCCCGATTTCCGAGATCGGGCTTTCCGCCCCGCCCGCAACCATCACATCGGCATCCCCCCACTGGATCAGCCGCGCCGCATCGCCAATCGCATGGGCCCCCGTGGAACAGGCCGTCACAACCGCGTGGTTCGGCCCTTTGAAACCAAACCGGATCGAGACCTGACCCGACACAAGGTTGATCAGCGCGCCGGGGATAAAGAAGGGAGAGACCCGCTTGGCCCCCCGTTCCTTGATCAGAACTGCGGTTTCCGCAATCGAGGAAAGCCCCCCGATGCCCGAGCCTATCATCACGCCGGTGCGGCAGCGGTCTTCTTCATTTGCGGGCTCCCAGCCGGAATCGCGCACCGCCTGAACGGCTGCCGCCATCCCGTAAAGGATGAAGTCATCCACTTTGCGGCGGTCTTTCGGCTCCATCCAGTCATCGGCGTTGAACGTGCCGTCCGAGCCGTCACCCAAAGGGATTTCGCAGGCATATTGCGTCTGGACACCCGAGGCATCAAACCGCGTGATCGGCCCTGCGCCGGATTGACCGTCAATCAGCCGTGCCCAGGTCTCTTCGACCCCGCAAGCCAATGGGGTGACCATTCCAAGACCCGTGACTACTACCCTACGCATAGCGGCTTCCTTTTTGTGCTCTCTCACGTCCGAGATTTCTTGTTTCGGGGTGATACACGCCCCGCCCGACTTGCGCAACAAAACCTGCGCTTTGTGGCTTTTGGCCCGGCGGTCGCGGCAAGGTTCCGCCCCGCAAAGGCGGGCCGCGGGCCCGCCCGTTCAATACCCGTCAGGATTGTTGATCTGCCAATTCCACGTCGTCGCCGCCATATCGGCGATGGTCAGCCGCGCCTTCCAGCCCAACAGGGCTTCGGCCTTGCCTGCATCCGCGACCATCCGGGCAACATCCCCCGCGCGGCGATCGACGATCTGATAGGGGATCTTGCGCCCCGAGGCGGCCTCAAACGCCTTTACCATTTCCAAAACAGTCGCGCTTTTGCCGGTGCCTATATTGATCGCCTCGCAGCCATGCGATTTCGCAGCATAGGTGATCGCGGCGAAATGGGCGCGGGCGAGGTCTTCGACATGGATGTAATCGCGTTCGCCGGTGCCATCGCGGGTGTCATAATCGGCGCCAAAAATATTCAGATGCGGGCGGCGGCCCACAGCCACCTGCGCGATATAGGGAAAGAGGTTGTTGGGGATCCCCATCGGGTCTTCACCGATCCGGCCCGAGGCATCCGCCCCCACCGGGTTGAAATAGCGCAACAAAACCGCGCAAGACCCCGGCACAGAGGCCGACCAGTCACGGATGATCTCTTCGATGAAATGTTTGGTGCGCCCATAGGGATTGGTCGGCTGCAAGACATGGCTTTCGTCAATCGGCAAATAATGCGCATCGCCGTAGACAGTCGCGGAGGAAGAAAACACGATCCGCTTGCAGCCGTGCTGCGTCATCAGCCGCAACAACTCAAGACTGCCCGAGACGTTCTGGCTGTAATAGTCCAGAGGCTTCTCGGTGGATTCGCCCACCGCCTTCAGCCCTGCGAAATGGACGACAATCTCGGGCTGGAATTCGGCAAAACTGGCCCCCAAGGCGGCCCCATCGCGAATATCGCCTTCGCGCAGCGCAACATCGGCATTCGCCAGTTGCTTGACCCGGCGCAGCGATTCCGGGGCGGAGTTGGAGAAATTGTCATAGACCAGCACCTCATGGCGCTCGCGCAGGAGTTGCAAGACAGTATGGCTGCCGATATAGCCCGCCCCGCCCGTCACCAAAACCCGCATGAGGCAATTCCCCTTTTCAACTCTTCCCGATCATTGGCACAGACGCCGCGCAAAGAAAAGTCTGCCGCCGCCCGGAACAGGCGGGCGGTCGTCTTTAGCGGCAGCCTTCCACGGCAAAGGTCCGCAGCGCGGCTTTCAACGCGCCGCCATAGGGATGCTCTTTGGTCAGGGATTTCGATTGCTGGATGCCCGTATAGACCATCCCCTGCTCACACAGCGCCTCTTTGGTCCAACCGTGGCAATTTGAACAGGCGGCCTCCTTCCACAAGGCTTCGGGCAGCCCTTCGATGGGGGAGTATAGCGGTGTGCCTTGGATCAGCTCTGCGATGCTTTTGCCATTCACCGCCGGGTTGTCCGAGATCAGCGGCGTCTCAAACGTGATCCCGGTTTGCGCGCCCGCAGCTTCGGTGGATTTCAAGGCCCATTGCATGTCAAACCGGGCGGCATCAACAAAGGCCCCGTTGGGGTATTGGGCCAGATAAGCCTCGTAATCCGAAAAAAGTCCGGTGGTTTGCGCATGCCGAAAGGCGGCTTCTTCAGCGGGGCTGGCGGATTGCGCCAACGCTGAAAGGCCCAAGCCCATGCAGCACAGCGCCGCCAGAAGGCCCAGCCGAAAGGATCGGGGCCTCAAGGTTCGGAACCGCGCCTCAGCCACCGCTGACCCCAGTAAATTCGATGCGGCGGTTCCGGCTGCGCCCCTCGGCGGTGGTGTTATCGGCGGTGGGCCGCGCCTCACCATAGCCGATCACCTGAAACCGCGCGGCAGAGACGCCTTTGTCGATGAAGTAACGTGACACCGCCTGTGCGCGCTTTTCGGACAGGCGCTGATTTTCACGCTCGGGGCCAATCGAATCCGTATGGCCCGCAACCTGCACGGTCAGCGACGGACAGCGCTGAATGATATCGACAATCGCCGTCAGGATCGGGGTGCTTTCCGGCTCCAGCCTGTCTGATCCGGGCTGAAAATAGATATTGCCCGAGCGTGACAGGATCTCAAACCGCCCCAGACAGGCCTCCAGATCAAAATCCCCTTCGGCCTCGAGCGCGACCGAGGCCGGCTTTTGCGGCGCGGCAGCGGGCGTGGTGGCAGGCGGCGCGACGGCGGCCTTCGTGAACAACAGATCAAAGCTGACCGTGGCCGAGGGCACGATAGAGACGCTGGCTGCTTCCTCCAGTTTACGGACGCCGTCGGACAGGTTGAAATCCGCCGCAGCGACCGAAATCGGCAAGGCTGTGGCCACGGCCACGCGCGCATCATCCAAAAGCGTGACTGTCACATCCGCCGTCAAGGCTTTGGTCACGCCATGCAGGTTCAACTCATAGGGCAG
>JAQWYA010000045.1 GCA_029254215.1 Pseudorhodobacter sp. | reverse complement strand
GGCGATGTGATGGAGGTGGCAGGCGCGCCCGACAAGATCATCAACCAAGGCATGTGCGAACGCTATCATGACCGCGCGCGGCTGGATTTTTCGGACGGGGCGGCGGGGATCAGCCTGTTTAACGCCAAGGCGCGGCATTTGCCCTATTTGGTGGATATGGTGGAGCGTCATCCTGCGGGAAGTCAGGCGTTCATCCCGATGACGCAAACCCGGTTTCTTGTGGTGGTGGCCGAGGATCAGGGGGGCACGCCGTCGCGCCTTCGGGCCTTCCTCACGCAGCCCGGACAGTCGATCAATCTGCATCGTGGCGTCTGGCACGGGGTTCTCGCGCCCTTTGAAGAGCCGGGGCAATTCGCAGTGATCGACCGGATTGGCGCGGGTGCCAATCTGGAAGAGCATTGGTTCCAGACCCCTTACCTGATTGAGGCCGCCCCCCTCTGACCCCGCGGGCCGCCTTGCCTAAGGCAAAACCGGGGGCCAAAGGTTAAGGTCTGGGGCAAAGGGTAGGGGGCTAAGGATGGGGCGCCTCAGGCCCGGCAAGCGGCCAAAGCGCTTTCGTCCGGCGTCAGCCCGAACCCCGGCGCGCTGGGCAGGTGCAACTTTCCGCCCTGCAACCGGGGCGGATCGGCGCAGAGCAGTCTGGCGATGCGTGTCTGCGCGCGGTGCAACTCGACCGCGCCACTGTCCATCGCGCCGCACATCCACTGCAGGTTGATCAGATCCCAGCCCCCGGCCGGGGAAATCGTGCACCCCCTTGCGCGCGCCTGCCGGGCCACCTCTGCCGCAGCCTCCATCCCGCCGGCAAAAACGGCATTGGGTTGCAGGACGCTGACCCCCGCCTCGGCCAAAAGCGCAAAGCGGTCGGGGGTTTGTTCCATCTGGCCCGCGCCGAAGGGGGCGATTTTCTCGGCGGCCAGAAGGGCCAGCCCGTGCCGGTCATTGCCGCGCAGCGGCTCCTCCAGCCACGCCAGCCCGACATCGGCGACGCCGCGCAAGAAGGTCTGCGCGGTTTGCAGATCCCAGCCGCAATTGGCATCCGCGATCAGATCGGCCTTCTGCCCGATGGCCTGCCGCACCGCCTGCACCCGCGCGATATCCTCGGCCACTGTCCGGCCCTTGCCTGCAACCAGAACCTTGACGCCTGCGGCCCCGGCCTCGATCTCGGACTGGCAGGCGGCGATCAAGGCGTCTTGTTCAAGCGCGGAAAACCCGCAGGTGACATGCGCCGGGGCCGACGCGCGCCGCCCCCCGAAAAGCTGCGCCACCGATTGCCCGGCATGCTGGCCAACCAGATCCCACAGGGCGACCTCCAGCGCCGAGACTGCCGAGACGACCACCCCCGTCATGCCGCGCGGGTTCAGCTTTCGGGTCATCTCGGGCAGCGGGAGTCCGGCGTTCATCCCTTCTGCCAGCGCGCCGTTCAGCAGATGCGCCACCTCTGCCGCGCAAAACCGCCCCGTAAATCCATTGCCACTCAGACCCTGCGCACAGGTCACCTTGACGCGCACAAAGGTAAAGCTGTCCTCTCCGGCATAGGCGGCCGGGTCGCCGGGGGCGGCTGGGGCAAGATGCACGGCGGCAGACAGGCGCAAGGGGCCTTGAAGGCCATGCCGCGCCATCACGTTTGACAGGGTGGGGTGGGTCATCGCTGGGCCTTGTCCTTTCGTCCGGGGGCGCCGTGGGGCGGGGAGAGAAGGGGCCAGCGGTGCTGCGCGCTGCCGCCGCCCGGTCCCTTAACCTTGCCTTTGGCCCGACCTGCGCTTTCTTCTTGTGGGCAAGGTGGCGCAAACCGTGCCGCGCCGTCAATCCCGGAGGCCCGATGTTCAGAACACTCTCGCTCTTGCTCTTTTGTGCTGTCCTGCTTTTCCATCCGGGCCGCGCCCTTGCCAATGATTGGGAGGCGCTGAAAGAACCCGGCACCATCGCCATCATGCGCCACGCGCTTGCGCCGGGAACCGGGGATCCGGCGGGGTTTCGTCTGGAGGATTGCGCCACCCAACGCCTTTTGGATGCGCGCGGCCGGGAGCAAGCTCGTCAGATCGGGACGGCCCTGCGCGATGCGGGGCTTCGGTTTGACAGGGTGCTCACAAGCCAATGGTGCCGCACGCGGGAAACGGCGGCCCTGCTCGATGTCGGCCCGGTCGAGGATGCGCCTGCGCTGAACTCCTTCTTTCAGGATTTCTCAACGAGGTCTGACCAGACCCAAGCCCTGCGCGATCTCTTGGCCAAGACGGAAGGCAAGCTGCTGCTGGTCACGCATCAGGTGAATATCTCGGCGCTGACAGGGGTCGGCACCCGATCGGGGGAGGTGCTTGTTCTGCGTCTGATCGGGCAAGACGCGCAAGTCGTCGGGCGTCTGTTGATCGAGCCCTGATCCGGCCTTGGCCGCAAAGTAGGCAAAGCCCCTGCCAAAGCCGCGCGGATCATGCAATCTGCGCCTTTCAACCTGGCCTGAGACGGCATGGGCTGGCCCTTCATTCGCCAGCCTCAGAAGGCGCGGGTCTACCTGCCATGCGCTAACCCGCCGCAATAATGCGACCCCCTTTGTTGGAAAAACCTTGCCAAAACGGCGTATCGGCGCCTAGCCTTTGGGGGTGACCGTTTGGATGGGGCCTTTTGAGGCCCGGTTCTGCGGGGGCATATTTCGGCTTTAAGATCTTAATTTTCGATAGCTTCCTATTTCCGGCAAGACGCGAGGACAGTTTTATGGCGAAAGCGGATCAAAACGACCCGGCAACTGAAATTAATGAAATCATTACGTCTGGGCGCAAGAAATCCCTGAATTTCGCGATGATGAAGTCCAAAGAGGGTATCGTCCTCAAGGCGCATCTGACGAAATCGTCCGAAGCCATGCTGCGCGAGGCCAAGCAGGCGGGCGGGCTTCCGGCGATGTCGGTGATGGGGGTGCTGAATGTCTCGGGAAAGCGCATCGAATTGACGGTGCCAACCCCGGATGTTCCGGGCGCACTTCCCAAGATTGCCAAGCGCTACCTGTCCTCTATCGGGTTAAAATACAAGGTTATCTTCATCCTTCCGGGCGGTGCCGAGATCGGCGACGACGAGGACGAGGCAGAGGGTGCAGACGCGCAAGCCACGCCCGATGCCGCCCCTGCGCAGGTCACCGAAGAGGCCCCGCAGACTGACCCCGATGCGGCCCTGAAGGCGGAACTGGTGGCGCGGCTCAAGCAGCTTTCGCCGCAGTTGAAATCGCTTGTCGCTGCGGCGCATCCGGCGGCGGAGAAGGTCTCGGGCGCGTTCAAGGCCGCCGCGGCAGAGATATCGGGGGGGTCGCTGAACAAGGCCGGGGGCATGGTGGCCAAGCTGGAAGAGGTGCTGGCCCGCCTGCTGCAGCCCGTCGATACCGGGGCCTTGCGCAACCAGCTAGAGGCGGAATTTGCCGAACTCAGCGCGGGTCTGTCGCGGCTTGCAGCCGAAGCCAGCGCCGGAGTTGCGGGCAAGGCCGACAAGATCGCGGGCATGTTCGGGATCGAGCTGGAGCGGGATCTGAAGAAAACCGGCCAGATCCTGACCGTCCTGCGCAAATTCGTCGAGGATGAACTGGCCAAGCTGCCCAGAAACGCGCCTCCGCCCAACCCTGAGGCGCCAGGCGCCCCGCCCCCTGCAGACGAGGCCGAGACGAAAGGTCTTTTCAGCCGCATCAAAAGCGCCATCATGGGTGGCAAGGACACGCTTGAAGAGGCCGCCGAAGACACGGTTTCAATGGTCGGCGACATCCTTGCGACGATTGAGGCCGCCGTTTCAGAAGGCATTGATCGGGTTGAAGACTATCTTGCCGACAAGGCGGATCTTCTGAAAATGGCGGGGGCCTATCCGCAGGCGGCTTTGGCCGCGAATGCCGCGATCGAGGCTTTTGATGCGACGCTTGGCAGCGATCTGACGATCACGCCCGAGGTTCTGGCGAAAGCCGCGACCGATGTTGGTCTTGCCAAGGATGCGGTCAAGAACGCCAAGGCGGCGCTCGCGCAGGCCAATGCGATGAAAAAGGGCGGCTCGCGGAACAAGGCGATCAAGGCCGCCCTCAAGGGGCTGGCCGATGCCGAGGCCGCAGAGGCGAAGGCCATCGCCTTTGAGAAAGCCGCCAAGGGCAAGAACCTTCTGGAAACCGAAATGACCATCGGGGCTTTGGCCCCGGACTCTCCGCATAAGCTGTCGCAAGCGGCCGCGCTGGAACTGGTCAAAGGCGCTACCCGGGACCCTGATCTGACGGCGGTCGCCTTTACCGCCACCCGCGACGGGGCCTACCCCGAAGATGTCGCCCTTAATCTGGGCAAGGTCATCGACCACAAGGAAAAGGGCTTTGCCGCCAATGGCAAGGCCACCAGCGCCGAAGCCGGGGCCGATTATGCGGCCAAGCTGGTCAAGATGGGGGGCAATGTCGGGCCGGAATATTTTGCCCGGATGGATGATTATCTGGCCTCGGGCCGCCAATTCCTGCGCGATCCGACGAATGAAGGCGGCGCCACGACTTTTGGCGAGTTGGAGCAAAGCCGCACGCATTCGGTTGGCAAGGCGCTGGTCGGGCCGGATGGCAAGCTGGCACTGGACAGTCAGGCGGCAAGTGACGCCATTGGCGACGCATTGTTCAACCCGACGGTTCTGCGCAATGCCCGCCCGGCGCTGACTTCGCATATGCTGGAGACGGTGACCTTTCTGAAAGATCCCGCCAATGCCACCAAAGCCAATGATATCCTGACAGGTGTCCCGGACCCGGTGGAACCGGCGGCCATCGGCGTTGTGCAGCGCGCGACTGGCAAAGCGCCCGGCGATGCGGTTGGCAAGGCCGATGTGCAGGGCGCGGTCATGGCGAGCATGCTCAAATCCATCGATCAGGGTCCTGTCGGCTCTTGCTTTGCCACAGCGCCCGCCCGCCGCCTGCGCGAGACGGACCCGCTGGCCGCCATGGGCATCTATGCCGAGATCGCGGGCAGCGGCACTTTTACACCGCCCTTCGGTCCGCAAGTGCCGATCATCACCAATACCCAGCCCGGTGATGACCCGATCATGCGCAGCTTTGAATATTCGCTGGCCACCTCGACCGCGCAAAAGGCCAACAGCAACCAGAAAAACACTGTCAACTATGCCAATAACAAGGGGCTTGATACCTTGGGGGCGGCGATCTCGACGCAAAAGCTGGCCGATATTCAGGCCTTGCCGGAAGATCAGCGGGCCGCCGCCATTGCCGCCGAAACAACGGCGGCGCCTTTGCGTCTGTCCAAGCTGAAGGCCGATGTCGCCGCCGCCTTTACCTTCACCTATGACCCGCTGGATGTGATTGGCGTCGGGGCGGATGGCTCGTCGGATCGCGGGCGGTATATCCTGCGCCAGATCAGCCCGGCCAAAGACATCCGCACCAAAGCCGAATTCGTGACCGCGATGACGGTGGCGGCTTTGGCCGCGGTCGGGTTGGCAGATGGCGATGACGGCGCGCAGACGATCAAGGATCACGTCGCCTCGGACGCGTTCCTGAATGCCGTGATCCAGATTTACGGCACTGACCCGAAAAACGCCTACCTGCCTTGGTCCTTGGGCGGTGGTGGCCAGACGGGAGAGGCAACCCAGACCCTGCATGGGGCCACGCTGACACAGCAAAGCATGACGGCCAAGGTCGGCAACCCGAAGCCCGACGAAGGCGCGCGCACCAAGCAGGTCTTGCAAGGGTTCCTGGACGGTATGGCGGGCAAAGCCGGAGAGATGGTGACCATCCGCACCGTGGGCCAGCATGGCTTCAACGCTTTGCCGAATGACCCCTCGCTGAACGCGTTGAAAGGCGACACGCCCGAAGAACGCGCGCAAAACATCGAAGACAAGCTGATCGCCCCCGGTGCCGCGATCAAGGATGCCAAGCTTTCAACCCGGCGCGTGGCCGATATGTACATCAAGATCGTCAAGCCGATGCTGGATGCCGAGGCAGACCCCGTGATCAAGGCCCTGTTGCAGACGGGCTTCGATGCGCAGATGCCCACCGCCGATCTGAGCCCGGCCGAGTTGGACAAGGCTGTGCGCGACGCGATTGGCCCGGCCAATGCCAAACGGGCCGAGGCAGAGGCCGAAGCTTGGAAAATCGCCCAGACCACGCCCGTGACGGATGAGGCGCTGGCCGCCAAGAAGGCCGAACTTGAGGCCGCCAAGAACGATCAGGCCGCGTCATGGCTGGCCACCGAACTGGTGGAGGCCTGCGCCCCGCCCGAATTTGTCATCGCCGATTCCAACTGGGGCAGCGGCGCGGATCATACGTTCTTTGTCATCGCTCCCGATCCCGCAACGGGGGAGCCTTTGCTCTGGACAAAGACGATCCCGCCGGGAACCCTGCGCAAAGCGGGCCGCGATTGGGTGGACCATGAATGGGCGATGATCGATTGAGCTGCGAGAATTTGAAAGGGAACCACCGTGACTGACAGCATTCCTCAAGTGGATCTAGGGATCAATGATGCGGCCCAAAGCGTGGTCATCGTCGAGGGCGCGGCACAGGTCAGCGATCTGGCCGAACTCATTTCGGCAGCGCCCGGCCTGTTGCATCCTGCCGCCGCCCTGACGCTGGCGCGGGCGGCAAATCATTTTGCGCAAGGCACCGATTACCGCGTGGTCGAGGATCCGGCGGCGTTCGAAGCCGCCTACCGCGCCAAGGTGGACAGCGAAGACCCGAATGCCGCTTGGCAAGAAGGTGTTTTGCGGCTGCGCGACCATGGGATGCCGGATTTCTCGCAGATCCAGCCGCCAGTGTTGCAAGGCACGATCCTGACCTATTTCGCGACGGACAGCACCTTGGGCCTACCCTATCGGGTGGTGCTTGATCTGGCCAATCCGAATGGCAAGTTCCCCTATTCTGCGGTGGCCTTGATCCCCTTCCCACCGGCGGCGGCCCCGGCGGCTCCGGCCTCCAACCCGCTGTTCGTGGGGTCAAACGAGCCCCTGAACCCGCTTGGCGATGATGGCGGGCTGGAACTGGCAGAGCCGCCCTTGGTCATCGAAGACCTTGGCGCGGATGATGAGCCCGACGAACCCTAAGCCTGAAAGCGCCCCCCCAAGGCCCGCTGTAGCGTGAAGGTTGCGACCCTCTAGCCCCGGTCCGCTGCCGGAACCGGGGCAAGGATCTCATATTTGATCAGCAGCGGCAAAACCGTGCGTTCAAATTTCGACCAGGCTGCGGCGAAATCTTCGGGGCTTGCCACCTGTTCGGCCTTCAGCTTGGCGGCCGTTTCGGGGTCAAGGGCGTCAAGCTGCGCGCGCAGGTAGATGCGCGCCTCGGCCCGGTTGCGCCCGTGATGCGCCCAAGCGGCGATGCTGTCAAACCGCCCCAGCCCAAGTGCGGCCCCAAGCCTGCGGGAGGGCAGGCTGATCCCACCCTCCAGCAGCACATCGCGCGCGCAAAGCGCTGCACTGAGCGGATGACAAAACCCCAAAACCTGATCGCGCTTTGAAAAGGGCATCAAGGCAGGCCGCGCCAAGGCTTGGAACCAGCGCGAGGCCACCATATCCCGCAGGGTCTGGTGCAGGTCCTCGGGCGCAAAGGCGGCGATGGCAGCCCGCGAAATCAGATCGCCAATCGTCCTTGTGCCTTCGCGCCCCCCCTCGGACAGCGCCAGAAACGCGGGCGTTTCAAAAGAGGCGGGGCGTTCCCACAGCGTGACGCCCTTGGGAAAGCCATAGGGAAAGACGGCGGCGTCCAGATGGAACCGGGCCAGATCGGCAAGTTTGCGCTGCGGGGCCGCCGGGCCAGAGCCTTGTTTTTGGTAAAGATCCCAGCGAAAACTGTCCTGCGCCAGCAAGGACGCACGGGCGTCAGCCTCGGCCCGTGTCAGCCCGTCCAGCGCCTCTGTCATGGGCTCTGGGAAAAGATTGGCAAGATCGTTGCGATCCATCCGGGTGGAGCCCACGGGATAAAGCGCCTCTTCCGCCAGATCGCCTGAGATTTCGGCCACATAGCGCGGGTAGAAATAGCGGTTGCAGAATTCATGCACCAGATAGCGCGGATCGCGGCTTTCCAGATCTTCGATATCCGAGGCAAAGTCAGGGTAGGCCGCGAACAGGGGGGCCTTGCTGTCCAGCAGCGCCCTTGCCTTTGCAACGGCTGCGCGGGCGCGGATTTCCAGCGGGCCGGTCATCCCGATCATCAAGGATTGGATAAGGTGAAACAGCGTCTCGGTGCGCGCGGCCCCCGGCCGGACGTAGTGGCAAAAGTAAAACAGCCCACCCTCGGCCAGCGTGGCACCGACAAGGGCATGGATTGCGCGCTGCACCTCGGGAGAGACCCAACTGTAAACGCCATGGGCCGCGATGAAGTCAAAAGGCCCATGATCGCGCAGCGCCGGGTCCGCGAAATCCGTGGTGAGCAGCGTGACATTGGTCAATCCGGCCTGTTGGGCCAGCGCGCGGGCGTTCTCGATATGGGCGGGGTTAAGATCGACCCCGACGAACTGCCCCTGAGGGTAGCTCGCCGCCAGTGTCAGCAAGGTCACGGCCTCGCCGCAGCCCAGATCGCAATAGCGGAACGGGGCGTTGTAATCGGGCGGGGTGAAGCCGTTGCAGGCGGCGGCGAAGGCCATCGTGACCGGGGCCTGATAGCGCAGATAATCGCGGGTATAGGCGATTTCCGTGACATAGCCGCTGTCCGACCACAAGGCGGCGGCCCCGGTTTCCCCCACCGTCAAACCGCCCACCGGACCAAGCCCTGACGGTTTTTGGGCAGCGCGCGCACCGTGCTTTCCGAAATCGTCAGGGGTTTTTGCTGGTTGAAGTTCTGATAGTCGCGATACCAAGGGCGCTGGTAGACAAGGCTCAGGATCGGGCGTTTCACGTCAGATCGGTTGGCAAGACCCCGGTGCATCACCCGGCTGTCCATCAGATAGCAATCGCCGGGGTTCGGGGTAGGGACGGCGCTGGGCAGGGGGGGCGCATCGGCGTCAGCGCGAATATGCGAGCCGGGCTTGACCTCGGTCGCGCCGATGTCGGGGGTGAGGGCGATCAGGGGCAGGATCACCGCGATTGAAAAGGCCGGGGTCAGCAGGTTGTCCGCCTCGGGAAACAGGCTGTCATTGTCGCAATGCCAGTGCTGTGGGTCAGAGCCGGGCAGGGACACCACCGTCGTCAGGCTCCCAAGGATGAACCCTTTACCCAACACCTGATCGAGCAGTGCCATCAGCACCGGGGGGGCCAACACCTCGGCCCGGCCAAGCGCCCCTTCGGTTCCAAGCGTCACCATAAAGCGCCGATCGCCGACGCGCAGCGCAGAACCGGCGGCGATGGCTTGTTCATGCGCGGGCCAGCCAGCCTCGAATTCCGCGCGGATGGCGGCGATCTGGCTGGCGGGAACGCAGTTGCGGATCATCAGCGCGCCATTTTCGCGAAACAGATCCGCAGCGCGGCGGAGGCTGTCGGGATCGCCCTGCGGATCATCGATCCAGACCTCGGGAAAAGCTGTCATCCCTTCTGCCGGGGGGGCAAGCTGTGCCGGAACACTTGCCTCAAGATAGCGTTCCAGCCCGTCCAGCCGCCGCAGAGCATAGTTCAGCACCGCTTGCTCTGTCTCGGCGGAGGGCAGGCGATAGGGGGCCATGTCGGTGATATATTTCAGAACCCCGAAGCAGGCACTTGCCGGAAGGCAGGCCGTCAACATCTCTCGCGTGTAGTGGCCAGATTTGGTCAGCAGACGGAGATAGCTGCGCAGGGCCGCCACCGCCGGGCCGCGCTGGGACGGATCGTCCATCTGCGCAAATGCGTCGCGTAACCCCGGCAGCCCGGAAAACACCATCGGCAAAGACCAGCCCGGCGCCGACAGGATCGCGTCATCCCAATCCATCAGGCACATCTGCCCCGAGGCCCGGATATGCAGGTTGCCGCTGTTCAGATCCGTGTGATTGAGCGTGGCAGGCGTCTGATCGATCAGCGCCGCCATCCGACGCAGCGCGGGTTCAAAACGCGCCAGCATCCGTCCAAGGCTTGCCCTGCGATCAGGCGGCATCAGCGCAAAGATATTCCCCGGCGCATCGGGCGCATCGGCTTTTACCAAGCCCAGCGCCGCGTCAAGCGTCTTTTCGGCGCTGTGGCGGGGCAGGGCCTCGGCCAAGGTCGGGTCATTGGCGAATTGGGCCTGCAAGGCACCATAGGCGGACAGAATCGCGATGCTTGTAGGGTCTTGCGGCGGATCCATACGATCCCGCTCCAGATCCTCATACAGATACAGCCCGCGTTGCGGCAGGGCGGCGATCAGTTTTGGGCAAAGCCCCGGCGCGCGTTGCGACAAAAGGGCAGGCAGGCGGCCCGTCGGGTTGCCCGGCCGCGTCACGACTTTGACGATAAAGCTGTCGCCAGCTGGTGTTCTCGCCCGGTAGACCCGCGCCCAAGGCGATTCTCGCAAAGGATCTAGCTGGTCAATCTGTTTGCGCTGCAACCAGCCCGCAGCGCTGACGCCCCCGGCGTCCAGCAGTGTGTCGACTGTCATGCCCGCCTCACCGATAGAGTTTAAGCCCAATAGACTTTCGCCCGATGAGAGCATAAGCTTAGGGTCTTGGCAACTGATGCTGCGGCGTGGCGCAAACGGGGTTTTGGCGCGTTTTAGCAGGTCTGAGCTGAGGGCAATGCCAGAATATGGGCGATTATACCCTATTCGTGCATGGTTTGTTTATCGATCCGCCATTTACAGCCCTATGGGTGAAAACCTAAGGTGCCTCCGGCGGTGGTGTGCTTGGTTAAATGGCGGGAGCGGTGTGATGGGAAAATACGATGGGTAAGAGTGGTAAGCCTGGCAAGGTTGGCAAGGTTGGCAAGAACGTTGCCCCCGACGCCCGTGATGACGCGGCTTCGTTAAACGAAGATACCGCAATCAACATTAACGTCCTCGCGAATGACGTTGATGCGAATGGTGACACGCTGTCGATCTTCAGCTTTTCGCAGCCACCGAACGGCACAGTCTCGCTGAACGCCAACGGGACGCTGCGCTATGTGCCGGATCCGAATTACAATGGCCCGGACAGCTTTACCTATACGATCAGTGATGGGAATGGCGGGTTTGATACTGCGACCGTCAACCTGACGGTCAGACCGGTCAATGACCAACCGGTGGCCGTGAATGACATCCGCACGATTAACGAAGACAGCACGATCAACATCAACGTGTTGGCCAATGACACCGATGTGGATGGCAATACGCTGACGGTCAGCGGCTTTACCCAGCCCGCGAATGGCACGGTCACGACCGGCCCCGGCGGCACGCTGAAATACACGCCAAACGCCAATTACAACGGCACTGACACCTTCACCTATACCGTCAGCGACGGTCAGGGTGGCTTTGATACGGCGACGGTGACCTTGACCGTCAAGCCGGTCAATGACGCGCCCGATGCCGTCAATGATGTGCGCAGCCTCAATGAAGATGCGGCGCTGAACATCAATGTGCTGGCCAATGACACCGATGTTGATGGCAACACGCTGACGGTCAGCGGCTTTACGCAGCCCGCGAATGGTACGGTCACGACCGGCCCCGGCGGCACGCTGACCTATACGCCGAACGCCAATTACAACGGCCCGGATAGCTTCACCTATACGATAAGCGACGGGCAGGGCGGTTTTGATACCGCGACCGTCAGCCTGACGGTCAATCCGGTCAATGACGTTCCGGTGGCCGTGAATGACATCCGCAGTCTGGACGAAGACAACGCGCTGAACATCAACGTGCTTGCCAATGACACCGATGTTGATGGCAACACGCTGACGGTCAGCGGCTTTACGCAGCCCGCGAATGGTACGGTTACGAACGGCCCCGGCGGCACGCTGACCTATACGCCGAACGCCAATTACAACGGGCCGGACAGCTTCACCTATACGATCAGCGATGGGCAGGGCGGGTTTTCAACGGCGACGGTTTCTCTGACGGTCAATCCGGTCAATGACCCGCCGGTTGCCGTGGATGATATCGGCGAGACGACCAAGAAAGACGTGGTGGACATTGACGTTCTGGCCAATGACACCGATCTGGACGGCGACACGCTGACGGTCGACAGCTTCACGAATGGCACCTATGGCACCGTGACGCAGAACCCGGACGGGACGCTGAAATACACGCCGAACGGCTCTTTCGTTGGCACTGACACGTTCCAATATACGATCAGTGACGGGAATGGCGGGTTTGACACCGGCACAGTGACGATCACGATTCCCTGCTTCACGCCGGGCACCCTGATCGAGACTGCGCGCGGCCTTGTGAAGGTTGAACAGTTGCGCGTCGGCGATCAGGTGCGCACCCGTGACCACGGGATGCAGCGCGTGGAATGGATCGGGATGCGGGCTGTTTCCGCCGCCGAACTGGCCCAGACCCCGAGCTGGCGCCCGATCCGCATCGCGAAAGGTGCCTTGGGGCCGGACATGCCGAACCGCGATATGATGGTTTCTCCTCAGCACCGGATGCTGTTGGAAAGCGACAAGGCCGAGATGCTTTTGGGTGCCCGCGAAGTGCTGGCCCCGGCCAAAGCGCTGACCTATCTCGACGGTGTGTCTGTCGCTGATGTGGCAGAGGTGACCTATATCCACATCATGTGCGCCGAGCATGAGATCGTCATGGGCGATGGCGTCTGGTCGGAAAGCTTCCAGCCCGGCGATATGACGATTGGCGCGGTGGACGCGGTGCAGCGCGCCGAATTGCTCCGGCTTTTCCCGCAGCTTGTGACCGAAGAAGATGGCGTCGGTGATTTTGCGGCCGCCCGCCCGACGGCAAAACCGTGGGAAGTTCCGCTGATTTACTGATCTGACAGCTCAGAACGAGGCAAGGGGCGCAGGGGACTGCGCCCTTTTTCATATGCGGGCTTCCCTTTAGCTTCCGTACCCGGCAGCCAAACCGGGCTGGTCAGCATCTTGCGGATCAGCGCCGGCTGCCCCGTGACGCCGGTTCGCGCGAAGATCTGCTTTGAGGCGCTTCGTGCGGTCTCGATCGTCCAGCCAAGCTGGGCTGCGGCCTCTTTCAGGCTGGCCCCGTCGCATAAAAGGGCCGCGAGCCGCGCCTCGCTTTGGCGCAGGCCAAGGCTCTGCGCCCAAATCTCGGGGGGCAGGGCGCTTGCGTCGAGGGTTTGGCGCAGATACCCGATGGCGGCAGGCTGCCCGGCCCAGTTGCCGGGGGCAAGCAGCAGCGCAAGCGGCGGGTCGGTGGAAAGCTCCAGCGCCACGGTCTTGGCGCGAGGCCGAAGCGTGGCGGCAATCGCATCGCGCAGCGCCTGCGCCTTGTCGCCCGAGGCAAGGTCAAGCCGCCCTTGCGGCAAAAGGCGGATATCTCTGGCGGTTTTCAAACGTTCCCTTGCAACATCAGAAATCTCGGCAATGAGGCCGGTTGCCGTGAACACAATCGCCCCGGCCCCAAGGTTGCGGGTCAGATCAACGTGCAGATCGGCGCGGGCCCGGTCTTCGGCAAGGGCGCGCCAGCTTTGCAGGGCCTGCCCCAGAAAGGGCGCAAGGCTGGTCAGAAGCACCGCATCCACCGCGCGAAAATCGCGACCTTGGCGTTGAATACACAAGACCGCCGCCTCTCCCGGCCCAAGCGCTGATTTCACTGCGCGCAAGGGGGCTGCCCCGGCAGGAATGCCCGGAAGATCGATCTGCGAATAGACCCGGTCATGGCGCATGGCGGGAAGATGCTCCGGCCCCAGCAGGGGTTTTGGCCCGGTCATCCAGACCCGCCCCGCCGCCCCCCGCGCCGCGTCAAGGATCAGCATCGCGGCATCGGCATGGGCTGCGGCGCAAAGCTGCAACAGGAAGGCCCGCCAAGGGTCTTGATGGCCTGCAATCGGGGTCGCAGGCAGCGCCGCCGCAAAAAGCGCCTTGAGGAGGTTCGCAGTTTCCACCGGGATCGACATATTTCCAGAATACCACCCATTTGGGGGGTTAGCCAAGCCCCGTTTTCACCGTAAACCCAAGAAAACCCGGAACAGTAAAGTTGGCCCCATGACCTTCAAATCCTTGACTCATCTGCAAAGGCTTGAAGCCGAAAGCATCCACATCCTGCGCGAAGTCGTGGCCGAGGCGGAAAACCCGGTCATGCTTTACAGCGTTGGTAAGGACAGCGCGGTCATGCTGCATCTGGCCAAAAAGGCCTTCTATCCCGCGCCTCCGCCCTTTCCGCTGTTGCATGTCGATACGACATGGAAATTTCAGGACATGTACGCGATGCGGAACCGTGCCGCCGAAGAGGCCGGGATGCGGCTGATCGTGCATCAGAACCCCGAAGCCAAGGCCAAGGGGATCAACCCGTTCGATCATGGCGGCATCCACACCGATATGTGGAAGACCGAAGGGCTCAAGCAGGCGCTGGATCTGAACGGGTTTGACGTGGCCTTCGGGGGTGCCCGGCGCGACGAGGAAAAATCCCGCGCCAAGGAACGGGTGTTCTCGTTCCGCTCGGCCAATCACCGCTGGGACCCGAAGAACCAGCGCCCCGAATTGTGGCGGATGTATAATGCGCGCAAGGCCAAGGGCGAAAGCGTGCGGGTGTTCCCGATCTCCAACTGGACGGAGCTGGATATCTGGCAATATATCCACCTTGAAGGGATCGAGATCGTGCCCTTGTACCTCTCGGCCCCGCGCCCGACGGTTATGCGCGACGGTATGCTTCTGATGGTCGATGACCACCGCTTCCCGCTGCGCGAGGGCGAGGTGCCGCAGACCCGCTCGATCCGGTTCCGCACTTTGGGGTGCTATCCGCTGACCGGGGCCGTTGAAAGCACGGCCAAGACCCTGCCGGAAGTCATTCAGGAGATGCTGCTGACCACTACCTCGGAACGGCAGGGCCGCGCGATCGACCATGATCAGGCCGCCTCGATGGAGAAGAAAAAGCAGGAAGGCTATTTCTGACGCCGCCCGCTTCGCTCTCTCTCCCCTTTTCACACCCGCTCAGGTGACCCGCATGACCCAAGTTCAAGACCCGATCTACAAGACAGACGCCCTGATTGCCGAGAATATCGACAGCTATCTTGAGACGCACCAGCACAAGACAATGCTGCGCTTTCTGACCTGTGGGTCGGTCGATGATGGCAAATCAACCCTGATCGGCAGGCTGCTTTACGACAGCAAGATGATCTTTGAAGATCAACTCGCAACGCTGGAAGCCGACAGCAAGCGCGTTGGCACTCAAGGCGGAGAGATTGACTTCGCGCTGCTGGTTGACGGGCTGGCGGCCGAACGGGAACAGGGCATTACCATCGACGTGGCCTACCGCTTTTTCACCACCGAAAAGCGCAAGTTCATCGTCGCGGACACGCCCGGACATGAACAATACACCCGCAACATGGTGACCGGCGCCTCGACCGCCGATCTGGCCGTGATCTTGATTGATGCGCGCAAGGGCGTGCTGACGCAGACCCGCCGCCACAGCTATCTGGTGCAGCTTTTGGGCATCCGCCATGTGGTTCTGGCCGTCAACAAGATGGATCTGGTCGGCTATGATCAGGCGGTGTTTGACCGCATTCTGGCCGACTACACCGAATTTGCCCGCAGCATAGGGATTGAGGCTTTCACTGCGATTCCGATTTCCGGCTTCAAGGGCGATAACATCACCGGCCTCAGCGCCAATATGCCTTGGTATGACGGCACGGCCCTTTTGCCGCATCTGGAGACAGTGGAACTGGATGTAACCGCCGATCAGGCCCGCCCGTTCCGGATGCCGGTGCAATGGGTGAACCGTCCGAACCTCGATTTTCGCGGCTTTGCAGGGCTGATCGCCAGCGGCTCCATCCGCCCCGGAGATCCGATCCGGGTGCTGCCCTCGGGCAAAACCTCCAGCATTGCGCGGATCGTCAGCCTTGAGGGCGACCGCGATCTGGCCGTTGCGGGCGAATCCGTGACCCTGACCCTGAAGGACGAGATCGACTGTTCGCGCGGGCAGGTCATCGTTGCCGCACAAGCCCCGCTGGAAGTCGCGGATCAGTTTGAAACGACGATCGTTTGGATGGACGAGGTGGAGCTGGTCCCCGGTCGCGCCTATTGGCTCAAGATCGGGACGCAGACGGTTTCGGCCACCGTCCAGCAGCCGAAATACGAGGTGAATGTCAACACGCAAGAGCATCTGGCGACAAAGACGCTGGATCTTAACGCGATCGGGGTGGCGAATATCACGACCGACCGCGAAATCCCCTTCGCGCCCTATGGGGAAAGCCGCGATCTTGGCGGCTTCATCCTGATCGACAAGCTGACCAATCACACGGTTGCGGCGGGGATGATCCACTTCGCGCTGCGCCGCGCCCAGAATATCCACTGGCAGGCGACAGACATTGGGCGCGACCATCACGCGGCCCAAAAGAACCAGACGCCCGCCGTGTTGTGGCTGACGGGGCTTTCTGGGTCGGGGAAATCCACCATCGCCAATATCGTGGAACGCAAACTGGCCCGGATGAACCGCCACACCTTCCTGCTGGATGGCGATAACGTGCGCCACGG
>JAQWYA010000040.1 GCA_029254215.1 Pseudorhodobacter sp. | reverse complement strand
CGGGTTTTCCAACTGGCTCTGGGCCTATGTCGACGGCGCGCCCTTGCAAAGTAATCTTGCAACCATGGCAGAGGTTCCTGCCCACACGCCGCTTTCACAGCATATCTCTAAGGACCTCCGCAAAGCAGGTTTCACCTTTTGCGGGCCAACGATCACCTATGCTTTCATGCAAGCCACGGGGATCGTGAATGATCACATCCGCCCCTGCCACCGCCACGCCGATGTGGCAGCCCTTGGCCAACGTCCATAGACGTCACTCCTGAATTTCATCTGTTCAAAAACATCCTCGGGGGGTGAATGGGCCGCAAGGCCCAGAGGGGGCGCGAGCGCCCCCTTCCCTTTTTCCCCGAACCGGCTCTTCCCGACCGGAAACCGAAACGCCCCTCAGCCCTTCGGCAAGAACTCCCACGGCCGGATGAAGCTGCCCAGAACGGCCGTGACAGCCGCCTCGTCAATGCCTTCGTGCCGATCAATCTGCGCCACCAGCCCGCGCTTCTTGTCCTCGATCACATATTGCACCCGCACCGGCAAATCTGCCGCCGCCAAAGCCTCATTGTATACGCGGGTAATCGCCAACCGCCGCAGATCGGGCTTGAAGACCTTGCCCACGGCGGTTTTCGGCAGTTCGCTGAGCACTTCGATATGTTTCGGCACCGCCGCCCGCTCGTGGATGCGCTTTTGCGCAAAGGCGAGCAATTCGTCCTCTTCCACGCTCGCCCCGGCGACGAGTTCAACATAGGCGCAGGGCAATTCGCCGGAATGCGCGTCCGGTTGCCCGATCGCCCCGACGAAGGCCACCGCCTCATGGGCCATCAGCGTCTCTTCGATCTCGGCGGGGTCAATGTTGTGACCACCGCGAATGATCAGATCCTTGGCCCGCCCCGTGATGAACAAATAGCCCTCGGCATCGATGCGCCCCAGATCGCCGGTCCGCAAATATTCGCCATCTGCAAAAAGATCCCGGTTCTTGTCCGCCTCGGTATAGGTCGATCCGGCAAACACGCCCGGATTGGACACGCAGATCTCTCCGATTTCATCCACGGCACAATCGCGCGTCACAGTGCCATTGGCATCGCTGTGCAAGATCCGAACCTTGCTATGCGGCATCGGAAAGCCGACCGAGCCGATCTTTTTGGCCCCCTCAGGCGGGTTGCAAGACACAAGACAGGTGCATTCCGTCAAGCCGTAGCCTTCGGTGATTTGCACACCCGTGGCCTTTTCAAACCGGTTGTACAACTCGATCGGCAGCGGGGCAGAGCCTGAAAACGCGCCGCGCAGGGTCGAGACATCGGCATTGATCGGGCGCTGCATCAGCGCCGAAAGCGCGGTCGGCACCGTGACCATGTAAGTGATCTTCCAACGCTCCACCAATTTCCAGAAATTGTCGAACACGCCCTCACCGCGATAACCCGCTGGCGTCGGAAAGACGACATGCGCGCCGCTGGCGATCATCGACATCAGGATCGGATAGATCGCAAAGACGTGGAACATAGGCAGCGGGCAGATCACCACATCAGACTTCTGGAACATCATCCGCGCGCCAAGCCAGCCGTTATAGACCATCCCCGAGACTTTATGCTGCGCGACCTTCGGCATGCCGGTGGTGCCGCCTGTGTGGAAATAAGCGGCGACGCGGTCTTCGGTGACATCCTGAAAGCTCAGCCTTTCGGCTGAATGCTTGGCCAGTTCGGCGTTCAGGTTCTTGACAGTGGCATGGTGACCAACAGGGTTCTTCGGGCGCACCAGCGGCACGATCCAGCTTTTCGGCGGCGTCAGATAGCGCAGAAGGTCGATCTCCAGCACGGTCTTGACGTTGGGGGCATGGCCCACGGCCTCGGCCACTTTCTGCGCCACATCGGTTTTCGGAAAGGCCCGCAGCGTGACCACGACCTTAGCCTTGGTCTCACGCAGGATCGAGCTGATCTGATCGGCGTCCAGCAGCGGGTTGATCGGGTTCACGATCCCGGCCACGGCAGCGCCCATCATCGTCACCGCCGTCTCGATCGAGTTCGGCAGAACATAGGCCACCACATCCCCCGGCCCGACACCAAGGCTGCGGAACAGATTGGCCGCCTGCGTGACCTTACCGTGATACTGCGCCCAGGTCAGGGTTTCGGCCTTGTCGCCCGGCCCCGACATCAACTGAAAACTGATCGCCGGGCGGTCGCCATGTTTGGCCTTCGCCGTGCTGAGAAATTGATACATCGACTTGGCAACGTCGCGATCGGCCCAAGCACTTTCGGCCTCGATAGCATTACGATCCGCGAGTGACGCGAAAGACCCCATGGTGTTTTCCTCCCCTTATTCCGGGCCTATTGGCGGACCGGTTCCTTCTCCACCTTCTAAATGCGCACTGTTTGGGCACACTGCAAGCGCGGCGGCAGGCCAAAACGCAACGTAAAACCCCGTTTTGCGGTGTAATCCATGCGACTGGCACTCATGAAGGCTCAGGGCAGACCTTTTTTCCGGGATGGCGTTTGTCGGCCGCAACGGGCCGAGGCATGTGCAGGAGGAGGCGCGGCAAGCGCGCAATGCGGGGGGCGGGCGACCTTAAAGGCCCGCACCCTGCCCCGGTTTCCCGCGTGGGATCAGGCCTGACCGTCGGTGAATTGCAGCCGGGCCAGACGCGCATAAAGCCCGCCTTCGGCCACCAAGGCGTCATGCGTGCCCGTCGCAACGATTCCGCCCGCATCGAACACCACGATTCGGTCAGCCTTTTTCACCGTGGCCAGACGGTGTGCCACAACGATCGTCGTGCGCGTCTTGGCCAATTCATCCACGGCGGCCTGCACAGCCCCTTCGGATTCCGCATCCAGCGCGCTGGTTGCCTCATCCAGCAACAGAACCGGGGCATCGCGCAGAATGGCGCGGGCAATGGCGATGCGCTGCTTTTGACCCCCGGACAGCATCACGCCGCGCTCTCCCACAAAGGTGTCATAGCCTTGCGGCAGGGCCGACAGGAAATCATGCGCCGCTGCGGCTTTGGCGGCGGCCTCGATCTCGGCGTCGCTGGCTTCGGGGCGACCAAAGCGGATGTTTTCACGGGCTGAGGCGGCAAAGATCACCGGGTCCTGCGGCACCAAGGCGATGGATTTGCGGAAATCACTACGCGACAGGGATTTAAGATCCTGCCCGTCAATCGTCACGCGGCCTTCCTGCGGGTCATAAAACCGCAGAATCAGTTGCAAGACCGTTGTCTTGCCCGCCCCTGACGGGCCGACGAGCGCCACGGTTTCTCCTGGGGCCACCTGCAAGGTGACACCGTCCAGGGCCGAAATCTCGGGCCGGGCGGGGTATTGAAAGCGGACAGCCTCCAGCCCAATCGCGCCTTTCACCGGGCGCGGCAGTGCTACTGGCACTTCGGGGTCCTGAACGGAATCTTCGGTGCTTAGGAGTTCCACAAGACGTTCGGTCGCCCCTGCCGCGCGCTGCAACTCCCCCCAGATTTCAGAAAGGGCGGCCACCGCACCCGCCACCATCACGGCATAGATCAGGAATTGAACCAGCTCTCCGGGGCTCATCACGCCGGAACGCACATCGCGCGCCCCGATCCACAGCACGCCGACCACCCCGGTAAAGACCAGAAAGATCACGATCATGGTCATAAGCGCGCGTGTCCAGATCCGCTTTTTGGCCGATTGGAAAGCCTTCTCGGTCACCTCGCCAAAGGTCATCCGCGACCGATCCTCATGCGTGAAGGCCTGCACCGCCTGCACCGACAAAAGCGCCTCGGAGGCATTGCCGGAACTGGCCGCGATCCAATCCTGATTCTCGCGGCTCAGCCCGCGCAGCTTGCGCCCCAGAACGATGATCGGGACGATGACCGCCGGAACGATCAGCAGCACAAGCCCCGTGAGCTTGGCCGAGGTCAGCAAAAGGGCAACCAGCCCCCCCAGCAAAATCAAGAAGTTCCGCAGCGCGATCGAGACGGAGGATCCGATCACCGACAGAATGAGCGTGGTGTCCGTGGTGATGCGGCTCAGAACTTCGCCCGTCATGATCCGCTCAAAGAAAGCCGGGCTCATCCCCAGCACGCGGTCAAAAAGCGCACGGCGGATATCGGCGACAACGCGTTCGCCCAAGCGCGTCACCAGATAATAGCGCAGCGCCGTTCCCAGCGCCAAAAGCCCCGCAATGCCTAGGGCTGCGGTGAAGTAAACGTCCAGCAAAGCGGCGTTATCGGCGTTGAACCCGTCAATCACCCGGCGCACGGCCAGCGGCAGGACAAGCGACACCCCCGCCGTCAGGATCAAAGCTGCCAAAGCGGCGATGCAAAGCCGCTGATAAGGCTTCAAAAACGGGACAAGCCCTTGCAAAGCCCCCATCTTGCGCGAGGTCGGTCGATCTTCCACGGTACTGCTGTTGCGGGCCATTGGTCTTCGTTCCGTCCTTGCCAGTTTCGCGCCATCGTTTAGGGGTTTGGGACGGTCGTCGCAAGCGCTGCAATTGCCGCGCCCCCTTTCCCCCGGTCAACGGGCGTGGCAGGCTCCGACGAAAGAGGATAAAATCAATGCCAATCACGACCTGCGTTTTCGACGCCTATGGAACCTTGTTTGACGTGGCGGGCGCCGCACGGGCCGCCGCAGCCGAGCCGGGCGGGGCCACTTTGGCGCAGGTCTGGCCGAAGCTTGCCGAAGACTGGCGCCGCAAACAGCTTGAATACACCTGGCTACGGGCGATCACCCGCCGCCATGCCGATTTCCGAGTGGTGACCTCGGATGCGCTTGATTGGGCGTTGGAGGCGGCTAACCTTTCCGACGCAGCACTGCACAAGCGGTTGATGGCGCTTTACGATACGCTTCCCGCCTATCCCGAAGTTCCCCAGATGCTGACGACCCTCAAGGCGCAGGGCTATGCCACCGCGATCCTGTCAAACGGCAGCCCCGGCATGCTGGAGGCCGCGACCAACAGCGCGGGGATCGCCCCCACGCTGGATGCCGTCCTGTCGGTGGAGGACGTGGGCGTGTTCAAACCCGATGACCGGGTTTACGCGCAGGTGGCCGACCGCTTTGGCACAAAGCCGCAAGAGGTCCTTTTTGTATCCTCAAACGGGTGGGATGTTGCAGGGGCGGCAGGCTTTGGCTTTGTGACCGCCTGGGTCAACCGCGCGGGCCATCCGGTGGATCGTCTGCCCCATCGCCCGGCCCATATTCTGCCCGATCTGACCCCCATCCCCAGCCTTGCAGGTGCCCTGTGACCTCCTATTTCAAAATCCCCGACGGCACGACGCTCGCCTATCAGGATGAGGGAGAGGGCCTGCCTCTTTTGTGTTTGGCCGGGCTGACCCGCACCATTCATGACTTCGACTACATGCTGCCCCACCTGCTGCCCTGCCGGGTGATCCGCATGGATTATCGCGGGCGCGGCAAAAGTGGCTGGACTGGGGCAGAGACCTATACCGTCCCGCAAGAGGCCAAGGACGCGCTGGATCTGCTGGACCATCTGGGCATCGCGAAAGCCGCCGTTCTGGGAACCTCGCGCGGGGGGTTGATCGGCATGGGGCTGGCGATGGGCGCGAAAGAGCGGCTTTTGGGCCTGTGCTTCAACGACATTGGCCCCGAAATCCATAAACCGGGGCTGGAACGGATCATGGATTACGTTGGCCGCAACCCGCGCGCCCGCACCCATGCCGAGCTTGCAGCCGCCCTGCCCCGCAATATGCCGGGCTTTTTCAACGTGCCTGAAAGCCGCTGGCAGCAAGAGGCTCGCCTGCATTACACGGAAACCGATGCGGGCCTGCGCATCACCTATGACCCGGCCTTACGCGACAGTTTTCTGGCAGCGTTCAAAGGCCCTGCGGTTGACCTCTGGCCGTTTTTTGACGCTTGCGCGGGCTTGCCCCTTGCGTTGATCCGAGGCGCGAATTCAGACCTTCTTTCCGCCGATTGCGCAGCCGAGATGCGCCGCCGCCGCCCCGATATGCTTTTTGCCGATGTGCCTGACCGCGCCCATGTTCCCTATCTGGACGAACCCGAAGCCGTGGCCGTTCTGACCGCTTTCATTAACAGCGTCAAAACGTCAGCCATAGCGCCAGCTTGACGCGCGGGTCTGCCGCGCCGATCACCCCGATCGAGGGGGCCGCGACCAATTGCGCCTTGCCCAGCGCCCAAGCAGCACTGGGTTCAAGCCGCAAGACCCTCTCTCCACTGGCCGAGGCCCAGCCTTGCGCCTGCACCATGACCATCACCCTTTCAAACGGCTTCAGCCCGATGGTTGCGTCCAACTTATAGGTCAGGCCCCGCAACGCCCAATCCTCGGACATGACCTTTTCCACTTGGGCATCGAGCGCATACCACCCCTCGCCCCAGCGCGAGCCATAGCCCTTCCCCCATGACAGCCGAACCGAGGCCGCGATTTCCGGGGTCCCCTCCAGATGGGCATAGGCCCCGGCCGCATAGGTTTCACGATAGGCCGCGCCCACGCCAGCCGATAAAATCGCCCCGCCGGACCCTCGCCAGACAGGGTGCATCAGAAACACGTTCAGGCCCGGTGGCCTGCCTTTTTCGCCCGGCGTGGCCTCTGCCCCAAACGTCCAATCCCGGCCCAAACCGTATTCCGCATAAATCTTGGTGCGGGCCTGATCGGCGCTGATGGCAAAGAAAACCTGCCCTTTGTCGCGCGGCCAAGCCCCGCCAAAAGCCGCGCCTGCCCAGATCCAGATCAGCAAGGCCCCCAGAAAACGCAT
>JAQWYA010000033.1 GCA_029254215.1 Pseudorhodobacter sp. | reverse complement strand
CTGTATCGCTCATTGCTTTCCTCCGCCTTGCTTAGGGGTTAGATAGGCCGCATTCCCCTGCTTGCAAAGCCCGCAAAAAGAGTATCGCCCATGCCTTTCGATCCCCAAAGCCTGAAATTTGATGACAAGGGCCTGATCCCGGCGATTGCGCAGGATCATCAGACGGGCGAGGTTCTGATGATGGCCTGGATGAACGCCGACTCGCTGGCGCGGACGCTGCAAACCGGGCAGGTAACCTATTGGTCCCGCTCGCGTCAGGCGTTCTGGGCCAAGGGGGAGACTTCGGGCCATGTGCAAAGCCTGCGCGAATTGCGCGTCGATTGTGACCGCGATTGCCTGCTTTTGAAGGTGGAACAGATCGGCCCCGCCTGCCACACGAATCGCAGATCCTGCTTTTACACCGTGGTCGAGGGCGGCGAGGAGCGGATAACATCTGCGCCGATGACTACCTGAAAGCGGTCTGAAATCAGGGTCTTACAGCCCTATCCTGCGACGAATATCCGCGGGGCTTTCGCCATCCTCGCGAAACGTCGCGATGGCGCGGGCGTCGTCTCGTTTGGCAAGACGCTTGCCCTCTTCATCGCGGATCAGCCGGTGATGGTGATAGATCGGAAGGTCATGCCCGAAAAGCCGATGCAGGATCACCTGTATAGGTGTGAAGTCGAACAGATCCTCGCCGCGGATGACATGGGTGATGCCTTGATCCGCATCGTCAAAGGCTGAGGCCAGAAAATAGGCGACGATGTCCTCTCCCTTGCGGGACAGAACCACATCGCCGATGGTTTGGGTGGCGAAGGTTTGGCCAAGCCGGTGCAGACCATGGTGGCGCGGGCCGGTTTCCTCGAAGTTCAGAAGTGCCGGGTCCAGCGCCTCGAACGCCCGCACGAGGTTCAGGCGCAAGGCGTCGCCGGGTTGGCGGTCTGACAGGGGGCGGTGGCGGCAGGTGCCGGGATAAACCGGATGGGCCACGCCCTCTTGCGGGGCAGAAAGGGCCGCGCGAATGTCCGAGCGGGTGCAAGAACAGGGATAGAGCAGCCCGCTTTCGACCAGTGTCTCCAACCGCGCATTGTACTGCGCGATTTGGGGCGATTGGCGATAGACTGGGCCGTCCCAATCCAGCCCCAGCCAGCGAAGATCCGCTTCGATCTGCTGTTCCCATTCGGGTTTGCAGCGCTGAAGGTCCGTATCCTCCATCCGAAGGAGGAAACGGCCCCCTGCCGCGCGCGCCATGTCATGCGCAAGGATCGCGGAATAGGCGTGGCCCAGATGCAGTGGCCCGGTCGGCGAGGGGGCGAAGCGCGTTACGAAAGCCATGCCTGAAACGCGGTTTTCGCGCGGTCGGTATAGGCCTTGTAGCGATCCTTGCGCCCGCGCCGCCCGCCCTTGGCATCAATCGGGGGAAAGAGGCCGAAGTTCACGTTCATCGGCTGGAAGGTCTTCGCCTCCGCCCCGCCGGTGATATGGGTGATCAGCGCGCCCATCGCGGTCTCAGAGGGCGGCGCCTCGACTGTGCGGCCCAGCATTTCAGCCGCCGCCATGCGCCCGGCCAAAAGCCCCATCGCGGCGCTTTCGACATAGCCTTCCACCCCGGTGATTTGTCCGGCAAAGCGGATATTGGGCCGCAGCCGCAGCCGCATCTGGTCATCCAGCAGCGTCGGAGAGTTGATGAATGTATTGCGATGGATGCCGCCCAGCCGTGCAAAGCTTGCTTCCTGCAATCCGGGAATCATTTTGAAAACAGAGGTTTGCGCGCCATACTTCATCTTTGTCTGAAAGCCCACGATGTTGTAAAGCGTGCCCAGCTTGTTGTCGCGGCGCAACTGCACGACCGCATAGGGCTTTTTCTCGCAATGCGGATTGGTCAGCCCGACCGGCTTCATCGGCCCGAAGCGCAGCGTTTCGCGCCCGCGTTCGGCCATGACTTCAATCGGCAGGCAGCCGTCAAAATAACCGGCGGTCTCACCCTCGTGGAACTCTGTCTTTTCCGCCGCCAGAAGCGCGTCGATGAAAGCCTCGTACTGCTCTTTGGTCATCGGGCAGTTCATATAGGCGGTCTGTTCTTCCTCGGTCTCGCCCTTGTCATAGCGGCTTTGCATCCAGGCCACTGACATGTCTACGCTTTCGGCATAGACGATCGGGGCAATCGCATCGAAAAAGGCCAGCGCCTCGGCCCCATTCGCCGCGCGAATGCTTTCCGCCAGCGGGCCAGAGGTCAGCGGCCCCGTCGCCACGATCCAGTTACCACTTGAAGGAAGCTCCGTAATCTCTTCATAAGATACGGAAATCAGAGGATGCGCCATTAGCTTGGCAGTGACCGCCTCGGCAAAGGGATCGCGGTCAACGGCCAGCGCGCCCCCCGCCGGAAGCCGATGCGCCCGCGCGGTCTGCATGATAATGCCATCCGCCGCGCCCATCTCCCAATGCAAAAGGCCCACGGCATTGCGTTCATCGTCATCCGAGCGGAAGGAGTTGGAGCAGACCATCTCGGCCAGATTTCCGGTCCGATGCGCAAAAGTACCGACTTTGGGCCGCATCTCATGGATCACGACGCGCACGCCCATATTGGCTGCCTGCCATGCCGCCTCGGAGCCTGCCATGCCGCCGCCGATGATATTCAAGACCTGTTCGTTCAAAACCCGTTGCCCCTGCATCCAGTACCCACTGGCCGCAACGCGACCTTGGGCCTCATCTAGGCCGTTGCGGCGGCTTTGAAAAGGGAGGCCCGCTCTGCCGCGACAAAACCCGCGGGATCCGTGCCGTCAAACCGCCCCAAATGGCGGGCCATATCGAAAAAACCGGGGGCGGGCTGGCCATTGCCCAAACGCGAATGGCAAAGGGCCGCGCGCAAGGGCTGGTTGGCGGCCGCATCCTCGGCCATCAAGGCTTCCAGCGCCGCCGTCAGCTTGGCAATCGCGCCGGGGCCGGGGATGGCCAGTTGCCGGGCCAAATCCCCATAGCTTATCGTCCGCCCCGCGCGGGCCTGTGCCGCCAAGGCCTCAGCGAGGCCCGGCAGGCTCATGCCTCTTCGTCGCCCTGATCCGCAACGCGGGCAACCGAGACGACCTCTTCGCCTGCGCCGGTGTCAAACACCTTGACCCCACCCGCAGCCCGTGACCGGAAGGAGATCCCCTCTACCGGGCAGCGGATCGACTGGCCTGTCGAGGTTGCGAGCATGACCTGATCGCTCCGCTCCACCGGGAAACAGGCGATCAGCGCGCCATTGCGCCCCGCCATGGCCTTGACGCCCTGGCCGCCACGACCCCGAACCGGGTAATCATGGCTGGAGGACAGTTTGCCCGAACCCCCCGCCGTGATCGTCAGGATCAGGTCTTCGGCCGCCGACATTTCGGCAAAACGCTCCAGCGGCAATTCGCCAGCGGCGACGGCGGTTTCATCGTCATCGGCCTCCGGCTCCTCCAGCACGCCTTCCTGTGCGCGGCGCATCTTGAGGTAGGCCGCCCGTTCCGCTGGCGTTGCCTCAAAGTGCCGGATCACCGACATCGACACAACGCTGTCCTGCCCGGCAAGCTTGATCCCCCGCACCCCGACAGAGGCACGAGAGTTGAACACCCGCACTTCCGTCGTGGGGAATCGGATTGCCCGGCCAGAGCTAGTGACCAGCATCACGTCATCGTCTTCCGAACAGATGCGCGCGTTGATCAGCTTGTAATCGGCAGTGTCATCTTCAAATTTCATCGCAATCTTGCCGTTGCGCATGACATTGGTGAAGTCTGACAACTGGTTGCGCCGCACCGTCCCCGCCGAGGTGGCAAAGACGATCTGCAAATCGGCCCAGTCGGCCTCATCCCGGTCCACAGGCAGGATCGCGGCAATCGAGACCCCCTGCGCGATGGGCAGAATGTTGACGATGGCCTTGCCCTTGGCATTGCGCCCGGCCAGCGGCAGCCGCCATGTCTTGAGCTTGTAAGCCATGCCGTCGGTGCTGAAGAACAAAAGCTGCGTATGAGTATTGGCCACGAACAGCGTGGTCACCACATCGTCTTCCTTCGTCGTCATCGAGGCAAGACCCTTGCCCCCCCGCCGCTGCGCCCGGAATTCAGCCAAAGGTGTCCGCTTGATATAGCCGCCCGAGGTGATCGTGACGACCATGTCTTCGCGCTCGATCAGGTCCTCATCTTCCATATCGCCCGACCAGTCGACGATCTCGGTCCGGCGCGGCACGGCGAATTGCGCCTTCACTTCGCGCAACTCGTCCGAGATGATCGCCATGATCCGGTCGCGGCTGCCCAGAATATCGAGGTAATCCTTGATCTTGCCCGCAAGCTCTTCCAACTCGTCGGTGATTTCCTTCACGCCCATCGCGGTCAGACGTTGCAGCCGCAGTTCCAGAATGGCACGGGCCTGAATCTCCGACAGGTTATAGGTGCCATCCTCGTTGACCTTATGGCTCGGGTCATCGATCAGCTTGATATAGGGGATGATGTCATGCGCGGGCCAGCGCCGCGTCATCAACCGTTCCCGCGCCTCGGAAGGATCGGCCGAAGACCGGATCGTCGCCACGATCTCATCCACGTTGGAGACCGCCACGGCAAGACCACACAGAACATGGCTGCGTTCGCGGGCTTTGCGCAGCTCGTAAGCCGTGCGGCGCGCCACAACTTCCTCGCGGAAGCCAATGAAATAGGTCAGAAAATCCCGAAGCGTCAGTTGTTCGGGGCGGCCACCGTTCAGGGCCAGCATGTTGCACCCAAACGAGGTCTGCATCGGCGTGAAACGGTAAAGCTGGTTCAGCACGACTTCCGGCGTCGCGTCCCGCTTCAACTCAATCACCACGCGCACACCGATCCGGTCGGATTCGTCCTGCACATGTGCGATGCCTTCGATCCGCTTTTCGCGCACCATTTCGGCGATCTTCTCGATCATCGAGGATTTATTCACCTGATAGGGGATCTCGTCGATCACGATGGCAAAGCGGTCCTTGCGGATCTCCTCCACCCGCGTTTTGGAGCGGATGATGACGCTGCCACGCCCTTCCAGATAGGCCTTGCGTGCGCCCGAACGGCCCAAAATCTGCGCACCTGTCGGAAAATCGGGCGCCGGAATGATCTCCATCAGCGCTTCCATCGACAGATCGGGCTGCGCGATCAAGGCCAACGTCCCGTCGATCACCTCGCCAAGATTATGCGGCGGAATATTGGTGGCCATCCCGACCGCGATCCCGCCTGCGCCATTGACGAGCATGTTCGGAAAACGCGCCGGAAGCACCGTTGGCTCCCGGTCCTTGCCGTCGTAATTGTCCTGAAAATCAACGGTTTCCTTGTCGATATCGGCAAGAAGGAAGGCAGCGGGCTTGTCCATCCGCACTTCCGTATAGCGCATGGCGGCCGGGTTATCCCCATCCATGGATCCAAAGTTTCCCTGACCGTCCAACAGTTTCAAAGACATCGAAAAAGGCTGCGCCATCCGCACCAGCGCATCATAAATCGCGGAATCACCATGCGGGTGGTATTTCCCCATGACATCGCCAACGGGGCGTGCCGATTTGCGGTAAGGCTTATCGTGGCCGTTATTCGTCTCATGCATGGCGTACAAAATCCGCCGATGCACCGGCTTCAGCCCGTCCCGCAGGTCCGGAATGGCTCGGCTCACGATCACGCTCATCGCATAATCGAGATAGGCAGTCTTCATCTCGTCGACGATCGACACCACAGGCCCGTCATGCGCCATACGCTGAGGGGTTTCGCCATTGTTTTCAGTGTCTTCTGGACGATCAGTCACGCTTGCCGCTCTTTCTTTCCGGGGCCCGCCAGCGGGCACAAGATCTAGATGCGCAGACTATAGCCCATCCCCGATCTTGGGTGCAATGCCAAGGCCACACTCTTTCCAGCGGTCCGTCAGCAGCGAGCGGATATGAGTGATAACATTATGTTTTTATGGAAAATAAATAAATCCATGGCATCCTTGAGCTGTCGACAGAACACGAGGTGAAGATGCAAAACTCCGAAACGCAGCTGATGCTCAAAGGCTATGGGCTGACCACAGCCGAATTCTACTACCGGATGCCCGATTACAAGAACGTCCTCAACAGCTACATCTGGCAGGATTATGATCTGGCCCCGGATTACCCGAGGCTCTTCAAATTCATCGAGTTCTGGCAGGAAAAGCTCGATGGCCCCTTGCATTCGGTCCGCTTCAATCACCGCAAGCTCATCGGTCCCGGCGAATGGCGCAATGTGGTGGGCGAATTCACCCTTCATTAACCATAGCCGTTTGCAAACTTCTTCTTGGCCAAAATACCTGCGGGGGTCCGGGGGCGGCGAAGCCCCCGGCCTTCGGCGGCGGCAAGCCAAATGATCACGCGGCCCGCAGCAGCATCCCGAACAGGTCTCGCGGATCATCCGGGTCCGCGATCATGTCCAGCGGTTCACAAAACGCAAACCGCTCCAACTGCCGATGCACATAGCGCAGGGCCGCAAAATCCTCGACCGCAAAGCCAACGCTGTCGAAAAGGGTCACCTGATCCGGATGACGCCGCCCTGTGGCCGCTCCGCTGATCACCTCCCACAGTTCCGTGACGGGGTGATCTTCCGGCAAGACCTGAATTTCGCCCTCGATCCGGGTTTGCGGGGGGTATTCCACGAAAATATCCGACCGCAGCAGAATATCGCGATGCAACTCGGTCTTGCCGGGGCAATCGCCGCCCACCGCGTTCAGATGCACGCCCGCGCCCGCCATGTTGTCGCTGAGGATCGTCGCATATTGTTTGTCGGCGGTGACCGTCGTGATGATCTCTGCCCCCTCGATCGCCTCTTCGGCACTGGCGCAAGGCACCAGCCTGATGCCGTGCCCCTCCAGATTGCGCAGGCATTTGCGGGTCGCGGCGGGGTCGATGTCATAAAGCCGGATCTCCGAGAGGCCGCAGACCGCCTTGAAGGCGAGGGCCTGAAACTCCGCCTGCGCGCCATTGCCGATCAGCGCCATGCTCCGCGCGCCCTTGGGAGCCAGCCATTTTGCCGCCAGCGCACTTGTCGCCGCCGTGCGCAGCGCGGTGAGGATCGTCATCTCTGACAATAGAATCGGATATCCTGTTTTGACATCCGCTAAAAGCCCAAACGCTGTAACGGTTTGCAGGCCTTTCTTCATGTTGGATGGGTGGCCGTTCACATATTTGAACCCATAGGTTTCCCCGTCCGAGGTCGGCATCAGTTCAATCACCCCCACATCGGAATGCGAGGCGACCCTTGGCGTCTTGTCAAAGCTGGGCCAGCGGCGAAAATCCTCTTCGATCTCGGCCGCCAGATCGACCAGAACGCGCTCTATGCCGATCTGATGCACCAGCTTCATCATATTGGCGACGCTGACAAAGGGCACGAGGGCCTGACGGGACGGGGCAGTCATGAACAAAACTCCGGATAAAGGCGGAAGGGGGGGAAGGGTCAGCCGAAGCTGCGGGTGGGACGGTCAAAGACCTTGCGACCCATGAGGCTCGCGACCAGATCGACCATCAGGCGCGCGGTGCGCCCGCGTTCGTCCAAAAATGGGTTCAGCTCCACCAGATCGAGAGATGTCGCAAGGCCGGATTCGTGCAGCACCTCCATCACCAGATGTGCCTCGCGGATCGTGGTGCCGCCCGGAACCGTCGTGCCAACCGCCGGCGCGATGGACGGATCCAGAAAATCGACATCAAGGCTGACATGCAAAAGCCCGTTCGCCGCCTCTACTTTTTTCAGGAAGGCCCGAAGCGGGGCGACGATGCCATATTCATCCAGCACCCGCATGTCATTGATTTCGATGTCATGGTTCAAAAGCGCCGCATGTTCCGCCGTATCGACAGAGCGGATGCCGAACAGGCAGATATTCTCAGGCGGGACAGGGGCAGGGAATGTGGGGAACATCTCAAACCCTTCGCGCCCGGCGATATAGGCGACGGGCGTGCCATGCAGATTGCCGGAACTGGTGGTCTGGGGCGTATGGAAATCCGAATGCGCATCCAGCCAGAGCAGGAACAGAGGCCGCCCGACCTGGGCCGCATGTTCCGCCGCCCCCGCAACCGATCCCAGTGCCAGCGAGTGATCGCCCCCCAGAATGATCGGAAACCCGTCTTGCATCGCGTGTTTGGTGGCCGCACGCAGGCTTTTCGTCCAGCCCAGCGTTTCAGGCAGCGAATGCACCGCCGGATTGTCGCAAACCGCCTCGGTTTCGGGCGTCATGGTGACATCGCCCCGGTCTTCGACCCCATGCCCCAGATCGCGCAGCGCCTGCACAAGCCCCGCGACACGGTAAGCCGCCGGGCCCATGAGGCAACCCGGCCTCCGCTGGCCGCTGTCAATGGGGGCGCCGATCAGGATACAGGATTTGGGCATGGTCTTCTCCTTTGATACGGGATGATTTGGCTTTTCTTTGCGGTCAAAATAAAGCAGCATATTTGCCATATTGTATGGCAATTTGCGCATTATGCACAAGGATATCGGCAGAATGGACGAAACCGATCAGCTTTTGGTGGCCGAGTTGCGGCGCGATGCGCGGGCCTCGCTTTCGGATCTGGCGGCGCGTATCGGGTTAAGCCGGGCCACGATCCGCAGCCGTATGGACCGTCTTGTTCAAAGCGGAGAGATTGCGGGGTTCACCGTTCTGACGCGCTCAGACATCACGGCCTTGCCGATCCGCGCGCTTGTCATGATCGGGATCGAGGGGCGCGGCGCGGAAAAGATCATGGCGCGGCTGAGCGGCAATCCGGCGGTGCAAGCGGTGCATTCGACCGTTGGCAAATGGGATCTGATCGCCGAGATCGGCACCCAGACCTTGCCCGACCTTGACGAGGTGGTGTTTCGCATCCGCAATCTAGAGGGTGTGATGACCTCGGAAACCAATCTTTTGATGTCAACGCGGCGGGCCGGACGCCGGATTGGCGGCTGACTGGGGTCCCACGGGGGCCTGACTGGCGGATCACAGGTGCGACAGGCAAGCGCATCCCCATTGGAACCCTTGGGAATACCTCGTAAGTTGCCGCAAGAGACGCAAACTGACATTTCTGTAAAATGACCGTCCGAACCCGGAGAGGCCCCCTATGATCGTCGAGCTTGGCCATTTTGCCCTTATCCTCGCGCTATGTGTGGCGCTTGTTCAAACGGTGATCCCGTTGATCGGGGCGCAGCGCCGTTGGGCGCATTGGATGGCGATTGCCGAACCGGCGGCGGTGGCGCAGTTTGTGCTGCTCTGCGCCAGTTTTGCGGCGTTGACCTATGCTTTCGTGGTGTCGGATTTCTCGGTGCGGCTCGTCGTGCTGAACTCCCACACCTACAAGCCGATGATCTACAAGGTCTCGGGCGTTTGGGGTAACCATGAAGGCTCGCTGCTGCTTTGGGTGCTGATCCTTGCGCTGTTCGGGGCCTGTGTTGCGTGGTTTGGCAGCAACCTGCCGCCGACGCTCAAGGCACGGGTGATTGCGGTGCAGGGCTCCATCGGGGTGGCGTTTTTGCTGTTCATGCTGCTGACCTCCAACCCCTTCCTGCGGATGGAATTCCCGCCCTTTGACGGCGAAGATCTGAACCCCTTGTTGCAAGACCCCGGCCTCGCCTTCCATCCGCCCTTCCTCTATCTGGGCTATGTGGGCCTGTCGGTGGCGTTTTCCTTTGCGGTTGCCGCCCTGATCGAGGGGCGTGTTGATGCCGCATGGGGCCGTTGGGTTCGCCCATGGACCTTGGCGGCTTGGGTTTTTCTGACCATCGGGATCGCGCTCGGGTCTTGGTGGGCCTATTACGAGCTTGGCTGGGGCGGGTTCTGGTTCTGGGATCCGGTTGAAAACGCAAGCTTCATGCCTTGGCTTTTGGCGGCGGCCCTGCTGCATTCGGCCATCGTGGTGGAAAAGCGGGAGGCGTTGAAAGCCTGGACAATCCTTCTGGCCATCCTCGCGTTCGGCTTCTCCTTGATTGGGACGTTCATCGTCCGCTCGGGCGTCATCACCTCGGTCCATGCCTTTGCCAATGACCCGGAGCGAGGGGTCTTCATTCTGGCGATTCTGGCCTTCTTTACCGGCGGGGCGCTGACGCTTTACGCCGTCCGGGCCAGCGCGATGGAGGCGAAGGGCATCTTCGCGCCTGTCAGCCGTGAGGCAGCGCTTGTGGCCAATAACCTCTTGCTGGCGGTGTCTTGTTTTGTGGTGTTCATCGGCACGATCTGGCCCTTGGTCGCTGAACTTCTGTGGGACCGTAAGTTGAGCGTCGGAGAGCCCTTCTTCAACGCCGCCTTTTCGCCCTTCATGGTGGTCTTGTCGCTGCTGCTGCCGCTTGGCTCCATGCTGGCGTGGAAACGGGCGCAACCGGGGCGCACGCTGCGCGCACTGATCCCGGCGGGGATTTTGGCGCTGTCGCTGCTGGCGCTGGCCTTTGCGGTGCAGACCGGGCGCTCGGCGCTGGGGCCGGTTGGCTTGGCGCTTGGCGCATGGGTCGTGTTCGGCGCGATGACGGAACTCTGGCTGCGCACCGGGCGCGGCGCTGTCTTTGGCCGGATCGGGCGTCTGGCCCGGCTGCCGCGCGCTGATTGGGGGAAGGCGACCTCTCATGCCGGTCTTGGGGTCACGGTCTTTGCCTGTGCCGCGATGAATGCCTGGCAGGTCGAAGATATCCGCGTGATGAATGTCGGCGAAAGCTTTGATCTGCGCGGCTACACCGTCACCCTTGCCAGTGTCGAGGATGCGCGGGGCCCGAACTATTTCACCACCATGGCAAAGATGGACATCACCCGAAACGGGGCAGAGGTTGCCACCGTCTATCCCGAAAAGCGGGTCTATCCGGTGGCTGCGATGCCCACGACCGAAGCCGGGATCGACTACGGCTTCTTGCGCGACATTTATCTTGTGATCGGCGATCAGCAAGAGACTGGCGGCTGGGCGGTGCGCAGTTATTTCAAACCCTTCGCCAACTGGATCTGGGGCGGGGCGATGCTGATGGCGCTTGGCGGCATGATCAGCCTCGCAGACCGCCGCTACCGGATTGCCGCCGGGGCCAAGCGTAAACCCGTCAACGCGGTGCCTGCAGAATGACCCGCGCCGCACTCTTGCTGATGGCTTTTCTGGTGGCGACCCCGCTGCATGCGGTGCAACCTGATGAGGTGCTGTCTGATCCGGCGCTGGAGGCGCGCGCGCGTGTCCTGTCCAAAGACCTTCGCTGCCTTGTCTGCCGCAACGAGAATATCGACGACAGCAATGCCGAACTGGCCCGCGATCTGCGGCTTTTGGTCCGCGAACGGCTGGTGGCGGGCGACAGCGATGAAGAGGCGATTGCCTTTATCGTTGATCGCTATGGCGAGTATGTTCTGCTCAACCCGACCACCGATGGCGCAAATCTGGTCCTATGGATCGCAGGGCCGCTGATGCTGCTGTTGGGCGGCGGGGTGGCGGGGTTCTACCTGCGCCGCAGGCAAACCGCCAAGCCGGCCTCCGCAGACGCCCTGTCAGAGGCCGAGGAACAGCGCCTAGCGGAAATCCTGAAAGAGTGACGCGCCGTCCCGCTTCCTCTTGCGGTGCCAAGCGGTTAAGCCAGTCGCGTAACAGATGGGAAGCCAGCCATGATCTATGAAACGATCACCTATGCCGAGACGAATAATGTCGGGGTGATTACCCTCAGCCGTCCCGAAGTGATGAACGCGCTTTCCAGCCAGATGCGGGCGGAACTGCTGCATGCGGTGCGGCAGGCCGGGAAGTCGGCGCGCGTTCTGGTCATGACCGGGGCAGGGCGTGCGTTTTGTTCGGGGCAGGATCTGGGGGATCGCCCGCGCATCGCCAGCATTGATCTGGAACGGACGCTGCGCGACGAATACGAACCCTTGCTGCGCGCGATCTATGATTGCCCTGTGCCGACTATTTCGGCGGTGAACGGGGCTGCGGCCGGGGCAGGGGCCAACCTCGCCTTAGCTGCCGATGTCGTTATCGCCAGCGAAACGGCAAGCTTCATTCAGGCCTTCACGCGGATCGGCCTTATACCAGATGCGGGCGGCACCTATTGGCTGCCACGCCAGATCGGGGCGGCCCGTGCGATGGGCGCGGCGCTCTTTGCCGACAAGATCTCCGCGCGTCAGGCCGTCGATTGGGGCATGATCTATGAAGCCGTCCCCGAGGCAGAGTTTGCGGCCCATTGGCAAGCCCGTGCCAGCCATCTCGCCCAAGGCCCGACTGCGGCCTACCGGGGCGTCAAAACCGCGATCCGCGCCAGCTTCTCCAACGATCTTGAACAGCAACTGGCGCTGGAGGCCCGCTTGCAAGGCGCCTGCGGCCAGACCTATGACTTCAAGGAAGGCGTTATTGCCTTTCTCGAAAAACGCCCCGCGAAGTTTGAAGGCCGCTAAGGCAAAGCCCCCAATATGGCAAAAAGCCGGGCGCTCCGCCCGGCTTTTTCATATCTCAACTTGCGGTTAAACGTCCGTCACGCCCCGCGTGACAGCGCCGCAACCCCGGTCCGCGCAATCTCGCGCAGCCCCAAAGGCCGCATGAGTTCGGCAAAAGCATCAATCTTTTCCGGCGTTCCGGTCATCTCGAAGACAAAGCTCTCCAACGTACTGTCGACCACATTCGCCCGAAAGATCTCCGCCAGCCGCAAAGCCTCGATCCGATGGTCACCCTTGCCGGCCACCTTGAACAAGGCAAGCTCGCGCTGCACCGAAGGCCCGTCTACGGTCAGGTCATGAACCTCATGCACCGGAACCATCCGGAACAACTGCGCCTTGATCTGCACGATCACCTGGGGCGTGCCCCGCGTCACGATCGTGATGCGGCTGCGATGCCCCTCATGATCAACCTCAGCGACAGTAAGGCTTTCGATATTATAGCCCCGACCCGAGAAAAGCCCGATCACCCGCGCCAGCACGCCGCTTTCGTTATCGACCACGACCGCCAGCGTATGCTGTTCGATCACCTCGGCATGGGGGTCGCGAAGATCATAGGCAGAATGGCTCGTCGAGCCGGATTGTATATTGAGCGGCGACATGACTGCGCCCTTTCATCTGTTTGAAAATATCCCACGGGGGTCCGGGGGTGTGAAACCCCCGGCGCTCTCGGCAAAAAAACGGTCAGACCAGAACGGCTCCCTTGGATCCGATCGCCCCTTTCGTATCCGCTTCTCCCAGAAGCATCTCGTTATGCGGCTTGCCGCTCGGGATCATCGGGAAGCAGTTTTCGTGCTTTTCCACGAGGCAGTCAAAAATCACCGGACCATCATATTTGATCATCTCCATGATCGCATCGTCCAGATCCTTCGGGTCCTTACACTGGATACCCTTGCAACCAAAAGCCTCCGCCAGTTTCACGAAATCGGGCAGGCTTTCCGACCAGCTTTGCGAATAGCGCTCGCCATGCAGCAATTCTTGCCACTGGCGCACCATGCCCAACCGCTCATTGTTGAGGATGAACTGCTTGACCGGTGCGCGGAACTGCATCGCCGTGCCCATTTCCTGCATGTTCATCAGCCAAGAGGCCTCTCCCGCCACGTTTATCACCAGCGCCTCGGGATGCGCCACCTGCACCCCGATCGAGGCCGGAAGCCCATAGCCCATCGTCCCCAGACCACCGCTTGTCATCCAGCGGTTCGGGTCCTCGAAGCCCAGGAATTGCGCCGCCCACATCTGATGCTGGCCGACTTCGGTGGTGATATAGCGGTCCATCCCCTTGGTCAGGGCTTCCAGCCGCTCCAGCGCATATTGCGGTTTGATGACGGTGGCAGAGTTCTTGTAGGTCAGGCATTTCACGGCCCGCCATTCATTGATCTGCTTCCACCATTTCGCCAACCCGGCCTTGTTCAACTTGCGCCCACGCGCTTTCCACAGGCGCAGCGCATCTTCCAGCACATGGCCCACGTCGCCCAGGATCGGCACATCCGCCCGGATCACCTTGTTCAGGCTGGAGGCGTCGATATCGACATGCACTTTGCGGCTGTTCGGGCTGAAATCGGCAATCCGCCCAGTGATCCGGTCGTCAAACCGCGCCCCGATGTTCAGCATCAGGTCGCAGCCATGCATGGCAAGGTTCGCCTCGTAAAGCCCGTGCATCCCCAGCATGCCAAGCCAGTTCTCTCCGCTGGCAGGGTAAGCGCCCAGACCCATCAGGGTCGAGGTGATCGGGAACCCGGTCGCCGCCACGAATTCGCGCAACAACTGGCTTGCCGCCGGGCCAGAGTTGATGACCCCGCCGCCGGTGTAAAACAGCGGCCGCTCGGCGGTTTCCATCATCTCAACCATGCGGGTGATGGCTTCCATATCGCCCTTCACGCGCGGCTGGTAATGGGTCACCTTGGCTTTCGGCATGGGGGTGTATTCGCCGGTTGCGAATTGCACATCCTTCGGAATGTCGATCAGCACCGGGCCGGGGCGGCCCTTGGTGGCGACATGAAACGCCTGATGGATCACCTCGGACAGTTTGTCGGTATCCTTGACCAGCCAGTTATGCTTGGTGCAGGGGCGGGTGATGCCAACGGTATCGGCTTCTTGGAACCCGTCTGTCCCGATCATGAAGGTCGGCACCTGCCCGGTCAGAACCACCAGCGGAATGCTGTCCATCAGCGCATCGGTCAGTCCGGTTACTGCATTGGTCGCGCCAGGGCCAGAAGTCACCAGCACAACGCCCGGCTTACCGGTCGAGCGCGCATAGCCCTCGGCCATATGCACTGCACCCTGTTCGTGCCGCACCAGAATGTGGCGGATATCGTTCTGTTGGAAGATTTCATCGTAAATCGGCAGGACGGCCCCGCCCGGATATCCGAAAACAACGTCAACGCCCTGTTCGCGCAAGGCTTCAACCACCATTCTGGCTCCGGTCATTGATCTGGTCATCGTCTTTCATCCTCAAGCGCCGAACCTTCGGCATTGGTGCCGCAGAGACGGCCGTTTTCGCAACAAAAAGCCCCCGGGGGTTAATCGGGGGCGCAAGGGTATCCGTCTGGATTTCCGTTACCGGCCCCTGCGCCTTCTTTCCACAATGACGACGAGATCGGTCATGATTTTCCCCTAGAAGCCGGGCGACCTTATGGCGGGTGAAAACCCGCGTCAACCGCCAAAAGGCGGAATAAAGTGTCGCAGGGTGAAAAAAACCTTTCCGAAAGTTGCGACTGGTGCGATTTATCCGAAAGAACCGCGAAATTTGAGCCTTGCAGGGGCGGCGGGTTGTTACGAAACTCCTATAAACCCTTTGTCGAACTGTCACCCAACGGCGGTAAACGGCGTCAAGGCCGGGGGCAAACCTGTCCGGGCCACGCAATCCGCTGGTATGGAGAAGATGATGAAAGATATCGACACGCGTCACCTTTCGTTCGACGAATTTGATGAATTGCGCGACCCGCGCCCTGCGACCCAAGGCTTCGATCAGGTGGTCGAGGCTGCGATCTCGCGCCGGGGCTTCCTGTCGGGCCTTCTGGCCTTTGGGTCGGGCGCGGCCGCGATGGGGATGGGCACGATGCTTTCCTCCACTTCTGCACAGGCGCAGGCTGCCGCCACCCGCTTTGCCTTCAAGCCGATCGGAATCGCAACGGATGCCACGGTCCATGTGCCCGAAGGCTATTCCTGGGACATTCTGGTGCGCTGGGGCGACAAGCTGTTTTCGGATGCGGTCGCGTTTGATCATGCCACGGGCGGCGATGCGGCCAGCGCTGACCGGGTATTCGGTGAAAACACCGACGGGATGGAGATGTTTACCATCGGCAGCCATCAGGTGATCGCGGTCAACCATGAATATGTGAACCCCGAAATCAACCTGCCCCATACCGCTGACGGCGTTCCGGCCTCGCTTGAAGACGTGCGCAAGCTGCAAAACCTTCAGGGCGTTGCGGTATTCGAAGTGGCCGAAGGCCCGGATGGCTGGGCACCTGTCGTTGACAGCCCCTTTAACCGCCGGATCACCCATCTGACCCCGATGAAAATCTCGGGCCCGGCTGCGGGTCATGACCTTCTGAAAACCGCCGCCGACCCGGCCGGGACCGAAAGCCTTGGCACCTTCAACAACTGCGGTGCGGGCAAGACCCCCTGGGGCACCTACCTGACCTGCGAAGAGAATTTTAACGGCTATTTCGGCTCCACCAATGCCGAGATCGAGATCAGCCCCGAATTCAAGCGCTACGGCATCGGCGCGGAAACCCGCTATGCCTATGAGAAGTTCGACGCGCGCTTTGATTTCTCGCAAAACCCGAATGAGCCGAACCGCGCGGGCTATGTCGTGGAGATCGACCCCTCGGACGCCAGCGCCACCCCGGTCAAGCGCACCGCCCTTGGCCGCATCAAGCATGAGAACGCCGCCTGTGTCATCGCCCGCGATGGTCGTGTCGTCGTTTACATGGGCGATGATGAGCGGGGCGAGTTCCTGTACAAATATGTCTCCAACGGGATTTATGTGCCGGGTGGCGATACCTCGACCCTGCTGGATGATGGCAACCTGTTCGTTGCCCGCTTCACTGAGGATGGCAAAGGCGAATGGCTGGCCCTGACGCCAGAGTTGACGGGGATGACACAGGCGGAAATCTGCATTCACACCCGGATTGCGGCCTCCAAGGTCGGGGCGACAACGATGGACCGCCCGGAATGGGTGGCCGTGAACCCGGTTGCGGTTGAGGGCTATTGCTGCCTGACCAACAACTCGCGTCGCGGCGTCAAGCCGAATGCCGGGGGGGATGAGACCCCGGTTGGCGGCCCGAACCCGCGCGCCGAGAACAACTATGGCCAGATCGTGCGCTGGTATCCCGAGAATGACGACCATGCCGCCGTCGATTTCGACTGGGATCTGTATGTGATGGCTGGCAACCCGGTGGTCCATAAAGATGCCTATGCCGGATCGGGCAATATCAACGAAGGCAACATGTTCAACTCGCCCGACGGGATGATGTTCGACAGCACGGGCCTCGTCTGGATCCAGACCGATGGTGAAGACAGCAACGAGGGCGATTTTGCCGGGATGGGCAACAACCAGATGCTGGCAGGCGACCCCGTAACCGGACGGATTGAACGGTTCCTGACCGCGCCGGTCGGCTCTGAAGTCACCGGGATCACATGGTCGGCCGACAAGCGGACGATGTTTGTGGGCATCCAGCACCCGGCGGCGCCCTTCCCGGATGGGGAAGGCAAGCTTGCCCGCTCTGCCATCGTCGCGATCAAGCGCGATGACAATGCGATCATCGGCTAAGGGCACGATAGGCTGACGAAAGGCCCCCGATCATCCGGGGGCCTTTTGCGTTTGGGCTTTGTAGTTCAGGTGTTCCAGAACTCAGGCGGGGGCGTAACAGACCGCATTGAACTTGTTGCCATCCGGGTCCCGCATATAAGCGGTGTAGAAATGCGGGCCGTATTGCGGGCGCAGGCCGGGTGGGCCTTCGCAGCTTCCCCCCTGTGCAAGGGCTGCGGCATGAACCGCCGCGACCTCGGCTCGGGTTGCGGCTGACAGCGTGAACATCGACCCATTTCCCGCCGTCGCGGGCCTGTTGTCAAAAGGCAGGCAGACCCATAAATGCGGGCCGGGTTCGTCCTTACCCCAGGTCGCGCTTTCGCCTTCGGTATAGTCGATCCGCGGATGGCCAAGCACCGCCATGACCGCATCGTAAAAGGCAACTGAGCGGGGCAGGTCATTGCTGCCGACACAGATATAGCTGAACACTCGGGTCCCCTTTCGTCAGTTGCCGGTGCCCTGCAAGACGCCATGTTCCAGCGCATAGCGCGTCAGCCCGGCGGTGGAGCTGATGCCCAGCTTGCGCTTGATGTTCTTGCGGTGGGTTTCCACCGTGCGCACCGAGATATCCAGCGCCAGCGCCACGTCCTTGTTCGACTTGCCCTGCGCGAGTTCCAAAAGGATCGTCTGTTCGCGGCTGGTGAGGGATTCGCGGGCATTGCCTCCCGCCGGGCGCAACGCTCCGACCGCGCCCGCGCAAAGATATTGTGCGCCCTGCATCACCTTGTCGATGGCCAGCTTGATCTCTTCGGTGGGAACGTCCTTGAGCAGATAGCCCATCGCGCCATGGTTCAGGGCCGTGTTGATATATTCGGGACTGTCATGCATCGACAGGATCAGAATGCGCGTATCGGGGCGCTTTTCCAGAATGATCTCGGTCGCGGCCAGCCCGTTGACCTGCGGCATGTTCAGATCCAGCAGCAGCACATCCGGGTCGAATTCGGCCACGCGGTCAATCGCCTCGCGCCCGTTGGAAAGACAGCCCACAACCTGAATATCGTCATAGGTTTCCAGAATGGCACTGATCCCTTGGGCGACCATCGGGTGATCGTCGACGATCAGCACCCGGATGCGCGCCTCTGGCGCCTGTTGGGTCGGAGGGGAAAGGGTCATGCGGTCTCCTTGCTGCGCCCGGCGGGGGGGAGCATATGCGACAGGGGCACCTGCGCCTCGATCACAGTGCCGGTCTTGGAAGACAGGATCCGCAGAGTGCCGTCAAGCCGCTCCATCCGCTCGGCCATGTTGCGCAATCCAAGGCCGGGGGTTTCACGCGGGCCGGCCTGCATTCCGCGCCCGTTGTCCTGAATGCGCAGGATCGCCCCCGATTTGGTTCCGCGCACCAGAAGCGTGACCTTGGAGGCCTCTGAATGGCGTTCGATATTGGTCAGCGCTTCCTGAGCGATCCGGTAGAGGGCGATCTTGGCGTCCTGATCAAGCCGATTGCGGAACACCACGGTTTCAAACTCCACTTCGATGCCGGTCCGCTTTCCGAATTCTTCGGCCAGCGATTGCAGGGCAGGGCCAAGGCCCAGATCGTCCAGCACGCCGGGGCGCAAATCACGGCTAATCCGCCGGACCTCTTGAATGGCCCCGTTCAAATGGTCGATCCCGGAATTGAGGCTGTCGCCCGCCCGCAAATCGCCCGTGGCCTGCCGTCTGCGCGCCAGTTCCAGCGTATAGCGCACGCCCACAAGGATCTGGCTGATACTGTCATGCAATTCGCGCGCCACGCGGCCGCGCTCTTCTTCCTGTGTGTCGAAAACCCGCTGTGTGAGGCGTTTCAGTTTGTCTTCCGCCAATCTGCGCTCACGCAGGTTCAAGACGATCCCCGACAAAAACACCGCCAGAACCGAGGCAAAGGTGATGCCGCCAATATAAAGGAAGGTACGCCGAACCCGCGCCTCTGTCTCGGCCCGCGCGGCGGCGACCGATTCCAGCACATCGTCAATGAAAATCCCGGTACCAATCGCCCAGCGCCAATCCTGCAGGCCGACGACATAAGACACCATCGTGGCCTCTTCGCCCGTGCTGGGTTTGGGCCAGATATAGCTGTGATACCCCGCCCCTTGCCGGGCCAGTTCGATCAGCTTGCCAACGACGGGCGTGCCCTCGGCATCCTTCAAGCCTTTCCAGTTGCGTTCAATCAGCCATGTCTGGCGCGGAGAGACAAGGTTCGTGCCCTCATAGTCATAGACGAAGAAAAACCCTTCATTGCCATAGGTCATGGCCGCGAGGATCTGCAACACTTCGGTCTTTGCCTCTTCGTCATCGGGCAGGGCATTGCCATAGATCGGGCCAAAGGCGGTGCGGGCAATCGAGAGGTAGTTGCGCAATTCGGCTTTTTTGGCGGCGATCATCTGGCTTTCCAGCCCGGCGATCTCCCGTTCCGACATCTCGCGCGCCTCGCGTCCGACAAGGATCCCAAGCGTCAGCATCGCCAGCACCAAAGGCACTGTCGCCAGCAAAAACACCTTTTGCCCGTAGCTGAGTTTCCAGCGTGGCGGCTGGACCTGTTGGCTTGTCATGGGCCTCCCCCGGTTCGAATCGCAGAATGCGGTGCGGGGCGCTTTGCGTCAATCACCCGCGACATGCGCCAATAAACACCGTAAAATTCAACCCTGCCTTCCCAAAATCCCAAAACCGGTTCTGCAAAACTACGAGGTCTACGCAGTACTAGGTATTTACAGACAGGCGCCTCGCGTTATGGTCCGATCACGATAACGTCAGCCACAAAGGCTGGCTCATTGGGAGGAAACTAAATGGATCGTCGTTCCTTTTTGACGAAAGCCGCCGTTGGTGGTGCAACTGCTGCCGCAGCGTCAACGCTGGCAGCACCGATGTATGCGCAGGGCAACCGCACCCTGACGCTGGTCACGACCTGGGGCCGTGGTCTGGCCGGTGTGCATGACGCCGCTCAGCGCAACGCAGACATGATCACCGCGATGACCGATGGTCAGCTGACCGTTGATCTGAAAGCTGCAGGCGAACTCGTCGGCGCGTTCGAAGTCTTTGACGCCGTGACCTCGGGTCAGGCTGACATGTATCACGGCGCTGATTATTACTTCGTGGGTCAGCACCCGTCCTACGCTTTCTTTACCTGCGTTCCGATGGGCATGACGGCTCAGGAACTGGTGAACTGGTACTACCATGACGGCGGCGCGGCTTTCCATGACGAGCTGGGTCAGATCTTTGGTCTGAAGTCCTTCCTCGGCGGCAACACCGGCGCACAGGCTGGTGGCTGGTTCCGCAAGGAAATCACCTCGGCTGACGACTTCAACGGTCTGAAGTTCCGTATGCCCGGCCTCGGCGGCAAGGCGCTCGGCAAGCTGGGCGCTTCCGTGCAGAACCTGCCGGGCGGCGAAGTGTATCAGGCGCTGGCTTCCGGCGCGATCGACGGCACTGAGTGGATCGGCCCCTGGGCGGATGAAAAGGCCGGCTTCCAGGAAATCACCAAGTTCTACTACACCGCTGGCTTCCATGAGCCGGGTGCAGGTCTGTCCTTGGCGATGAACCGCGAAGTGTTTGAATCGCTGACCCCCGCACAGCAGAAGATCGTTGAGACCTGCGCTGGCGAGAACCACCAGTACAACCTGTCGCAGTTCCTGTCGAACAACTCGGCAGCCTTGACCCGCCTGCAGGCCGCTGGCGTGAAAACGCTGGAATTCCCGGACAGCGTCTGGGATGCCTTCGCGAAAGCCAGCCAGGAAGTCCATGACGAGAACATGGGCGACGAGCTGTATAAGCGCGTCTATGACAGCTACACGGCTTCGATGAAGTCCTCGGCCTCCTGGATCGACAAGTCGGACGGCGCTTATACCCGTCAGCGTACCCGTACGCAGGGCATGTAATCCGCAAGATCTGTCACTGCACCCTCCCGGTTTATCGCCGGGGGGGTGCCTCCGCGCATCCGTGCGGCGGAGTAAATCTTTTGGGGGGACGGGATGCTCAGCGGCATTGCCACATTGTTCACGAATATCGGTCTTGGCTTCGTAGATTTCTTCTACGCGCTCTTTCATCCCGGCTCTTGGTTGGCTTGGCTCGGAGAGTTGGGCGGGCTTTCCTCTCCGGAGGCAAAACAGGCGCTTGGGCGCTTCATCTATTACGGCGGCTCATCCGAGTTTTTCTTTGCCATCTTCGCGATGTTGTTGATCCTGACCGCCTTTGGCATCTGGCGAAACAGCATCCTCTGGGCCGTTGTCCGCGGGCTTGAATGGTTCGCCAACACGCTGGGTCGCACGGTCGCCTGGATCGGGCTTTTGATGGTGCTGCAACAGATCGCCATCATCTTCTTGCAGCGGATCTTCCGCGTTTCCAGCATTGATTTCGGCCCCTTCGCGCCCTTTGGCTACAAGTTCGCCGAAGGGTTCAGCTTTGTCAGCCATGACCTGAGCTGGTGGTCGGAAGAGTTGAAACTCTACAACGCGATGATCGTCTGCCTCTGTGTCAGCTACACTTTCGTGCAGGGCGGCCATGTGCGGGTAGACCTGATCTACGCCAATATCGGGCATCGCGCGAAGCGGATGGTCGATATGATCGGCGCGCTGATCTTCATGATCCCCGGTGCTGTTCTGACCTGGCTTTTCGCCTGGTACTTCATGTGGCGCAGCCTTGTGACGCCGAAAGTTTCGGCCTCGGACAGCCTTGAGATGATCTTGCGCAAATCCAACGTGATGAAATGGAACGTCGAGACGATCGGCTTTTCGCCCAACGGGTTTGACGCCTATTACCTGTTCAAGTTCCTCATGCTGGCCTTCACTGCGCTGGTGTTCATCCATGCCGTTGCCTTCTTCTACCGCTCTTACCTCGAATTCATCGAGGGGCCAGAGAGTGAGGGCAAGCATCTTGACCTTGATACGCTGACGGACAGTTCCGCCACCGGCACACATTAAAGAACGGAAAGCACCATGTTGTTTGGACTTGACGGGATTGAGGTCGGCCTCATCATCGTATTTCTGTGCCTCTTCGGGGGCATCATCTCGGGCTTTCCCGTGGCCTTCGCAATCGGCGGGGCGGGGATCATCGCCTTTGCCATTATCGCCGCACTCGACAGTTCCGGCATCCTGATCCATCAGGCGGTCGATACCTCTTCCGAGGCGTACCGATCCCTTGTTGCGGCGGGTGTGTCGCAGATCGAAATCACCCATTTCCGATATCCGGACTTGCCGCTTGTGTCACAAGCACTGTTCCCGCAGGGCTGGGAAGTGGCGATGGATCGCAACCTGTCCTTCATCGTCAACCGCATGAACGAGCGGGTGATCGCCGGGGCCAGCATCGAGACGCTTCTGGCGGTTCTGATGTTCGTCATGATGGGCATCACGCTGGAGCGGTCGCGGATTGCGAATGATCTTTTGACCACGATGGCGCGGGTGTTTGGCCCGCTGCCGGGCGGTCTGGCTGTGGCGGTTGTGGTTGTGGGCGCGTTTCTGGCAGCCTCCACCGGGATCGTCGGGGCGACGGTTGTAACCATGGGGCTTTTGTCCCTGCCGACGATGCTGCGTGCTGGCTATTCGCCGCAGCTTGCCACTGGGGTCATTGCGGCCTCGGGGACGCTGGGGCAGATCATTCCGCCGTCGATCGTGATCGTTTTGTTGGGCACCATGGCGGGCGATCTTTACGCCGCTGGTCAGGAAGTCCGGGCGCAGGCTGCGGGCTGTTCGGATGCGCTGACCTATCTGGGTTCGGCCGCCGTGGTGTCGGTTGGCACGCTGTTTCAGGCGGCGATCCTGCCGGGCATCATGCTGGCAGTCCTTTACGCCTCTTATGCGTTCGGTTTCGCGATGTTCAACCCGTCCAAAGCACCCGCTGTGGTGATTGACGGCGGCAAGCGCGGCGAGGTGATCACCAGCCGTGAGGCGACCCTGTGGTTCCTCGGCATTCCGGTGGCTCTGATCGGCGGTCTGTTCCTTGCGATGCAGGTCAATCTGGTCGGCAATCAGGATCTGACGGTCGATAGTTTCTCGGACGCGGGCCAGACGGCAGAATTGCGGACCCGTGTTTCCGACCAGTGCAAAGCCTCGATGATCGAACTGCACGGCCAAGAGAAATGGGATCGTGCGGTTGCCCAGCAAGAAGCGATTTCGGCGGCAGGCGGGGTAGAAGCTTCGGTCGCGCTGACGGAAGAGGAACTGGTTGCGGCCCGCGCCGAAAAGCTCGCTTCGCGCGCGCCGATCGGAACCGGCGTTGCCACGATCATGCTGCTGCTGGCCCTGACCCTGACCACCGCGCGCGGTGTGGCGCCTTCGGCTGATTTCCGTCCGATCTGGATCGGGCTGGCAGGTGTGGGTCTTGGGCTTTTGGTGGATATCGCGCTGATCGCCCCGAATGCCTCTCCGGGAACGACGCTTGTCTATCTGGCCATTCCCTTCGCGATGGCGATTTACGGCTGCTATTACGGGGCAGGGATGCTGGCCCGGAATGAACTGATCCGCGTGGTATTCCCGCCGCTGGTGCTGATCATTGCGGTGCTTGGCTCCATTCTGGGCGGGATCACCAACCCGACGCCTGCCGCAGGGCTTGGGGCTGGTGGGGCGATCTTGCTGGCCGCTTACCGCCGCCTTGGGGATGAGCAACGCTCGGGCCGGATTATTCTGATGTCGGCGTTCTCCATCGTCATCATGATCCTGATCGGCATTAACTTCGACCTTCGGGTTGGCGTTGGGATCACCACCACGGAACAGTGGATCGCCTGGGGCGTTGCGCAAGCGACCTACTCCTTCGCTATGCTTGGCCTGCTTTATGCCTGCTGGGTGCTGTTCCGGGCCAAAGTTCTGACCCCGGTGGTGCGCGAGACGACCAAGGTGACGTCGATGGTCTTCTCGATCCTGATCGGCAGCCAGATCCTGAACCTTGTGCTGATTTCCTTCGGGGGGGAGCATTACATCCAAAGCTTCCTGCGCAGCTTTGACAATGAGCTGACGGTCTTCCTGATCGTGATGGCGGTTCTGTTCATCCTAGGCTTCGTGCTGGACTTCCTGGAGATCATCTACATCGTGGTGCCGATTGTGGGCCCGGTGATCTATGGGGGCACGTTCGATCCAAGCTGGGTAACCATCATGATCACGGTGAACCTGCAAACCTCGTTCCTTACACCGCCCTTCGGCTTTGCGCTGTTCTATCTGCGCGGTGTTGCGCCCAAAGAGGTGACAACGGCCCATATTTACCGCGGGGTGATCCCCTTCGTGCTGATCCAGGTTGGGGCGCTGCTGCTGCTGTACCTCTTCCCCAGCGTGGTTACGATCGTCCCGCGTCTGCTGGCTGGCTAAGCGTCAAAACGCAAATTCTGAAACCCAAAAAGGCCCTGCGATTGCAGGGCCTTTTTCTTTTGGGAGGCCTTAAGGGCCACCGCGCCTCCACCGCCTATGGGGGTTAAACGGCGAAGGCAAAATCCCTAGCCTGCGCCCCGGCCCAGTATTTCGCGAAGGCCGGGTGGTTCACTTCGCCCCCCATCAAGGCCCCGGTTGCCAGCCATGGGTATTGGCTGGCCGCCGACCGGACTTCGCGGCTGTTCACGCGGATCATCAGGTGATCGGGCCGCAGATCACGCGGATGCGTCAGGCCCGAAGCTTCGACCGCCTCTTTCAGGGTCTGCATCGTATTGGCATGAAATTGCGCGACCCGCTTGTCCTTGTCTTCCACAACCAATGCCTTGTAGCGCCCCGGATCCTGCGTGGTCACCCCCGTGGGGCATTTGCCCGAATGGCAGACGGTCGCCTGAATGCAGCCGATCGAGAACATGAAGCCCCGCGCCATGTTGCAGCCATCGGCCCCCAAGGCAAACATCCGGCAAATGTCGAAAGCCGAGATCAGCTTGCCCGACACGATCAGCCGGATGTCCTTGCGCAGGCCCAGCCCGACCAGAGTGTTCTGCACCAGCATCAAACCCTCGCGCAACGGCGCGCCGTAATGGTCTGCGAATTCGGCAGGGGCAGCGCCTGTGCCGCCCTCGGCCCCGTCAATGGTGATGAAATCCGGCAGATGACCTGATTCCTGCATCGCCTTGGCCACGGCAAACCATTCCCAAGGGTGGCCGATGCAAAGCTTGATCCCCACAGGCTTGCCGCCCGACAACTCGCGCAGCCGGGCGATGAAGCTGCACAGCTCCAACGGGGTTGAAAAGGCACTATGCGACGAGGGGCTGATGCAATCCTGCCCCACCTTCACGCCGCGCGCTTCGGCAATCGCCTCGGTCACCTTTGCCCCCGGTAGGATGCCGCCATGGCCCGGCTTTGCGCCTTGGCTCAGCTTGATCTCGATCATCTTGACCTGATCATCTGCCGCCGCTTCGGCAAAGCGGTCTTCGCTGAAGCGGCCCTCTGCATCGCGGCAGCCGAAATAGCCGCTGCCGATCTGCCAGACCAGATCGCCGCCCCCCCGCCGATGAAACCGCGAGATCGAGCCTTCGCCCGTGGTATGGGCAAACCCGCCCAGCTTGGCGCCGCGGTTCAACGCCTCGATCGCCGTGGGCGACAGCGCGCCGTAAGACATGCCCGAAATATTCAGCACAGAGGCCGAATAGGGCCGCGTGCAGTCTTTCCCGCCGATCTGCACCCGAAAATTCCGGTCTTCCACATGGCGAGGGGTCATGGAGTGATTGATCCATTCATGCCCCACCGCCTCCACATCGCGCAGGGTGCCAAAGGGGCGCAACCCCTCTATCCCTTTAGAGCGGCGATAGACGAGCGCGCGCTGTTCGCGGGAAAAGGGTGTCTCTTCTTGTTCGCTTTCCAGAAAGTACTGGCGGATTTCGGGGCGAAACATCTCTAAAAGGAAGCGGATCCAAGCGGTTATGGGGTAATTGCGGGTCACGGCATGGCGGGTTTGGCGAATGTCATGGACCCCGACCGCCGTCAGCCCCGCCCCGATCAGCGCAATGACCGCACCCAAAAGCGGGAAGGCCCAGAACAGGGCAATCCCCAGCGGGATCATTGCGATGGCGATGTAGAATGGAATGTAGCGCATGAGACGTCTTCCCCCGGTTTTCACAGGAAAACCCGGTTTTGTCGGGAGCCTGCGGGGGCAAGGCTATCGGCTGCGGCGCTTCAAAGCCAAGGATTTCTGGGGGCGGGGCGGCCAAGCGCCCTGATCTGCCGCAGGGGTTTACCATTGAAAAAGGGCGCGCCAAGCTGGCACGCCCCTTTGCATTTCGTTTTGATCCGGCGCGCTTAGCTTGCGCGCGACTGGCGCTTACGCTCATGCGGGTCAAGGTAGCGCTTGCGCAGGCGGATGTTCTTGGGCGTCACTTCGACCAGTTCATCATCTGCGATATAGGCGATGGATTCTTCCAGCGACATGCGGACCGGGGTCGTCAGGCGCACGGCTTCATCCGTGCCGCTCGCGCGCACGTTGGTCAGCTGCTTGCCCTTGAGGGGGTTGATCTCCAGATCATTGTCGCGGCTGTGTTCGCCCAGGATCATGCCCTGATAGACCGCTTCCTGTGCGCCGATGAAGAACTTGCCGCGATCTTCCAGCTTCCACAAAGCATAAGCCACCGAGACGCCGTTTTCCATTGAGATGAGAACGCCCTGACGACGGCCCTGAATCGGGCCCTTATGCGCTGTCCAGGAATGGAACAGACGGTTCAGAACCCCGGTGCCGCGCGTGTCGGTCAGGAACTGGCCGTGATAGCCGATCAGGCCCCGCGACGGCACATGCGCCACGATGCGGGTCTTGCCAACACCTGCGGGCTTCATCTCAACCAGATCGCCCTTGCGCTCTCCGGTCAGCTTTTCGATCACCGCGCCGGAATATTCATCATCGACGTCAATGGTGACTTCTTCGACCGGTTCCATGCGGACGCCGTCTTCCTCGCGGAAGATGACGCGGGGGCGGCTGATCGACAGCTCGAACCCTTCGCGCCGCATGTTTTCAATCAAGACGCCCATCTGAAGTTCGCCACGGCCCGAGACTTCGAAAGCCTCACCGCCGGGGGTGTCGGCGATCTTGATGGCGACATTGGTTTCAGCTTCGTCCATCAGACGCTTGCGGATCACCCGCGACTGAACCTTGGAGCCGTCTTTGCCGGCAAGCGGGCTGTCATTGATGCCGAAGGTGACCGTGATGGTCGGCGGATCGATGGGCTGAGCCTCGATCGCCTCTTCGACAGCCGGATCGCACAGCGTATCGGCCACCGTCGCTTTGGTCATGCCCGCGATGGTCACGATATCGCCCGCAACAGCTTCCTCGATGGATTGCTGGCTCAGGCCCCGGAACGCGAGGATCTTGGTGCAGCGGAATTGTTCGATCCGGTCGCCCTTGCGCGACAGCGCCTTGACCTGCGCGCCCACTTTCAGCGTGCCAGCCTCGACCCGGCCCGTGAGGACGCGGCCGATGAACGGATCTGCCGACAGCGTGGTGGCGAGCATCTTGAAGGGTTGGTCGGCCAGGCTCACCTGACGCGGGGCCGGAACATGGCGGACGATCAGATCAAAAAGTGCTGTGAGGTTTTCACGCGGCCCGTCCAGTGCCTCATCGGCCCAGCCAGCACGGCCCGACGCGTAGAGATGCGGGAAATCAAGCTGCGCGTCATCGGCGCCGAGATTGGCAAAAAGATCGAAGACTTCATTCAGGGCGCGGTCGGGTTCGGCATCATGCTTGTCGACCTTGTTGAGAACGACAATCGGGCGCAGACCCAGCGCGAGCGCCTTGGAGGTCACGAATTTGGTTTGCGGCATCGGGCCTTCGGCGGCATCCACCAGCAGGACCACACCATCCACCATATTCAGGATGCGCTCCACCTCGCCGCCGAAATCGGCGTGGCCGGGGGTGTCGACGATATTGATGCGCACGCCGTCATGTTCGACGGAGGTACATTTCGCCAGAATGGTGATCCCACGTTCGCGTTCGATGTCATTGCTGTCCATCGCGCGTTCGGTGGTGGCCTGATTGTCGCGATAGGTGCCGGATTGCTTTAGCAATTCGTCGACGAGGGTGGTTTTGCCATGGTCGACATGCGCGATGATGGCGATGTTGCGGAGCTCCATCGGAGAGTCACTTTCGGTTTGTCTGAAGTTGGCGCTGCCATAGCCGTTTTGGCAGCGATTGGCCAGAGGCAATGCTGCGTGAGCAAAATGCGAGGCTTACTGTGGCCCAAATGGGGGCTGCGGAGGCGAGGCCGAGAGCGCCGGGGAGGGCTGTCTGCCCTCCCCGGACCCCACCCGAGGATATTTTTGAACAGATGAAAAGACGAAAAAGAGCTTTAGCCTTTGAGGGCTCGGTTCAGATAGTCGTCAACCTTTTCCAGATAGCCCATGGTGGTGAGCCATTTCTGATCTGGCCCGACAAGGAGGGCGAGGTCTTTGGTCATATGACCGTCTTCGACGCAATCGACGGTGACTTTTTCCAGTGTTTGGGCAAAGCGCAGCAGTTGGGCGTTGTCATCAAGCTTGGCGCGGTGCTTCAGCCCGCCCGTCCAGGCGAAGATCGAGGCGATGGAATTTGTCGAAGTTTCCTTGCCGGCCTGATGTTGACGGTAATGGCGGGTGACGGTGCCATGGGCGGCTTCGGCCTCAACGGTTTTGCCATCGGGGGTCATCAGGACGGATGTCATCAGGCCCAGAGAGCCAAAGCCTTGCGCCACCGTATCCGATTGCACATCGCCATCGTAATTCTTGCAGGCCCAGACATAGCCGCCCGACCATTTCATGGCGGCTGCGACCATATCGTCGATCAGGCGGTGTTCGTAGGTGATGCCCGCGGCCTTGAATTTTTCAGCGAATTCTTCGTCATAGACCTGCTGGAACAGATCCTTGAAACGCCCGTCATAGGCTTTGAGGATCGTGTTCTTGGTGGAAAGATAGACCGGCCAACCTTTGACAAGGCCGTAGTTCATCGAGGCGCGGGCGAAGTCGAGGATCGACTGGTCGAGGTTATACATGGCCATCGTCACGCCCGCGCTGGGGGCGTCGAAGACCTCGCGTTCAATCACCTCGCCATCCTCGCCTACGAATTTGATCGAAAGCTTGCCCTTGCCGGGAAAGCGGAAATCCGTGGCGCGGTATTGATCGCCGTAAGCGTGGCGGCCTACGACGATCGGTTTTGTCCAGCCGGGCACGAGGCGGGGGACATTCTTGCAGATGATCGGTTCGCGGAAGATGACGCCGCCAAGGATGTTGCGGATCGTCCCGTTCGGGCTGCGCCACATCTTCTTGAGGCCGAATTCCTCCACCCGGCCCTCGTCAGGGGTGATGGTCGCGCATTTGACGCCAACCCCATAGGTCTTGATCGCCTCGGCGCTGTCGATGGTGATCTGATCGTCGGTGCGGTCCCGCTCTTCCATGCTCAGATCGTAATATTTCAGATCGATATCGAGATAGGGGAGGATCAGCTTTTGCTTGATGAAATCCCAGATGATCCGCGTCATCTCATCGCCATCCAGTTCAACAACGGGGTTTTCAACTTTGATTTTGGTCATGAGGATCACTTTCGGATTGAGGGATTCGGTTGCGCTTACTTAGGTCAGAAGGACCCATTTTGGCTAGATGGTATGCAATGGTATACCAAACGGTGAGGCATTAAGCCGCGATTTCGGCACCTTTGTGCTGCAAAATCGGGCAGGATCAGGAGAAAAAGGGCAGCGCCTTGGCGCGGATCCAATCCCACAAGCGCGGCGCGCCCTTGGCGACTTTGGTGCCGACGCGGGCCTCGAGCTGGGGCAGGGTGACGTTATATTCCGTCCAGGTGCCGCCGCCGCAAGCGATGTTCTGCATCAGGGGCTGCACCCGGTCGAGCGATTTTGCAAAGCGGGCGTCGGGGGTCTCGGCGGCCTCGAATTCTTGCCAGAGCGCCAGAAAGGGGGCGCGCAGATCAGCGGGAAGCAGACCGAAAATCCGTTCGGCCGCCCGCGCTTCGGCCTCGAGGACCTCGGGCGCGCCATGCGCGGCCCCGTTTTGGCTGTGGATCGGCACATCGCCCACGTCGATTTCGACCAGATCATGCAGGATCAGCATCCGCAGCACCCGGTTGATATCGACCCCCGGTTCCGCCTGATCGGCCAGCACCAGCGCATAAAGGGCCAGATGCCAACTGTGTTCCCCCGAATTTTCACGCCGCGAGGCGTCGCAAAGCGTCGTGGCGCGCAGCACCGACTTCAGGCGGTCTGCCTCGTTGAGAAAGGCGAATTGCTGATCCAGACGGGCGGTCAATGGCTGTCCGTCGGGGGCGCGCTGGGGGCTTTGGGGGCCTCGCCCCCGGTTTTTGCGGCCTCAAGCGCCTTGGCGACAAAGGCACGGGCGCGCTTGTCGGCAAGGCGGATGCGGATCGAGGTCAGAAACGCCTCCTCCAAGGTCGGAGAGGTGGATCCCACCACGCGCGAGACTTTCTCGAAAAAGCGGTCGTCGTCGAGCCGGTCCATTGCCTCCAGCACGGTTTTGGCAAGCTCATCGGCAAGTTGATCGACGACTGCCATGATTTACCGCGATGCCTCACCGATGCGGCGCTTTACATAGCCAGAGACCGTGTCGATCATCGGCTTCATGTGACGTTCTTCATCTTTGAAGAAGTGATCCGCACCGTCGACCAGCGTATGGGTGATGGTGATGCCCTTCTGCTCATGCAGCTTGTTGACAAGGTTCACCGTGTCCTTGGGCGGCGCGACCTTATCGGCAGAGCCGTTGATGATCAGGCCCGACGAGGGGCAGGGCGCAAGGAAGGAGAAGTCGTACATGTTCGCAGGCGGCGCGACCGAGATGAAGCCCGTGATCTCTGGGCGGCGCATCAAGAGCTGCATGCCGATCCAAGCCCCGAAGGAAAAGCCCGCGACCCAGCAATGCTTGGCATTGGGGTTCATCGATTGCAGGTAATCCAGCGCACTTGCCGCATCGGACAATTCGCCAATTCCCTGATCATACTCGCCTTGGCTGCGACCTACACCCCGGAAGTTGAAGCGCAGAACCGTGAAGCCCAGGTTGTAAAAAGCATAATGCAGGTTGTAGACAACCTTGTTGTTCATCGTGCCGCCGAACTGCGGATGCGGGTGCAAGACGATGGCGATCGGGGCGTCCCGCTCTTTTTGCGGGTGGTAGCGGCCTTCGAGGCGGCCTTCTGGGCCGGCAAAGATGACTTCGGGCATCTTGGTAACCTGTCGCTTTCCTGCGCTGCGGGTTTGGTGGACAAAGCCCCTGCGCATAATTAGAACCGTTCAAAACAGGCGCCAAAGGCCCTGTGGTCAGCGTTGAGTTAAGCGGCCCGATGCGTCAGGTCAATGAGTTTGCAGCGGAAACAAGGGGGAATGGCATGAAACTGTCGACCAAGGGGCGCTATGCGATGGTTGCCTTGACCGATCTGGCGCTTGCGGCCCCCGATAATCTTGTGTCGCTGGCGGAAATCTCCAAGCGGCAGGATATCTCGCTTCCTTATCTGGAGCAGTTGTTCGTGAAACTGCGCCGCGCCGGTCTGGTGGAGGCTGTGCGTGGGCCGGGCGGCGGTTATCGGTTGTCGCGCCGCCCCGAAGAGGTGCGGATCTCGGAGATCATGCAGGCGGTGGAGGAAACGGTAAGCGCGCTGCATTCCGGGGCAGGGGCCTCGGGCGGAGTGTCTGGCAGTCGGGCGCAAAGCCTGTCGAACCGCGTGTGGGAGGGGCTTTCGGCGCATGTCTATGTGTTCCTGCACCAGACCCGCCTGTCAGACGTGATTCGCAATGAGATGACGCCGTGCCCCGCCGTCCCGGCGCTGTTTCGGGTGGTGGATGAAGAATGAGCCCTGATCTGAGCCTTTCAATCGCCGGATCCAGCATGCCCAAGCGGCCATGCGCCGGACGGATGACGGTTTTTGCCGCCTTTGCCAAAAAGGCCGCCGCATGACCCGTGCCTATCTGGATTGGAACGCCACGACCCCGCTGCGCCCCGAGGCCCGCGCCGCCATGATCGCGGCGATGGATGTTGTGGGCAATCCGTCTTCGGTTCATGCCGAAGGGCGGGCGGCGAAAGCGCTTTTGGAACGGGCGCGCGGCCAGCTGGCCGAAGCAGTGGGGGCGGATGGGGCTGACATCGTCTTTACCGGCTCTGCGACGGAAAGTGCGGCCTTTGCTTGCGCTGGCCGGGGGCTGCATTGCGCCATGGTCGAACATGACGCGGTGAAGGCTTATTGTACGGTGGATCTTGCCGTGTCCGAGGCGGGTGAAGTCTCGGCCCCAAACCCTGCGCAATCGGCGCTGCAACTGGCCAATTCCGAAACCGGGATCTTGCAGGACTTGCAACAGGGGCTGGCCGTCAGCGATCTCACGCAGGCTTTCGGCAAGGTGCCACTGGCCTTCAACTGGCTGGGCTGTGATGCGGGCCTCGTTTCCGCCCATAAGCTGGGCGGGCCCAAGGGGGCGGGGGCGGTGATCTTGCGGCGCGGCGTGGATATCGCGGCACAAATCAAGGGCGGCGGGCAGGAAATGGGTCGCCGCGCCGGGACCGAGAACCTGATCGGGATCGCCGGATTTGCCGCCGCAGCACAGGCCGCCGCCCGTGATCTGGCCAATGGTGTCTGGGAAGAAGTGGCCCAACTTAGAAATATTCTAGAAAAGGCATTGTCGAGCGCGGCAATTGAGACTATTTTTGTCGGGAAAGGCGAGGCGCGCCTTCCGAACACGCTTTGCCTGATCGCCCCCGGCTGGAAAGGGGAGACGCAGGTGATGCAGATGGACCTTGCCGGGTTCGCCATCTCGGCGGGGTCGGCCTGTTCTTCGGGCAAAGTGCGCGCCAGTCAGGTCTTGCGGGCCATGGGATATGACGAGGCGCTGGCCGCCTCTGCGATCCGGATCTCGTTGGGGCCAGAGACGACGACAGATCAGGTGCTGCGCTTTGCCGATAAATGGGGCGCGTTGTACCGGCGGCACAAAGAACGCGCCGCCTGACGAAATTGAGAACACAACCGGCCTCGCCGGAGCAGGAGAGAAGAAATGACGGCCATGCCTCAGCTTGAAATCGAAGTGCGCGACGGCGTTGATCGCGAAACCATCGAAACCGTTCAGGCGATGGCGGGAAAGTACAAATACGGCTGGGAAACCGAAATCGAGATGGATTTCGCCCCCAAAGGGCTGAACGAAGACATCGTGCGCCTGATCTCGGCCAAGAATGACGAACCGGAATGGATGCTGGAATGGCGTCTGGCGGCCTATCGGCGCTGGCTCGAAATGCGCGAACCCGATTGGGCGATGATCGACTATCCGCAGATCGACTATCAGGACATCTACTACTACGCCAAACCCAAGAGCATGGAAACAAAGCCGAAATCCTTGGATGAGGTGGACCCGAAGCTGCTTGCAACCTATGAAAAGCTGGGCATTCCGCTGAAAGAGCAGATGCTTTTGGCGGGGGTCGAAGGTGCGGATGAACCGCGCAAGGTCGCTGTGGATGCGGTCTTTGACTCTGTCTCTGTGGGCACCACCTTTCAGGCAGAACTTGCCAAGGCCGGCGTAATCTTTTGTTCCATCTCGGAGGCGGTGCGCGAGCATCCTGGGCTGGTGAAGCGCTATCTCGGCTCGGTTGTGCCGCCGTCGGACAACTTCTTTGCGACGCTGAATTCCGCTGTGTTTTCAGATGGTTCCTTCGTGTATATCCCCGAAGGCGTGCGCTGCCCGATGGAGCTTTCGACCTATTTCCGCATCAATGCCGAAAACACAGGCCAGTTTGAACGCACCCTGATCGTGGCCGAAAAAGGCTCTTACGTCAGCTATCTTGAAGGCTGCACCGCGCCGAAGCGCGACACCAACCAGTTGCACGCGGCAGTGGTTGAAATCGTGATCCTTGACGATGCCGAGGTTAAATATTCCACCGTCCAGAACTGGTATCCGGGCGATGAGAATGGCAAAGGCGGTATTTACAACTTCGTGACCAAGCGCGCCGATTGCCGGGGCGATCGGTCAAAAGTGATGTGGACGCAGGTCGAAACCGGCTCTGCCATCACCTGGAAATACCCGTCTTGCATCCTGCGCGGCGATGACAGTCAGGGGGAGTTCTACTCCATCGCGATCGCCAATAACGCGCAGCAGGCCGATACGGGGACCAAGATGATCCATCTTGGCAAGCGGACAAAAAGCCGGATCGTCTCTAAGGGGATCTCGGCCGGGCGGGCGCAGAACACTTACCGTGGTTTGGTAACAATGCACCCTAAGGCCAAGGAATCGCGGAATTATACTCAATGCGACAGCTTGCTGATCGGCGATAAATGCGGCGCGCACACGGTGCCTTATATCGAGGTCAAGAACAACTCCAGCCGGGTGGAGCATGAGGCCACGACCTCCAAGGTGGATGATGACCAGCTGTTCTACTGCCGCTCTCGCGGGATGGATGAAGAAGAGGCTGTGGCCTTGGTGGTGAATGGATTCTGCAAGGAAGTGCTGCAAGCCCTTCCGATGGAGTTCGCCATGGAAGCACAGGCGCTGGTGGCCATTTCACTGGAAGGCTCGGTCGGCTGATGTCTGCCCCAACGCGGCCCCGGTCTGCCAAGGCGTTGCGTTTTGCTGCCGTGCTGACGCTTCTGACGGGGGCGGGTGTCGCGTTGGCCTATGATCCGGCCTTACTTGACCGGGCAGAGGTGAAAGTTCCGCTGATCGGGCTGTTTGTGCTGTTGTGGATGGTGCCGCATTGGCAGGCCCGGCGCGCCGAGACGGCCGCCGCCAAAGCCGCCAGCCCCGATTGGCACGAGGAGGACGGAAAATCCGGCCGGGCGTGGTTCGACACGTTTATGGGGCTGGTGTCAGGGTTGGTTCTGGGGGCGCTTGTTCTCTCCTTTCCGGGGGTGGTGGATATCTTGACGTCAGGTCCGAAGTTCGTCGGGCAAGCCTTTGATATGATGGAAGGGTTCAACACATTCCTTGTGGTGGTTCTTGCGCTCTCAGCCATGGCGTTCTGTTCGTTTTGCCTGCGACTACTGATGCGCTCGGTCCGGGCTAGCCGGTTGATGGGGGGCGTGGTGATTGGTCTTTTACTTTGGGTGCCTTTCGCCAATCAGTTTGAAGCGGCTTTGGCGCGAATCGGCCTGACCTTTCCGGGGCTGCACTCGGCGGCGATAAAACCTTAGGGAACCGCCGGGCTGCGGCGCTTGACAGAAAGAACGAGTGGATGGAACGGCCCAAGCTGACTTTGCCCAAGGAGGCAGAAACCCTGCTGAGGGCCGAGTATGCGCGGGCTTCGGTGATTTTGGAATTCGGCTCGGGTGGCTCTACGGTGCTGGCGGGTGAAATGGTGGGAAAACAGGTGTTTACGGTCGAAAGTGATCACGCTTGGCTGAAGAAGATGCAGCGGTGGTTTGATGCAAATCCACCGATGTCTTCTGTCACGCTGCATCATGGCAATATCGGCCCAACCACAGATTGGGGTCGCCCCGTGGATCAGGCGCATTGGCGCAAGTTCCTGAACTACCCCCTGACGATCTGGGATCGTCCTGATTTTCAGCATCCCGATGTGGTGCTGGTGGATGGACGGTTTCGCGTTGGTTGTTTTCTGGCGACACTGATGCGCATCACGCGCCCGGTTGTTGTCTTGTTCGACGATTATGTGGGCCGCAAAGCCTACCATATCGTTGAAGAGTTTTTTGCGCCGACCGGCTTTGCAGGCCGGATGGCGCGATTCAACGTGGCCCCGCGTATGCCGGGGCCGCAAGAATTTGGCCGCTGGGCCGGGCTGATGCAACGGCCTTTGTAACACGAAAAAGGGCCTTTCGGCCAAAGACGAATGAGGAAGAAAAATGCTGGAAATCAAAAACCTGCACGTCAAACTTGAAGAAGAGGATAAGGTTATCCTCAAGGGTGTGAACCTGACGGTTGAGGCCGGAAAGGTCCATGCGATCATGGGGCCGAACGGGTCGGGCAAATCGACGCTGTCTTATGTTCTGTCGGGACGCGCGGGCTATGAGGTAACAGATGGCTCTGCCACGCTGGAAGGCGCGGAACTGCTGGAGATGGAGCCCGAAGAGCGTGCTGCGGCGGGGCTTTTCCTTGCGTTCCAATACCCGGTGGAAATTCCGGGCGTGGGCAACATGACCTTCCTGCGCACGGCGCTGAATGCGCAACGCAAGGCGCGCGGTGAGGATGAGCTTTCGGCAGGCGATTTCCTCAAGCTGGTGCGGGAGAAGGCGAAGGCGCTGAAGATCGACGCTGACATGATGAAGCGTCCGGTTAATGTGGGCTTTTCGGGCGGTGAAAAGAAGCGCAACGAGATCCTTCAGATGGCGATGCTGGAGCCTCGGATGTGCATTCTGGATGAAACCGACAGCGGCCTTGACGTGGACGCGATGAAACTGGTGTCCGAAGGCGTGAACGCGCTGCGCGACGCGGGCCGGGGATTTCTGGTTATCACGCATTATCAACGGCTTCTGGACCATATCAAACCGGATGTCGTGCATATCATGGCGGATGGTCGGATCGTAAAAACCGGCGGGCCGGAGCTGGCCCTGGAAGTTGAGCAGAACGGTTACGCCGGTATTCTGGCCGAGGTGGCGTAATGGCCCTTCCGCAAGCAAAAACGGACGCGCTTGAGGCGCGCATCGCAGGTCTGTCGCTTCCGGCGGCGGGGTGGTCTGTGCCGGCTCGCAAGGAAGCTCTGGCACGGTTGTCGGGCATGGGTATGCCTGCAAAGCGCGATGAATACTGGCGCTACACCGACCCGAGCAGCTTGACGGCCGTCAGCCCGAAAGCGGCTGCACCCTTGGAGGCAGCGGATGAGGCCCCGGCTTTTGACGGGATCGACCGGCTGACCTTGGTTTTCGTCGATGGTGTGTTTGATGCCGCCGCCTCGGATGATCCGGCTTTGGCGGGGGTTGAAATCTCGCGTCTGGCTGAGGCCGGCCCGGACATCCATTGGGCGCGCGATCTTTACGGGGTTTTGGAAGCGCGGGGGCAATCGCCTGTGCAGCGTCCCCTTTCGGCGCTGAATACGGCCTTTGCCTCGGACGGTATCTTGATCCGCGCGACGGCGAAGGCGGCAAAGCCTGTGTCTTTGGTTTATGTCCATAAATCAGATACTTCTGATGCGATCCTGCATCATTGCATCAAGGTGGATGCGGGCGCAGAACTGACCGTTCTGGAAAGTGGTCCTGCTGCGGCGCGCTTTAATAAGGTGATGGAAGTGGATGTGGCCGAGGGCGGACGCTTTCACCATATCCGCACCCAAGGGCGCGACCATGACCGCCGCGCTGTGACCCATATCTTTGCGCGGCTGGCGGCAGAGTCGCTGTTCAAAAGCTTTACGCTGACCGCAAACGGGCGCTTGACCCGCAATGAGGCAGTGCTGGAGTTGTTGGGCGATGATGCCGTGGCCCATGTTGCGGGTGCGGCTGTTGGCGATGGCGATTTCCTCCATGATGACACGGTGTTCATCACCCATCAGGGGGAGCGTTGCGAAAGCCGTCAGGTCTTCAAGAAAGTGCTCAAGAATGGGGCCGTCGGGGTGTTTCAGGGAAAGATCCTTGTGAAGCCGGGCGCGCAAAAGACCGATGGCTATCAGATCAGCCAATCGCTTTTGCTGGATGACGACAGCCAGTTCCTTGCCAAGCCAGAGCTGGAGATCTATGCCGATGACGTTCAGTGCAGCCACGGCTCCACTTCGGGCGCGATCGACGAGACGGCCCTGTTCTATCTTCGCTCCAGAGGCGTTCCGATGCGGGAAGCCCAGGCCTTGCTGGTTCTGGCTTTCCTCGCCGAGGCGATCAGAGAGATCGAGGATGAAGCGCTTGCCGATGATATCCGCTCGCGCATGGAAGGCTGGCTGAACCGGCATAAGGGCGCGTAACGCTGCCATGGCCGTCACAACCGATATCGTCCAAAGCTGGCGCCGCCCTCGGGCGGTGTTCCAGCGCAAACGCGCGGAGGGGCTGGTCGAGGCGCGGCTTCTGGCCACGCTGATGGGGGCATGTCTGCTGATTTTTGTCAGCCTGACCCCGCGGCTTGCGCGCGAGGCGCATTTTGACCCTTCGGTGCCGCTGGATGCGCGCATGGCGGGGGCGCTGATGGCGGTGCTGTTTCTGGTACCGCTCATCGCTTATGCGCTGGCGGGCCTGACCCGGCTGGTCGCGCGGGTGCTGGGCGGTAAAGGGAGCGGGGCGGCCTCACGGCTGGCGCTGTTCTGGTCTTTGCTGGCAACGACACCCTTGATGCTGCTGCACGGGCTTGTGGCGGGGTTTATCGGCCCCTCCACCGGATTATCGCTGCTGGGCGGTGGCGTGGCGCTGGTCTTCCTCTATATCTGGGGCAACATGCTTGCCGAAGCGGAGCGTTAAGTTATGAGCCTTACTGTCAGCGATCTGATGCCTTTGCTGCGCGAAACCCTGATCTCGCCGCGCAAAGGGGCGCGGATGATCCTTGATCTGGGGCTTGCCGCGCGTGTCGGCTGGCTGGCGCTGGCCTTGATGGCGGTTGGTTCGGCCATCCTCACGCATCTGACGATGGTGATGATGTCGCCCGAGGCTGTGGCCTATTGGGGCGGTGCGATGGGCAGCCCGGTCAATACTGCGATCCTGCAATGGGTGGTGATGTTTGTGACGGTCCATGCCGTTCACCGACTGGGGCGGATGCGCGGCGGCGCGGGGACATTGGCGGAGTCGGTCGTGCTGGTCGCTTGGCTGCAATTCGTGCTGCTTGCTTTGCAGGCCTTGCAGCTTGTCGTTCAGGTCATCCTGCCCCCCTTCGCACAGCTGCTTGGCCTTGCAGGGCTGGGGTTGTTCTTCTGGCTTCTGACCAATTTCGTGGCCGAGATTCACGGCTTCAAATCCTTGGGGGCGGTCTTTGCCTCGGTGGTTTTTGTGATGATCCTGGCCTCGATGGTCATGGTCTTTGTCTTTTCTATTTTTTACGGCGATCCAACGGCGGGGATGTGATCCATGTATGATGTGAACGCGGTACGGGCCGATTTTCCGATTCTGTCGCGGCAGGTGAACAACCGCCCGCTTGTTTATCTGGACAATGGCGCCTCGGCGCAAAAGCCAAAGGTCGTGATCGATGCGATCACCACGGCCTACAGCCATGAATATGCCAATGTTCACAGGGGCTTGCATACGCTTTCCAACCTCGCGACGGAAAAATATGAGGCCGTGCGGGGCATTGTCGCGCGCTTTCTGAACGCGCCTTCCGAGGATGAGATCGTCTTTACCTCCGGCACGACGGAGGGGATCAACCTTATCTCTTACGCCTGGGCCGCGCCCCGCTTGCAGCCGGGGGATGAGATTGTTCTCTCGGTGATGGAGCATCATGCCAATATCGTGCCCTGGCATTTTCTGCGCGAACGCCAAGGGGTGGTGCTGAAATGGGTTGAGGTGGACGCCAAGGGCGATCTGGACCCGCAAGCGGTGATCGACGCGATTGGCCCCCGAACAAAGCTGGTGGCGATCACCCAGATGTCGAATGTCACCGGCACGGTGGTGGATGTGGCCCGGATCTGTGCCGCTGCGCGCGAAAAGGGCGTGCCTGTGCTGGTGGACGGTTCTCAGGGCGCGGTTCACATGCCGGTGGATGTTTCGGCCATGGGCTGCGATTTCTATGCCATCACGGGCCACAAGCTTTACGGCCCGTCCGGGTCGGGGGCGATGTTTATCGCCAAGGAGCGGATGGCCGAAATGCGCCCCTTCCTTGGCGGCGGCGATATGATCCGCGAAGTCGGGCGCGACTTTGTCAGCTATAACGACGCGCCGATGAAGTTCGAGGCCGGCACCCCCGGCATCGTTCAGCAAATCGGCATGGGCGTGGCGCTTAATTACCTGATGGGCATCGGGATGGATAAGATCGCCGCTCATGAGCAAAGCCTCCGCGATCACGCGCGCGCCAAGCTTGCGGGTCTTAACTGGCTGACAGTGCAGGGCAATTCCGACACCAAGGGCGCGATCTTCAGCTTTACGCTGCAAGGGGCGGCCCATGCGCATGACATTTCGACCATTCTCGACAAGCGCGGCATTGCGGTGCGGGCGGGGACTCATTGCGCGATGCCGCTGATGGAACATATGGGCGTTGGGGCGACCTGCCGTGCTTCTTTCGGGATGTACAATACGTTGGAGGAGGTCGACAAACTGGTCGATGCCCTCGAATTCTGTCACGAGCTTTTCGGTTGAGCGATAAAGCCGTTGCAACCGCCCGCCGCATTGGGTAATCCCATTGGCAGGCACCCATAGCTCAGCTGGATAGAGCGCTGCCCTCCGAAGGCAGAGGTCGCACGTTCGAATCGTGCTGGGTGCGCCAACACCTCTCAGATGAGTTAGACGTTGCATGTTGGGCGGGCTGCGTTTCAGCGGCTCAGGATCATCCGGTCGCCGTCAATCTCGATCCGGAAGCGGCCAAGGTAATCCATCCCCAAAAGAGACTCGTCCATATCGCCATCGGTCACAAAGGCCGTCAGCGCCGCGTCGCGAATGGGGCCAAGGGCTACATCTTCCAGCGTCACGCGTGCGGTGCGTACAATCCCATTCGCCGTCTGCGCCGAGCCAAGATAGACCAAATTGTTGAGATCCAGACCCAGATCTTCGGCATCCCCATGCGACAAAACGATATTCGTTGCCCCGGTATCCACCAGGAATTCCAAGGGCTTGCCGTTGATTTCTAAGGTAAGGTAGTAATGCCCGTCAGCAGCGCGCGGCAACTCAATCGCGCCGGATTGCATCACCGCCTGCCTAGGGTTCAGCTGGGTGCGCAGGTCCGTCCAGAGGCCGTAGCCCGCCGCGACGCCGACAAAGATCAACCCCCAAGCCATGAACCCGCGCGCGGCCTGCCCAAGCCTGCCGCGATACTCCACCAGAAGATAGCCGCCAACCGCGACGATCAGAACGCCAAGATAGGCCAGCCGGGCCAGAGTTTCACCATCCATCACAGGCTCCTTTCCCCAGATATGGGGTGCGCGGCGTGCGGGGGCAAGGCGTCAGCCCAGAAGCCCGGTCTGGATGATCCCGTCGATGACGAATTGGACCGAGAGCGCGGCAAGGAGCATCCCCAGAAGCCGGGTGATCACGATGGTTCCGGTGCGGCCAAGCGCACGCTCCAACGGGCCTGCGACCATGAACAGCGCCAGCGCCAGCAGGATCACGAAGATCATCACAAGATGCACGGCGACAATGCCCTGCCAGCTTCCGGCCTCTCCGACCAGAAGAATCATCGTGGCGATGGCACCCGGACCGGCGATGAGCGGAATGGCGATGGGAAAAACCGACGGGTCGTGATCTGCAACGGTTTTCTGGCCCTCGCGGCGTTGGGTGCGCCTTTCGAACAGCATGTCGAGCGCGGTCAGAAACAGCAGGATTCCGCCCGCAATCCGAAAGGCCGACATCGAAATCCCGATGAAATTCAGCACGGCTTCACCGGTCAAGCCAAACAGCGTCAGGATGAAAATGGCCACGATCGAGGCCCGAAGCCCGATTGCACGGCGGTGTTCTGCGGTCATGCCCGGTGTCAGCGCGATGAACAGCGGGATCAGCCCCGGAGGGTCGATCACCACGAAAAGCGTGGCAAATGCCGTGATCAAGAACGCCGTTTCGAGTTCCATCGCCAATCCTGTTCGTCGCCATGCACCGAGCTTAGCCTCAGCCTAGCGCGGGCGCGCGCAGATTGCGCCTTAAATCGCGCAGCCTCAGCTTGCGCCGGCCGCTTCCAGCTTTTCTTGCGCCTTGAGCCAAAGTGCCTCGGCGCGGTCCAGCCCTTCCATCACCTCGGCATATTTCTTTTGCCAGGTTTCCATCTCGCCCAGCCGTTCCGGCTCATAAAGGGCGGGGTCTGCCAGCTTTTTGGCCAGCCGGTCGCGCATGTCGTTCAGCTTGTCGAGACGCTCTTCGCATTTGCGGGCCTCGGCGCGCAGGGCCAGAATATCTTCGCGGCTGGCTTTCTTCGGCTTTTCGACGGGTTTTGCCGGCTTTGCCTCGTCATCACCGGCCAGCAATTGCTTCCGATACGCCTCCAGATCCTCGGTATAGGGCATGACTGCGCCACCCTTGACCAGCCAAAGCCGGTCCGCCACGAGCCCCAGAAGATGCATGTCATGGCTGACAAGCACGACCGCGCCGGAATAGGTGGTCAGCGCTTCGACCAGCGCCTCCCGGCTTTCCATATCGAGGTGGTTGGTCGGCTCGTCGAGGATCAGTAGATGCGGCGCGTCCAGTGTGGCCATAAGCAGCGAAAGCCGCGCCTTTTGCCCCCCCGAAAGCCGCCCGACAACGGTTTCCGCCTGATCCGCCAGCAGGCCAAAGCCCGCAAGCCGCGCGCGCAGGCGAGGCTGGCCTTCCGTCGGGCGCATCCGCTGGATGTGCTGAAGCGGCGTTTCGTCGATATGCAGCTCATCCACCTGATGCTGCGCGAAATAGCCGATGCGCAGCTTGCTGCTTTGCGTCATCTTGCCGTTGGCCGCTTTAAGTTTACCTGCCAACAGCTTGGAAAGCGTAGACTTTCCTTCACCATTGCGACCCAGAAGGGCGATCCTGTCATCTTGATCGATGCGCAAGGACAGGTTACGCAACACCGGCGGGCCGTCATAGCCGACCGCGACGCCATCCATGTTGATGATCGGGGGCGACAGCTCTTCGGGTTCGGGAAAGGTGAAAACCTGTTTGCGCGCCTCTTCGGGGGGCGTGATCGTTTCCATCTTCTCCAGCATCTTGACGCGGGACTGGGCCTGAACCGCCTTGCTGGCCTTGGCCTTGAAGCGATCGACGAATGATTGCAGATGGGCGCGGCGGGCTTCTTGCTTTTTCGCCTCGGCTTGCAGCACGGCGCGGCGTTCGGCCATCTGGCGGGCGAATTGATCGTAAGGCCCGGTCCAATAGGTGAGCTTCTTGCTGTCAAGATGCAGGATACCCTGCACCGCGCGGTTCAACAGGCCCCGGTCATGGCTGATGATCAGCACGGTATGGGGATATTTCGCCAGATAGCTTTCCAGCCAAAGCGCGCCTTCAAGGTCCAGATAGTTGGTCGGTTCGTCCAGCAGCAGGAAATCAGGCTGGGCGAACAGCACCCCCGCCAGTGCCACGCGCATCCGCCAACCGCCCGAGAAATCGGAACAGGGGCGCAACTGTGCCTCGGCGTCAAAGCCAAGCCCTTTGAGGATGGCCGCGGCGCGACCCTCGGCGGACCAGGCGTCAATATCGGTCAATCGCGCCTGCACTTCTGCAATGCGGTGTGGATCGGTGGCGGTTTCAGATTCGGCCAGCAGGGCTTCCCGCTCGGTATCGGCTTGCAGCACGGTCTGGAGCAGGCTGGTTGAGGAGGAGGGAACCTCTTGCGCCACGCCGCCGATGCGCGACCGCGCGGGCATCGAAATCTCGCCGCCCTCCAGCGCCAATTCGCCCCGGATCAGGCGGAAAAGCGTGGTCTTGCCCGCGCCGTTGCGCCCGACAAGGCCGACCTTGTGGCCCGTGGGAATGGTAGCGGAAGCGCCCACAAGCAGCGGGCGGCCTTCGACGGAGTAGCTGATATCGGATATGCGTAACATGCCCCACGCCTTGCCCGAAGTGATGCGCGGCGTCAACGCCTCCCAAGGGCTTTTCAAGCTGCCGCCCCCATGCTAGCAGGGCGGCGCAAACAATCTGGCGGGGCGTTGCCCGGCCTCCCTTTGAAATGAGAGTTATCATGGCCGTTGAACGTACCCTTTCGATGATCAAGCCCGACGCGACCAACCGCAACCTGACTGGCAAGATCAACGCCAAGTTTGAAGAAGCCGGTCTGCGCATCGTCGCCCAGAAGCGTATTCACCTGTCGCCCGCTCAGGCTGGCGCGTTTTATGCCGAGCATGCAGAGCGTCCCTTCTATGGTGAACTGTGCGAATTCATGTCTTCGGCTCCGATCGTTGTGCAGGTTCTGGAAGGCGAAGGCGCCATTCTGAAAAACCGCGCCGTGATGGGCGCTACCAACCCGGCCAATGCTGATGACGGCACGATCCGCAAGGAATTCGCTTTGTCTGTTGGCGAAAACTCGGTTCACGGCTCTGACAGCCCGGAATCGGCAGCACGTGAAATCGCGTTCTACTTCTCGGGTCTTGAACTGGTCGGCTGACCTAAGCCCGCGATTTTTCTGCTTGAAACAGAATTTTCGTCGAAAATTCGAAGCCGCCCTGACCGGGGCGGCTTTTCTGCACCGTTTGTTGAGGATCTGACATGGCCCGCGCCCCTTTGTTGCAACTCTCTGGCATTTCGCTGACCTTTGGGGGCGATCCGGTTTTTGACGGGCTGGATCTGGTCGTGCATCCCGGCGACCGGGTGGCGCTTGTCGGGCGCAACGGGTCGGGAAAATCGACTTTGATGAAGGTTATGGCGGGTTTGGTGCAGGCCGATTCCGGATCGCGCGTGGTGCCGCCGGGCGTCACCGTCGGCTATATGGAACAAGACCCCGATCTGTCCGCCTATGAAACGCTGGGGGCCTATGCGGCCGCGCGTTTGCCGGAGGGGGAGGAATACAAAGTCGCGATGGTGGCCGAAGGGTTGAAGTTCAACCCCGAAACGCCGGTCTCTTCTGCTTCGGGGGGGGAGCGTCGTCGCGCCGCGCTTGCCCGTCTTATGGCCGAAGCGCCTGAACTGATGCTGCTGGACGAACCGACGAACCATCTGGATATCCAAGCCATTCAATGGCTTGAGGAAGAGTTGAAATCCACCCGGACCGCCTTTGTGCTGATTTCGCACGACCGGGCGTTTCTGCGGTCCCTGACCCGCGCAACGCTTTGGATTGACCGAGGCGTGGTGCGCCGCCGTGAGTCCGGTTTCGACGGGTTCGAGGAATGGCGCGAAACCGTCTGGGCCGAAGAAGATGACGCCCGCCACAAGCTCGACCGCAAGATCAAGGCCGAGGCCCGCTGGGCCGTCGAAGGCATTTCCGCCCGGCGCAAGCGTAATCAGGGCCGGGTGCGGGCCTTGGCGGAACTGCGGCAGGAACGGGCCTCGCAAATCCGCCGTCAGGGCACGGCGTCTATGGCGTTTGAGGCGGGGCCAACCTCGGGCAAGCGCGTGGTGGAGGCCAAGGGGATCTCCAAGTCTTTTGGCGATACGGTGATCGTTCAGGATCTGGATTTGCGCGTTCTGCGCGGGGACAGGATTGCTTTTGTCGGCCCCAATGGGATCGGCAAAACAACCCTGCTAAAAATGCTGACCGGAGAGATTGCGCCGGACAGTGGCTCGATCACGCTGGGCACGAACCTTGATGTGGCGGTTTTCGATCAGACCCGTGCGCAGTTGGATGCCAATGCGACGCTGTGGGAAAACCTGACGGGCGATCCGACCATGGCTGTTTCGGGCAATTCCGATCAGGTGATGGTGCGCGGCACGCCCAAGCATGTCGTGGGTTACCTCAAGGATTTCCTGTTTTCCGAGGCGCAGGCCCGTGCCCCCGTCCGGTCTTTGTCGGGCGGAGAGAAGGCGCGGCTTTTGCTGGCGCGGATCATGGCGCGCAATTCGAACCTTCTGATCCTCGACGAACCTACCAATGATCTGGATGTTGAAACGCTGGATCTGTTGCAGGATATCTTGGGCGACTACGACGGGACCGTGCTTTTGGTCAGCCATGATCGCGATTTCATCGACCGGGTGGCGACCTCGACCGTCGCTTTGGAAGGGCAGGGCAGGGTTGGCGTCTTTCCCGGCGGTTGGTCCGATTACATTTCGCAGCGCGATACGGAATGGGCGCCCGAGGCCACGTTCAAGCCGAAGTCCGCGCCGGCTCCGGCTGCAAAACCCGCCGCGCGCAAGGCGGACGGGCTTAGCTTTACTGAGCGTAAGCGGCTCGAATCCCTGCCCGGCGTCATGACGGCACTGGAGGGAGAGATCGCGGCGCTGACCAAGATCCTTGATGCGCCCAATCTCTTTACCGCAAACCCCGAGAAGTTTCACACAACGACGCTGAAAGTCGCGGAAAAGCAAAAAGCGCTGGCCGAAGCCGAGGAAGAATGGCTGGCCCTTGCCGAAAAGGCAGAAGCCTGAGCCACCCTACCACTTGCCCGAGGCGCCGCCACCCGAAGACCGCCCCCCGCCGGACCCAGAGGAAGAGGAACGCTTGCTGCGCTGCTCGGATTTGGAGGGCAGGGTGAAGCTTTGGCGGTCTTCATAGCCGCATTGGCTGCAGGTCACGCCCCGGATGCCACTGCCCGAAACGGTCTCTTCCGGTTGGTTCAGGATGGTCCGTTCGAAGTGCAAGTGGCGCGTGCCGCAGGTCGGGCAACGCCGAAACCGGGTGATGCCGCGCGTAAGCGCCGTTCCGAACCAGTCCCAGACGAAGAACCCGCCAAAGACCAGCGCGAAAAGTGCGAAAACCAGTTTGGAATCGCCTTCCTCGGCGGGAAAGCCGCTATCCTCGGTCACGGCCTCACCCGCTGCGAAGGGTCGGGCAAGATTCTCGATCGCTGAGGCGACCCCGGCCTCGATCCCGGCGGGGTAATCTTCATTGCGAAACGCGGGCAGCATGGCGGTGTCGATCACGCGCTGCGCCCGGCCATCCCAGATCACGTCATAGCCTGCCCCCAAGGTGATGCGCATTTCGCGATCTCCCGTGGCGATCAGCATCAGGATACCGTCATTGCGGGTCGCATCGCCAAGGCCCCAAGTGTTGAACCAGCGCGTTCCCAGATCTGCAAAGCGGCCCGTCCAGTCATAGGCGGCGGCGGTGTCGATCACCGCGACCGCGATATGGATGCCGGTTTCATCGCGGGCGGCCTGCAAGGTTTCATTCAGCCGCGCTTCGGTCTCAGGCTCCAGCGCACCGACATAATCGCTGATCCCGTCCGACAGGGGGGCGGGAATCGTCTGGGCGGCAAGGGCCAGCGGCCAGCACAGCAAAAAGACCAGAAGGCGGATCATGCTCGGGTTCCTTTCCTGCAGGGCGGAGGCCCCCAAGTTGAAGCCAGCCACTGGCCAAAGGCAAGCCCCCAAGCGCTGTGCCCGCAGGGATAGAGGCTTGGCAGACCCATTGCCGCGTGGTACCAGCAATGCATGAAAACCAAGGGCTTCAAAAGCATTTGCTGCATTACCGGCTGACATCCGTCACGCGGGCTGCCCTTCTTTTCGTTTCCTTCCTCGAACGAAGTTGATAAGCCCGCGCCGGGACAGCCGCATCTGCGGCCCGCTGAAGGGTAGGACATGATGACCGAGATCCGTTTGCACAACGCCCTGAGCCGGGCAAAGCAGCTGTTCACGCCGCTCGATGCGGCTTGCGTGCGGGTGTATCTGTGCGGACCGACCGTCTATGACCGGGCCCATATCGGCAATGCGCGCAATGTGATCCTGTTTGACGTGCTGACGCGGCTTCTGCGGCAGGTCTATGGCGCGGATCACGTTGTTTATGTGCGCAATTTCACCGATGTCGATGACAAGATCAATGCGCGGGCGGCGCAAACCGGGCGCTCGATCCGCGAGATCACGGATGAGACAATCGGCTGGTATCACGCGGATATGGACGCGCTTGGCAATCTGCGCCCGGATCATGAGCCGCGCGCGACCGATTACATCGGCGAAATGATCGCGATGACCCAAGACCTGATCGACAAGGGCCACGCCTATGCCGCCGAGGGTCATGTGTTGTTTGATGTCCGCTCCTACCCGAATTATGGGCGACTTTCGGGCCGCTCGGTGGATGACATGATCGCGGGCGCGCGGGTCGAGGTTGCGCCCTATAAGCGCGATCCGATGGATTTTGTCCTGTGGAAGCCGTCGGATGCCGAGACGCCCGGATGGGACAGCCCCTGGGGCCGGGGACGGCCCGGCTGGCATATCGAATGCTCTGCCATGAGCGAGGCGCTGCTGGGGCCGAGTTTCGACATTCATGGCGGCGGCACCGATCTGGCCTTTCCGCATCACGAGAATGAGCTTGCCCAAAGCTGCTGCGCCAATCCGGAGGCCAGCTTTGCGCAGATCTGGCTGCATAATGAAATGCTGCTGGTCGAAGGGCGCAAGATGTCAAAATCGCTTGGGAATTTCTTTACCGTTCGCAATTTGCTGGATCAGGGCGTGCCGGGGGAGGTGATCCGCTTTGTGTTCCTCCAGACCCATTATCGCAAGACGATGGATTGGACGGCGGAAAAGGCGGAGCAGGCGGCAGCAACCTTGCGCAAATGGAGAGGGCTCGTGGCGGGCATCGAACCCGCCCCAAGCCCGTTGCCCTCGGTCATCGGTGCGCTGTGTGAAGATGTGAACACGGCGGGCGCCTTGGCGGAGTTGCATCTGGCGGCGGCACAGGGGGATGGCGCGGGGCTTTTGGCCTCCGCCCGGCTTTTGGGGCTGCTGGAGCCGGGGATGGGCGCATGGGCCGAAGGGCCTGCGGTGGATCTGAGCGGGTTTGCCGCACGGCTTGAGGCGCTGCGAGAAGCCGCGATGCAGAGCAAGGATTTCGCGGCGGTGGATGCGATGAAAACGGCGCTGATGGCGGCCGGGGTTGAGGTTCGGATGAGCAAGGCCGGGGTGGAGTTGCTGCCGGGGCCGGGGTTTGACGCGGCCGCTTTGGAGCGGTTGACGTGAGGCGGGGGCGGAATGTGGTGTTGGGGGCGGGAAGCGGTGGCTGTCTGCGCCACGAGATTGCTCAGAAAAGCGGGGGCTGTCTGCCCCCGCGCCCCCGAAGGTATTTCTCCAAGAAGAGGGGTGCGGGGTTTGGCTTTGGGGGGTTGGTATGAAAGAGCGGCTTTATCTTTTTGACACGACCTTGCGGGATGGGCAGCAAACGCAGGGGGTTCAATTCTCGGCAGTGGAGAAGCGGCAGATTGCGCTGGCGCTGGATGCTTTGGGCGTGGATCATATTGAAGGGGGGTGGCCGGGGGCCAACCCGACCGACAGTGAGTTTTTCGGCGACGCGCCGCGCACCCGTGCCACAATGACGGCCTTTGGCATGACCAAGCGGGTTGGGCGCTCTGCCGAGAATGACGATGTGCTTGCGGCCGTGCTGGATGCGGGCACTCCGGCGGTTTGTCTTGTGGGCAAGACCCATCCGTTCCATGTCACCACGGCACTGAATGTGACGCTGGAGGAGAACCTTGAGGCGATCCGGGCGTCTTTCGCGCATATCGTCCAGAAGGGCCGCGAGGCCTTGTTTGATGCCGAGCATTTCTTTGATGGATACCGGGCGGACCCGGCCTATGCGCTGTCGTGTTTGCGCGCGGCCTTGGAGGCAGGCGCGCGCTGGATCGTACTCTGCGACACCAATGGGGGCAGCCTGCCCGCAGATGTGGGGCGCATCACGGCGGAGGTGATTGCCGCCGGTATTCCGGGCGACCGGCTTGGGATCCATTGCCATGATGATACGGGCAATGCGGTTGCCTGCTCGCTTGCGGCCATTGATGCGGGTGCGCGGCAAGTGCAAGGCACGCTGAACGGTTTGGGGGAGCGCTGCGGCAATGCCAACTTGATCACGCTGATCCCGACCTTGCTGCTTAAGGAGCCTTACGCCAGCCGTTTTCAGACGGGGGTCAGCGCTGAGGCGCTGGCGGGGATATTGCGCACCAGTCGGATGCTTGATGACATTCTGAACCGTGTGCCCAACCGGGCGTCGCCCTATGTCGGGGCTTCTGCCTTTGCGCATAAGGCGGGGCTTCATGCCAGTGCGATCCTGAAAGACCCCAGCACCTACGAGCATATCGAGCCGCAGATCGTCGGCAATGCGCGGGTGATCCCGATGTCCAATCAGGCGGGGCAGTCGAATTTGCGGGCGCGGCTTGCCTCGGCGGGGATCGAGGTGGCGGCGAAGGACCCGCGGCTTGCAACGATTCTGGACGAGATCAAGATGCGCGAGGATGAGGGCTATGCCTATGACGGGGCGCAGGCGAGCTTTGAGTTGCTGGCCCGCCGGGCTCTTGGTTTGTGCCCGACGTTCTTTGAGGTGAAGCGCTATCGCGTCACGGTGGAGCGGCGCAAGAACAAGCGCGACCGGATGGTGAGCCTTTCTGAGGCGGTTGTTGTTGTGAAGATCGGCGATCAGAAGATGTTGTCGGTCAGTGAAAGCATGGATGAGACCGGCACGGATCGCGGCCCGGTCAATGCCTTGGCAAAGGCCTTGGCCAAGGATCTGGGGCCCTATCAGGCGCATATTGATGACCTCAAGCTGGTGGATTTCAAGGTCCGCATCACCCAAGGCGGGACAGAGGCCGTGACCCGCGTGATCATCGACAGCGAAGACAGCAAGGGGCTGCGCTGGTCCACGGTCGGGGTGTCTGCCAATATCGTGGATGCGAGCTTCGAGGCTTTGCTGGATTCGATCATCTGGAAGCTGATCCGCGACGGCGCGACATGAGCGAGGCCTGTGCGCGGCTTGTCGAACGCAGCGATCCGCGGCGGTTTCAGGCTGCTTTGGCGGCACCTTTGGTTGCGCGCGCCCCGCTTTTGGTGCTTTACGCCTTCAATCTGGAAGTCGCCCGCGCACCATGGCTGACAACCGAGCCGATGATCGCCGAGATGCGGCTGCAATGGTGGCGCGATGCGGTGGAGGATGCCTCTCGTGGCGTGGTGCGCGCGCATGAGGTGATGTCCCCTCTGGCCGATCTGATCTCCGGTGCTGACTTACCCGTGGCGGTAATGGACCGGCTGATCGAGGCGCGGCGCTGGGATATCTATAAGCAGGCTTTTGAGGATGAGACGGCCTTCGACGCGTATATCGAAGACAGTTCCGCTGCGCTGATGTGGCTTTGCGCCAAGGCGTTGAAGGCCCCGCCGCAGGCCGAGCTTGCCTGTCGGGCAATGGGCTGGGCGGCGGGGCTGGCAAGCTATCTTCAGGCGGTGCCGGAATTGGAGGCGCGCGGGCGTGTTCCGCTGATTGATGGCCGGCCAGAGGCTGTCGCCCGGCTTGCGCAGCGCGGGCTTGACCGTCTCGCCGAGGCCCGAAAGGCCGCGCGTCATGCCGCATCTGCCCCCGCGATGCTGGCCGGATGGCAGGCGGAGGCCCTGTTGCGCCTTGCCAGGGCAGAGCCGCAGCGCGTCGCCGCCGGTGCCCTGCATCTGTCGGAGTTCAAAAGCCGGGGGCTATTGGTCTGGCAGGCGCTCTCGGGCCGTTTTTAAGCAGCGCTTTCCCAAAGCGGGGCAATCGGCTAGGCTGGCCGCAAATCACAAGAAACGATTTGAGGCATGATATGTGGATTTCCCGCAGGGCTTTTGCCCTTGGTCTGGGCTCAATGACCCTTGCAGGCTGTAGCCCTGCCGCGCGCTTTGCCGCCCGGCCTTCGGTGGCGGCACAATCTTCCATGCGGCCTGTGCCGAACGAATCTTTTGACGCCTGGCTTGCGGGTTTTCAGGGGCGCGCAAGGGCCAAGGGCGTGTCAGAGGCGGTTTTAGCCTCGGCCAAACGCTCCATCGGGTTTCTGCCGGAGGTGATCGAGCGGGATCGCAACCAGACCGAATTCAAGCGCAGTCTGGAGGATTACCTGTCGATTGCGGCCTCGGAGGAGCGGATCGCCAAGGGGCGGGCGGCATTGGCGCGCGAGGGGGCCTCGCTGGCGCGGATCGAGGCGCGCTATGGGGTGGAGGCGCATGTTGTCACCGCCGTCTGGGGGCTGGAGAGTTTCTATGGAGAGCGGTGCGGCGATATTCCGGTGCTGTCGGCGCTGGCGACTTTGGCCTTTGAGGGGCGTCGCGGAGCGTTTTTTGAAAGCCAATTGGTTGCTGCGTTGAAAATCCTGCAAAACGGCGACATCACGCCCGAGCGGATGACCGGAAGCTGGGCCGGGGCGATGGGGCATACGCAATTCATCCCAACGTCCTATGAGCTGTTTGCGGTGGATTTCACCGGAGATGGCCGCCGCGATATCTGGTCGGAGGATCCCACCGATGCGCTGGCCTCGACCGCGGCCTATCTGGCGAAGTCGGGATGGACCAAGGGACAGCCATGGGGGGTAGAGGTGCGCCTGCCCGCCGGGTTCAACGCAACACTTGCCGGGCGCAAGACCACCCGCAGCCCCGTCGATTGGGCGGCAATGGGCATCCGTGATATGCGGGGTGGTACGGTGCCCAATCATGGCGCGGCGAGCATTCTGCTTCCCTCCGGTCCGGCCGGGCCTGCCTTTATGGTGTTTCGCAACTTCACCGTCATCACGCGCTACAATAATTCGGAAAGCTATGTGATCGGGGTCGGGCATTTGTCGGACAGGCTGCTGGGGCGCTCGCCGATCCTGGGGGTTTTTCCGCCGGATGCCAATGGAATGACGAAAGAGGATCGTCAGCACCTGCAGGCAGGGTTGACCCGAGCTGGCTTTGATACGGAGGGGACCGACGGGGTGATTGGCCCGCGGACCCGCGCCGCGATTTCCGACTTCCAGCGCAGCCGTGGGATGGTGGTTACGGGAGAGCCGGGGCTGGAATTGCTGGCGGCCTTGCGCTGAGAAGTTTGGTCTTTGCGCGAGGCTGAGCGCTTGCGGGCGAACGGGGGGGTTGTCTGCCTCCCCCGGATTTTTGCCTATAAACCGGGGGGGCTGTCTGCCCCCCCGGACCCCCCCGAGGATATTTTTGAACAGATGAAAGGGCGGCGGGGGGCTTTTTTGGGCGTGCGTGGTTTGGGATCAGGCTTCGCGGTGCTCTTTGGGGCGCAGGGCCAGCCAGATCAGGGCTGCACCCGCGAGGATTAGGAAGGGGAGCATCGCGATATTGACCGCTTGCCAGCCTTCCTCCACCGAACCGCCGGAGCAATTCATCAGCCCGCCGGAACTGAGCGAGGCGAGCGTGACGCCTCCGAAGACGATCAGGTCGTTGAGGCCCTGCATGCGGCCCCTTTCAGCGGGGCTATGCGCGGAGGCGAGCATCGTCGTGCCGCCGATAAAGCCGAAGTTCCAGCCGATGCCCAGCAGGATGAGGGCGATGAAGAGGTTTTCCAACTCAACCCCGGTCAGGGCCATGGCCCCGGCGGCGGCGAGGATGACGAGCCCGAGGGCGATGATCTTTTCAACCCCGAAGCGGACGATCAGATGGCCGGTGAAGAAAGAGGGCACATACATCGCCAGCACATGCGCCGTCACCACATCGGCGGCGTTGGATTTGCTGAAACCGCAGCCGACGACCGCCAGGGGCGACGAGGTCATCACGAGGTTCATGAGAGCATAGGAGACCGTGGCGCAGATGACCGCTACCGCGATGCGGGGGGTTCGGATCAGCTCCCACCGGGTGCGGCCACGGGCATCACCGGGCTTGGGGGCTTCGGGCTTGGGGATGTCGAGAAACAGGAACAGAAACGAGCCGACCAGATTGAGCACGATCACGGCCAGATAGGTGCCGACGAAGGGCACGACCATGCCCTCGACCGTGACCTTGACCAATTGCGGGCCGATCACCGCCGACAAAAGCCCGCCTGCCATGACCCAGGAAATCGCCTTGGGGCGGAAGGCGTCTGAACTGGTGTCGGCGGCGGCAAAGCGATAGAACCCCTGCGCCGACATATAGGTTCCGGAAAACAGGGCACCGATGAGGAAAACCTCGAAAGAGGCGATCATCAGGCCGTAAGCGCCGATCCCCGCGCCGAGTGCCCCTGCAAGCGTGCCGATCCAAAAGCCAACCCGCCGCCCATAGCGCTGCATGATGGCCGAAAGCGGCGTGGCGGACAGCATCGAGCCGATGACCATTATGGTGATCGACAAGGTCGCCCAGCATTTGTTGCTGGCCAGACTTTGGCCCGCAAGCCCGGCGATCGTGAAGATCATCGGCATTTGTGCGCCCAGAAGGGCTTGAGCTGCGACGAGCACCCAGACATTGCGCCGGGCGCGGGCTTCGGACAGGGGGGAGTCTGCGGTATTTTCCATGGCCTAAGGCTTAGGCGCTGTTTTGGCCCTTGGGCAAGGGGCCAAATTGTCATCCATACAAATAGCCCGGACGGGATCTGTGGCGGGGCAGGGATGCGGGGCGTCTTTTGGGGCGGGCAAAACACACACCACTTCTGGTCGGGATCAGGGTTTTCGCCTGCAGGCAAACCGCCTAGGGTCGCTTTGAGGCTGGAAGGGGGCGAAATGGTTGGCCGGATCATTCAGGGCGATGGCTGCATCGCAGAGGGGGCCGCAGCGCTTGCCGCCGCGGAGCCTCGCTTTGCCCAGGCGCTGTCGGTTATCGGGCCGATCCCTTTGCGTCTGCGCCCCGACGGGTTTGGCGCTTTGCTGGAGGCGATCATCGGGCAGCAGGTCAGCGTGGCCTCTGCGCGTGCGATCATGGCGCGGCTGGAGGCTGCGGATCTAACCGGGGCGCAGGCCGTCTCAGGGTCTGATGAGGAGGCGCTGCGCGCTTGCGGTCTGTCGCGGCAAAAGATCCGCTATACGCTGGCGCTGGCGCGGGCGGAGCTTGACTATGCGGGCCTGCGCTCGCTTCCCACTGAGGAGGTTCTGGCAACGCTTGTGGCCTTGCCCGGCATCGGCAGTTGGACGGCCGAGATTTATGCGATGTTCTCGCTCGGGCGGGCGGATGTGTTTGCCCCCGGTGATCTCGCCCTGCAAGAGGCAGCCGCCCGGCTTTTCGATCTTCCCGAACGGCCCAAGGAAAAGCCGTTTCGCCAGATGGCAGAGGCTTGGGCCCCTTGGCGATCGGTTGCCGCGCGTATCTTATGGGCTTATTACCGGGTATCGACAGCACGAGAAGGGATATCATGACGCGAGAGCTGAAATTCGGTCGGGCCGGCGCGCCCTTGGGCCAAGCCAAACAGATGGTTGTGTTCCTGCATGGCTATGGCGCGGATGGGGCCGATCTTTTGGGTCTTGCCGACCCTTTGGCCCCGCATCTCCCTGAGGCGGTTTTTCTGTCGCCCGATGCGCCGGAACCCTGTCAGGGTGGCGGCTTTGGGCTGCAATGGTTCCCGATTCCCTGGATTGACGGGTCGAGCGAGGCTGCCGCCGAAGCCGGTCTGACGCAGGCCGCGCAGGATCTGAACGCCTTTCTGGATGCGCGTCTGGCCGAAGAAGGTCTGACGCCCGCCGCGCTCGTTCTCGTCGGGTTTTCGCAAGGTGCGATGATGAGCCTGCATGTCGCCCCACGCCGGACGCTTCCGGTGGCCGGGGTTGTCGCGATCTCGGGGCGGTTGCTGCACCCGGCAGCACTAGTAACCGAGGCCCTTGTCAAACCGCCGGTCTTGTTGATCCATGGCGATCAGGACCCGGTTGTTCCCTTCGAGGATATGGGTCTTGCGGGCAATGCGCTGGTGGCTGCCGGGTTTGAAACCTACGGCCATGTGATGAAGGGCACCGGGCACGGGATTGCCCCGGATGGCTTGTCAGCGGCGCTATCCTTTCTGCATCAGCGATTGATCGGTTAGATCAGCGCTTCTGTCACGCCCGCGTTACTTGCTTCGTCTACCCCTGTGGCATCCCGTTTTGCGCAAATCGAGGGGCTTGCCACGGCGCAAACGCGATATATAGTCGGTGGTATCGGGGCGGGTCTCCCCGCCTTGGTGCCGGTGGCAAGCAAGGCACGAGGGGCGTTTTTGACGATGGATGGTGATTTCCGAACAGCTTTTGTGCGAGAGCCTGCAGCGCTGAAGCAATATCCGGCCTTGGTGCTGAACGCCGATTATCGGCCTCTGTCCTACTATCCTTTGTCGCTTTGGCCCTGGCAGGATGCCGTGAAGGCCGCCTACCTCGACAGGGTGACGATTGTGGCCGAATACGATCACATCGTCCGAAGCCAGCGGGCCGAGATACGGATCCCCTCGGTTGTTGTACTTAAAGACTTCGTAAAACCTCAAAAGCGCGTGGCCTTCACGCGCTTTAATCTTTTTCTGAGGGATGGTTTTTGCTGCCAATACTGCGGCGCAAAGGGTGAGCTGACCTTTGACCATGTCTTGCCGCGCGCGCGGGGGGGAATCACGAGTTGGGAAAACGTCGTGGCCGCCTGCTCTCCGTGCAATCTGCGCAAGGGGTCGCGGTTGCTCAAACACTCCGGTCTTGCCCTTGCGCGCAAACCCAAAACCCCAACGGCTGAGGAAATGCAGGCCCATGGCCGCCGCTTCCCGCCGAATTTCCTGCATGAAAGCTGGCTGGATTACCTCTATTGGGATGCCGAGCTGGACGCCTGATGACGGCGCAGCCTGCCTCTGACCTCCGGGTCCGTCTTTAGCTTGCCCAAGGACTGTGCATTCGCGCTTGAAGGGCGGGCAGCTTTGCCGCATCACGCGGATGTGAGCAGCAGATCAAAGCGCCAGTCTTCTAAGCCATTCCGGGCAAGAACCATGGGCGGCGGCGGTGCTGGACTTTTGCATCACAGAGCGTTAGAACGCGATAGTTAGCGCTAACAGTTTCCGTTATCGCCTGAGTATACGCACCGTCAATTCGAGGAAAGCCATGGTTTCGCGCGTCATCCCAGTAGAACCCTTCGATCTCGTTATCTTTGGCGGCACCGGCGATCTGGCGCGCAGAAAGATCATTCCGGGCCTCTATCGGCGTTTCTGGGCGGGCCAGATTCCGGAGGGAAGTGCGATCATCGGGGCTGCGCGCTCTGACATGACCGAGGATGAGTTCCGCACAAATGCCCGTTCGGCGATCGCGGAATTCGTGGCCAAAGACAAACAAGACCCGGCGATTATTGACGCTTTCGTCGCCTGCATCGGCTATGAAACGATTGATGCCAAGGGGACCGCAGGCTGGGCCGCGCTGAAAAAGCGGGTGCGTAAGGATGTGGTGCAAGCGTTCTACTTCTCGGTTGCCCCGTCGCTGTTCGGCGATATTGCGGAACGTCTGCACAAGCATGGCATTGCTACCAAGGACAGCCGGATCGTCGTTGAAAAACCCTTCGGGCGGGATCTTGCCTCTGCCAAGGCGCTGAACGCGGGTCTGGCGCAGCATTTCAACGAAGCGCAGATTTATCGCATCGACCATTATCTGGGCAAGGAAACCGTGCAGAACCTGATGGCGGTCCGCTTTGCCAACATCCTGTTCGAGCCGCTGTGGAAATCCGAATATATCGACCATGTGCAGATCACCGTGGCCGAAACCGTCAGCGTCGAGGGGCGCGGGGCCTATTACGACAAATCCGGCGCGATGCGCGATATGGTGCAAAACCACATGATGCAACTCTTGTGCCTGATCGCGATGGAGCCACCCTATCACTTTGACCCGGACGCGGTACGCGATGAAAAACTGAAGGTGATCCGGGCGCTGGACCCGGTCCGTCCCGAAGACATCGTGCGCGGGCAATATATGGCCGGAAACGGGCAGGCGGGGTATTTGGAGCATTGCGAAGATGCGTCCTCCAAGACCGAAAGCTATATCGCGCTAAAGGCCAATATCTCGAACTGGCGGTGGAAGGGCACACCGTTCTATCTGCGCACGGGCAAGCGTCTGCGGGCGCGGACCTCGGAAATCGCGATCACCTTCCGCGAGCCGCCGCATTCCATCTTTGACGATGCCGAGGGCTGGCGCGAAAACGTGCTGGTGATCCGGTTGCAGCCCAATGAGGGCATGAACCTGATGATGATGATCAAAGAGCCGGGGCCGGGCGGGATGCGCCTGACGCAGGTACCGCTGGATATGTCCTTCGCCGAGGCTTTGGGCGCGGACGGGGCCGACATTCCGGACGCCTATGAACGGCTGATTATGGATGTGATCCGGGGCAATCAGACCTTGTTCATGCGCGGGGATGAGGTCGAGGCCGCCTGGGCCTGGACCGACCCGATCATCAATGGCTGGGAAGCCCGAGGTGACAAACCGCGCAATTATGATGCAGGATCGTCGGGGCCCGAGGATGCCTTGATGTTGATGCACCGCGACGGGCGCCGCTGGCGGGAGATCCGGGAATGAAGTTCAAGTCTTACAACGATCAGGATCTGATGATGCTGGCGCTGGCCAATCAGATCGCAGGTGAATTGGGCGAAACCCTGCGCCAGGAAGGCCGGGCATCGCTTTGCGTACCGGGTGGCTCCACGCCGGGGCCAGTGTTTGACCTTTTGTCGGCGGTCGATCTGGATTGGGCGAATGTCTCGGTCTTTCTGAATGACGAACGTTGGGTGGATGAAAGCAGCCCGCGTTCCAACACGCGCCTGCTGAAACAGCGCTTGTTGCAGGGCAAGGCGGCAGCGGCGCAGATCGTGCCGCTTTACGCTGATACGCCGCAGCCCGAAGACGCGATGGAGGCGCTGGCTGACGGCCTGCGCCCGCATCTTCCGATCTCGGTTCTGCTGCTGGGCATGGGGGCAGATATGCACACGGCCTCTCTGTTTCCCGGCGCCGACCGGCTGGAGGAGGCTTTGTCCGACAAGGCCCCGATCCTGCTGCCGATGCGGGCCGATGCCGCCGGAGAGCCGCGCATCACACTGAGCGCACCCGTATTGCGGGGCGCATTGCGCACCCATATCCTGATCACCGGGGCGGCAAAGCGCCAGGCCATTGAACAGGCCGAGACCTTGCCCATCGCAAAGGCTCCGGTGCGCGTGGTCCTTGAGGAAGCAACCGTACATTGGGCGGAATGAACATGAAGAACATCTGGCAGTCCCTTGAAAAACATTATGACTCCGTAAAGTCACGCTCTATTCTCGGCCTCTTCGGGGATGCGGGCCGCGCGGCAGACTTCTCGGTTCGTCATGGCGCGGCCCTGTTTGATTTCTCCAAAACCAATCTGGATGCCGAAGGACTTTCGCTTTTACTGGATCTGGCGGAGGCGGCGGGTGTTTCGGAAAAGCGCGAGGCGATGTTTTCCGGCGCTGCCATCAATGAGACCGAAGGCCGCGCCGTTTTGCACACCGCCTTGCGCAACATGGACGGCAGCCTGACGGTCGGGGGCCGCGATGTTCTGCCGGACGTCCGTGCAACCTATGCCCGGATGCAGGCCTTCGCGACGGATCTGCGCGCAGGGTGCATCAAGGGGCAGGGCGGCAAGATCACCGATGTCGTGAACATCGGGATCGGCGGCTCTGATCTGGGGCCCTATATGGCCTATATCGCGCTGTCGCCCTTTGCGGATGGGCCGCGCTGTCATTTCGTCTCGAATGTCGATGGGGCGCATATTGCCGATTGTCTGCGTGGGCTGAACCCCGAGACGACCTTGGTAATCGTTGCCTCCAAAACCTTCACGACGATCGAGACGATGACCAATGCCCAGACCGCGAAAGACTGGATGGGCCGGGTTGTGGCGGAGCCTGCGGCGCAATTCGTGGCGCTGTCCACCTCGGCCGAGAAAACAGCGGCCTTCGGGATCGCGCCGGAGCGGGTGTTCGGCTTTGAAGACTGGGTCGGCGGGCGCTATTCGATGTGGGGTCCGATCGGCCTGTCCTTGATGCTTGCCATCGGGCCAGACGGATTCGCGGATTTTCTGGCGGGGGCTGCGGATATGGATGCGCATTTCCGCACCGCCGCGCCCGCGCAGAACCTGCCGATCCTGCTGGCGTTGATCGGGATCTGGCACAATCAGGTTTGTGGCTATACCACCCGCGCTGTTTTGCCGTATGAACAACGGCTTAGCCGTCTTCCGGCCTATCTCCAGCAGCTGGAGATGGAAAGCAACGGCAAGCGCGTCTCTATGGATGGGGCCGAGCTTGAAATCCATTCCGGCCCCGTTGTCTGGGGGGAGCCGGGGACAAACGGCCAGCATGCCTTTTATCAGTTGATCCACCAGGGCACCCGCGTTGTGCCTTGCGAATTCATGGTGATGCGAAAGGGGCATGAGCCTGATCTGGCGCATCAGCACCTGCTTTTGGTCGCCAATTGTTTGGCGCAGGCAGAGGCGCTGATGCGGGGCCGCAGCCTTGAGGAAGCCCGCGCGATTATGGCCGCCAAAGGTCTGACCGGCGCAGAATTGGACCGTCAGGCGCGCCACCGCGTCTTTCCGGGGAACCGGCCCTCGACCGTACTGGCATTTGACCAGCTGACGCCTTTTGTGCTGGGGCAGATCGTGGCGCTTTATGAACACCGCGTCTTTGTCGAAGGCGTGATCCTTGGGATCAATTCCTTCGATCAATGGGGGGTGGAGCTGGGCAAAGAGCTTGCCGTGGCGCTGCAGCCGATCCTTGAGGGCCGCGAGCCAGCCGATCAAAAGGATGGCTCAACCCGTCAGCTTGTTGCCTATCTGACGGATAACACCTGAAAACCCGGCATGGCCCGCGATCCGGGCCATGCCTTTCGCGATCAGGCCTGTGCCGCGACCACGATGACCTCAACCCGGTAGGCGGGGGCCGCCAGCGCAGATTCGCCCGTGGCCCGCGCAGGCGTATGCCCCTGCGGCACCCAAGCATCCCAAACCGCGTTCATCGCAGCGAAATCCGCCATATCGGCCAGCCAGATCTGGGTCGACAGGATCCGCGTCTTGTCCGACCCGGCCTCGGCCAGAATGCGGTCCACATGCGCCAGACAGGTTTTGGTCTGCTCGGTCACGTTGTCGTCCGGATTGCCGACCTGACCGGCGACATAGATTGTACCATTGTGGATGACGGCCTCGCTCATGCGTTTGCCGACGCCGTTGCGGATGATCTCTGCCATGGGATGCTCCTTTACATGCAAGATGCGCCAAGTGCTAAGCGGGCGGCGCGTCCAAGGAAAGGGGAAATCATCCAAATTGAGGGGAGGTTGGAGCGGGTGAAGGGAATCGAACCCTCGTATTCAGCTTGGGAAGCTGCTGCTCTACCATTGCACCTTTATTCACCATTTTCAATGGCTTAAAAGGCTCTCCGCCGACAGGTCGGCTCAGCTACACAACGTCTATACTCGCGCAAATCTATACCAAAAGTGCCAATGTGTGAACAGATGTGTGATCGAATTTCTTGTCGGTCCGATTGTTTTGTTAGCAGGGGAGCGACACCGACCAATCGCCCTTGACCGCCCTAGTTGGGTGCTTTGTGGATGCACGACAACAATCAGCTTGAGGGCTGCTACTGCCACCCTTTGTCGTGGTTGCTGATCAGCTAGGGGCGAACCCTGATGCCGCCCAGCGCGTCCGTAGAGCCTCTGTAAGGCACGGTGAGGCCGATCTCAGGCTTTGGCTGCCCAGTGCAGCAATAAGCGACAACGGTGGCCTGTGGCGCGACCGCAGACGCCGCTCGGGGCGCAAAACGCTTGATCAACTGGCGCAATCAGGCGATCCTCACGTCAAACGGCAGGCCACTTGGGGAATGTCGGTTTAGGGAGGCTTTAATGGCGGCTTGTAAGGAGTGTGGGAAGAAACTGCGTTGGGGCAGCCCATATATAATTTGCGATGATTGCAATGATATTGAAACAGCAAAAGAACTCGCAGAAAAAGAACGGGAAATTAACGAAAAAGCTGAGCGCAATCTACAGATAGACGCCATCCTCCTAACCACAGAAACAGCCCCCAACCTCAACATCACCAAGCG